>NZ_SAUN01000001.1:2179264-2490588 GCF_004011505.1 Nonomuraea polychroma
GCCGGGCTGGGCATCCCCACCGGGGACCCCGCCGAGCTGGAGGGGCTGAGCGAGGAGGAGCTGGCCGAGTTGAAGGAGATGACCGATTGGATGGCCGGCGGCAGTGGCTACGGGCCGTATCTCGCCGCCCGGCCGCAGACGCTCGCCTACGGGTTCGCGGACTCGCCGGTGGCGCAGCTGGCCTATCTGGTCGAGCGGTTCAAGGAGTTCGACGGGTGGGGATCGGAAGCCGAGCCCGTCGATCGTGACCTGGTGCTGACGAACGCCAGCCTGTACTGGCTGACGGGGACCGGCGGCTCGTCGTCGTGGACGTATTACGAAGGGGCGGCCGGCATGCCGATCGACCAGACCGCGGTGCCGTCGGGGGCCACCCATGGCGGGCCGGCGCTGCTGCGGCGGATCGCCGAGCGCACGAACGACATCGTGTACTGGGGAGATGCCCATTCTCCCAGCCACATGGTGGCGATGGCCTCGCCGGAGTCGCTGGTGGAGGGCATCCGCGCATTTTTCCGGATCATTGGCTGACCGGGGCTGAGGTTTGCGTGGCCGACATGCCCGCCGCGGCGACGCCGACCGGATAGGGTGCTGCGCGTGATGATCGAACGGGCGGTGGCGGCGGACGCGGGGGAGATCCTCACCGTGCAGCGGGCGGCGTACGTGAGCGAGGCTCAGCTCTACGGCGACCCGTTCATCCTGCCGCTCGTCGAGTCGCTGGAGCAGCTGCGGAAGGTCATCGAGACCGCCGTCGTGCTGAAGGCGCTCGACGCGGGCCGGATCGTCGGCGCCGTACGCGGTCAGGTGTCCGGCACCACCTGCCTGGTCGGCCGTCTCGTCGTCGCCCCTGACCGGCAGGGCCAAGGGCTGGGCACGGCTCTGCTGAGCGCACTGCACGAGGAGGTGCCCGAGGCCGAGGCGTTCGACCTGTTCACCGGGCACCTGTCGGAGGTCAATCTGCGGTTTTATCGCCGCCTCGGCTATCGGGAGACGCATCGTGAGCGGATGGACGATCATCTGACGATGGTTCATCTGCGCAGGCCGCGGCCAGATCGATCCCCTCCTCAGCAGTGATCATGGCGCGGGCCATGTCGTCGTCGATCCAGCTCCAGCCCCACCGCCACTCCGAACCCGCCGGATGCTCGGCGTTGAGGCGGTCGAGGACCGGCTGGAGCCTGCTCGCGGGCACGACGATCTGATGCCGGCCCCGCCAGGGGACGTGCTCGGGCGGGTCGAGCGGCGGCACCAGCACGCCGTGCCGGCGCAGCGCCTCCACCACCCGCGCCGGCTCCAGGCCGAACAGGTGCAGCGGCGTCGCCTCCCTGCCCTGCGCCTCGTAGGCCAGCGCGAGCAGCCAGTGCTCCGGCTCCGGGCTCCGGGTGCCCGCGGCCAGCGCCAGGCCGGTGGCGACCCCGTACAGCTTGTGGAAGGCCGGGTTGGCGAAGCCGCCCGACCCGTGACCGGGTCTCGTGCGGCGGCGAGGCAGGCACTCCAGTGCCTTGGCCCGGTCGAGCCCGGCTTCGGCGAGTACGCGAGCGGCGATCGAGTCCCCGGCCAGCAGGGCCAGGACGATGTGCTGCGGCCCCACCCAGTCGTCACCGACCGCCGTGGCCTGGTCGTGCGCCGCCCCTAGGATCGTGGTGGTCATACGTCGATGATGACCCTGTACGCCCCGGTTGGTGGATAGGCTTTCCCGGTGTTGAAGATTGGGCTCACCGGTGGCATCGGCTCCGGTAAGAGCGAGGTGTCCAAGCGGCTCGCGGCCAGGGGCGCCGTCGTGATCGACGCCGACAAGATCGCGCGTGAGGTGGTCGAGCCCGGCACGCCTGGCCTGGCGAGGGTGGTGGCCACGTTCGGGGACGAGGTGCTCCATCCCGACGGCACGCTCAACCGGGAGAAGCTGGGGTCCATCGTCTTCGCCGACTCCGAGCGGCTGGCGGCGCTCAACGCGATCGTCCATCCGCTGGTGGGGGAGCGGGTGGCGCACCTGCAGAGTGAGGCCGCCGACGACGCGATCGTCGTCTACGACGTGCCGTTGCTGGCCGAGAACAAGCTGGCGCCGATGTACGACGTGGTCATCGTGGTGGACGCGGCCGACGACGTACGCGTCAGGCGGCTGGCCGAGCACAGGGGGATGGCGGAGGCCGACGCCAGGGCCCGTATCGGGGCGCAGGCGAGCCGGGAGGACCGGCTGGCGGTCGCCGACATCGTGGTCCCGAACGAAGGCTCGCTGGAGGAGCTGGACGCGCGGGTGCGCGAGGTGTGGGACGAGCTGGTGAGGCGGGCCGCCCGCGGCTGACGCCGCCCCCCGGTGACAGGCGCTGCATCATCGGCACCGTGGCCGGGAGCGCTAGCCGGCTCCGTTGCCCTCGACCGCCCCATCGCCGGACACCTGCGGGGAGTTCGTCGGCGTGCCGCCGGCAGACGCCGCCGGGGTCGTCGGACCGCTCACGAGGGAGTCGCTGGTGTGCCGGGTGACGACGGACGTCTTCCTGGGGCGGACCACACGCGGGCGGTCGGAGCGCGGCCGGGCTCCTCGGGTCCGCGTCACGTGCGCCCCCTGCGGCCTGATCTCCCCCGGAGCGGCCGGACTGCGCGTGGCCGCCGGTGCGCTGGTGGCCGGAGCGGCGAGAACCGGCGTCGTGGCGGGAGACGGGGTGGTGGGAGAAACGAGGGGTGCCTGCGGGACGGGGACGGGACTGCTGGGTGCCTGGGTGACGGGGACGGGACTGCTGGAGACCGGGGTGGCGGCGGGGCTTCGGCTGAGGGCCGCCGCAGGACGCGGGGTCCGGTCCACAGCCCGGTCGGGAACGGGGTCGAGCGTGGCGCGGAAGCCCGTGGTGCCGATCAGGATCCCCGCCACCACCAGGTTGGCCACGCCGGCCAGGACGACAGCGATCTTGACCGGCCGCGCCCGCCCACGCCAGGAAGCCATCCGCGATCCCCTTCGTGCTGCTCGGCCCAACCGACACGATTGCGAGAAGGATCTTTCCACATTCACGGCCCCGCGCGGTCGCCCGCTGTCAGAACGGGGAGTCGAGCGGCACCTGACGCACCGTCGTCAGGTACGGGTCCAGCTCGCCCAGCTCGAACCGCGACATCCCGATGACGTGCCAGAACTGCCCGGCCGGCGCCCCATGGATCTTGTAGCGGCCGTCGGGCGCCAGCGCCGCCCACCCTTCGGGCAGCCCGAGCAGCGTCGCCCGCCGCTCGCCTCCCTCCCAGAGGATCACCACACCGTCGTCTCCCGCGCTGGCCAGCAGATCGGCGGCAGGGCTGAAGGCCAGCGACCAGACCCGCCGGGCGTGCCCGGCCAGCTCGTGCAGCAGCCGCCCGCCGACGGTCTCCCACACCCGCACCACCAGGTCGTCGCCCCCCGTGGCCAGGCGGTCGCCGGTGGCGTTGAACGCCAGGCTCCACAGCCGCCCGTCGTGCCCCTCGAGCGTGTGGAGCAGCCGCGGCTGCCAGGGCTGGCTCGGCCGCAGCTCCCACACCATGGCCCGGCCGTCGTTGCCGGCGCTGGCCAGATGACGCCCGGAAGGGGAGAACGCCACCGCGTACACCCGGTCGGTGTGCCCCTCGAGGGTCGCCACCCGGCCGCCTGACGCCACGTGCCAGATGCGGACGAGCTTGTCGTCGCAGCCCGTGGCCACGTACACGCCGTCCGGGCTGAACGCGATCGAGCGCACACGCCCGCGGTGGTCCATCAGGTTGACCGCCAGCCGTCCGGTCGGCCGGTTCCAGATCTTGACGCTGTCGTCGTCGTTGGCCGTGGCGATCATGGTGCCGTCGGGGTTGAACGCCTCGGCCCACACATGGTCGGTCTCGGCGTTGAGCTCGCGCGCGTAGTCGCCGGTGGTGGCGTTCCAGAGGTGCACGCCGCCGTCGTTGCTGGAGGTGGCCAGCACCGGCTCGGCGGGGGAGAACACCGCGGAGATCAGCCGGTCGGAGGTGCCGGTGAACTCCCGCAGCCGCCGCCCCGTACGGGGCTCCCACACGCGCACGACGCCGTCATTGCCGCTGGTCGCCAGCATCGAGCCGTCGGCGCTGAAGCGGACCGACGAGATCCGCCGCCCGTGCCCGCGGATCACCCGCTGGCACTTGCCCGTGTCCGGGTCCCACAACCGCACTGTGCCGTCGTTGCTGGTCGTCACGAGCTGGCGCCCGTCAGGACGGTAGGCGAACGGCCAGACCGAGCTGCGGTGCCCGGACAACTCCACCCGCTGCCCGCCGTCCACCGGCTGCAGCCTGATCACGCCACTGGAGTCACCGCTCGCCAGAGTGCGGCCGTCCGGGCTGAAGGCCACGTGGTAGACGAACGCCGGATGCGTGGTGACCACCCCGCGTGCCACGCCGCCCACCGGGTCCCACAGGCGGACGCTGCAGGCCGTGTCGCCGGAGGCCAGCAGCGAGCCGTCGGGCGAGAACGCCACGCAGTAGATGCTGCCCTGGTGGCCGGTCAGCGTGTGCCGCAGCTCCCACGTGGCGGTGTCCCACACCCTGAGAACGCCTGCCTCGTCGCCGGTGACCAGCAGACGGCCGTCGGGGGCGGCCAGCACGCGGTAGACCTTGCCGTGGTGGCCGTCGAGCGTGCGCGTCATCCGCCCGGACGCCAGGTCCCAGACCCGCACCACAGCCGCGGCGTCGCCGGTCACCAGCGCCCCGTGGACGAACGCCGCCGTGTAGATCGGCGCCTCGTGCCCGTCCAGCTCGTGGACCCGCCGTCCGGTGGCGGTCTCCCACACGCGCACGACGCCGTCCCCGCCGCCGGCCGCCACCAGGTCGCCGGCAGGGCTCAGACGCACCGGCCAGACACCGTCGGCGTGACCGGTCAGCGTGTGCCGCAGCTCCCCGGTGAGTGCGTCACGCAACAGCACGGCGCCGTCGCTCGCGCCGGTCGCCAGCAGGTCGCCCGCGAAGGTGACCGCGTAGACACGGCCCCGATGCCCCTGCAGCGTGCGCACGGGCGCGCCGCCGGCGCACAGCAGCACGCTGCCGTCCTCGTTGCCGATGGCGATCGTGGCGCCGTCCGGACTGTAGGCGACCGGCTCGGGCAGGCGGGTGGTCTGGAAGTGGTAGCCGTACGGGACACCGATCGCGGCCGGCGCGAACTCCACCTCCACCGGCTGCCCCGGCACCACCGCCGCGCCGGGCAGGCGCGGCAGCGTGCCGGTCACGTTGATCAGCGAGGCGCGGTGCCAGCGGGCGCCCTCGACGGCCGCGTCGCTCAGGTCCACCTGCGCCAGCCGCGCCCCCGACAGGTCCGCGCCGGTCAGGTCGGCCCCGGTCAGCACCGCGCCGTCGAGCCGCGCCCCGGTGAGCTTGGCGTCGCGGAGGACGGCCCTGGACAGGTTGGTGCCCGCCAGCGTCGCCTCCGACAGGTCCGCACCGGTCAGGTCGACCTCCCGCAGGTCCCTGGCCGACAGGTCCTCGCCCTTGAGGCTGGCGCCGCGCAGGTCGGCGCGGGCGGGGGTGCGCAGCCGGGCCGCGATCTTGACGGCGTTCGCCCGGGACACGTCGTCAGCGGGCGGGTCCGCCACCCACGCGCGCAGCGCCCGCACGTCGGCCAGGTCGCACAGGAATTCCACCGTGAGCGCCGACAGCGGCCTGCGGGACAGCAGCGTGACGTCGTCCCGCGCGATGTGCCGGGCGATCAGCCACTCCATGACCGACGCGTGGATGAACCCGAACATGCCCTCCTCGGTCCGCACGAGCAGGCTGCCCGAGCCCATCGCGTGGGCGGCGTGCTCGGCCGACAGGTGCCCGCCGGCCAGGTCGGTCAGCGTCTCGCCGATCTCGGTCAGCTCGTCCACGCCGAGCAGCGACTCCCCGGACTCCCACAGTCGCAGCGCCAGCGCCGTCACCACCCGCAGGAGCTCCTCGGCGGTCAGCGCCGTCGCCGAGCCGGGCACTCTGGCCCGGCGTTCCTCGAACGCCAGCCACGAGCCGAGGATCTCCTCGTACAGCAGCGCGGGGCTGATCGTGTGGCGGGCTCCGGCCACCGTACGCAGCCGGTCGGCGTCGAGATCGGCGATGAAGCTCAGCATGCGCGGGTTCTGCGCAAGGGCGAGGAGGTCCTTGATCTCGCCCATCAGTGACATGCGGGCCACCGCCTCGGTGGCGTCGTCGAACCTCTTGTCCAGGTAGGAGCGGATCTGGTCGGGCGTGAAGTCCTCGACACTGAGCACCCGCCGCTGCGGCAGCACCCCCACCATCTCGCCGAGCGAGGTCAGCACCTGGCTGTTCGACTTGAAGTGCTGGGTACGGCTGGCCACCACGATCTTCGCCTTGTCCTCGGCCGCCGCCAGCAACGTGGCCAGGTGGTCGGCCGCCCGGTCGTAGGTCAGCCGGGTCACCAGCTCGTCGAACCCGTCGAACAGCAGCACGATCCGTCCCTGCCGCAGCAGGTAGCGGAACGCCTTGAGGTCGATGAACTCCTCGCCGTGGTTGGCCAGGTGCGCCGCCACCAGCGCGTCCACCGAATGCGCCTTGTCCAGGGCACGCAGCTCGATGAGGACCGGCGTCAGGTGCGGCAGCTCGGCCGGAATGCGGCGGGCCAGCTCGCGCAGCGCGAACGTCTTGCCGTGCCCGAAGTCGCCGAGCAGCAGCAGGAACCGGCCGTGGTCGGTGGACAGCAGGCGCATCAGCTCGTCCGTCAGCCCGTTCCTGACCTGGCTGCCCGGCCGGTCCAGCTCGCGGTAGCGCTGCGGCACGTACAGGCCCGGCGGGTAGCGGCGGTCGGTCGTCAGCCTGGCCGTCTGCTCGGTGACGTAGCCGGTCAGGTCGAGCAGGCCCTGGAACTCGGTGAAGCTGCGCAGCCGCACGCCCTTGCGCATGAGGTCGTCGCGGACCGCACGGGACGCGGGCGGCCCCTGGTAGACCAGCTCGGCGGCCAGGCCGGTGGCGTGCGCCTGCCGGGCGAAGGCGTCGGCCGCCTCCGCGGTGACCGCGCCGGCGTGCGCGCCGATCATCGTCTGACGGACGAACCCGTCCTCCGGGTGGGTCACCACGAGGTGGGAAGCGAATCTGCGGATCTTGGCCCGTTCGTGCCGCGCCTCGCAGACCTCGGTGATCCGGTCGAGGAGCAGCTCGACCGGGCTGGGCTCGCGCTCGTCCGGCTTGGGCCCGGGCGACGGGGCGGGCGGGGCCTCGCCGGTGAACGTCGCCCGCGCGGCCCGCCACTTGTACGACACCGGCTCGGGCTCGCCCATGTCGGGCCGCCACGTGCGCAGCCCGTCCGGGGTGATCTCGACGACCTGGTGCCGCCCGGCCCGCGGCGCGGCGATCCGCCCCTCGGCGGCCTCCAGGGCTCCGCCGTGGAAGAGCAGGTTGAGCCGGTGCGCGAGCAGCCGTTCGAACGTCGGCGCGTCCCTCAGCTCGCCCGGCGGATGCCCGATCGCGCCCAGTCGCAACCACGCGCTCTCCTCGTACGGCCTCAGCCGCTCGGCGAACCAGGCCGCCTGCGCCTCGCCCAGCAGCGCGTACGCGTCCCGTTCCAGATGGCTCATCGCCATCGTCGAATTGAGCCCCGCCACGACCACCTTCAGGTCGGGCACCTCGAACAACGTCCACGGTTGCCCGCCGTCGAACACCCGGTCGTCCAGCCCCTGATACACCTCGCCGAACAACCCGGCGAAATGCCGCCACTTGGGCCAGTAAGGAGGCTGCGGGCTCACGTCGTCGGCCTCGCACGTCATGAAGTAGGCGTTGGCCGCCGCCTTGGTGACGTCGCGCGGCCCCGGCAGCAGCACGAGCCGGTGCGGCTCCAGCCCGATCAGCAGCCGCAGGTCGGTCACGAACCGCGTCGCCTGCCCGAACTGCCCCAGGCTGCCGGACTCGGTCAGGTCACCACTGACGATCATCAGGTCGGGGCGGGGCATGCCCCGGTCGTACATGGCGGTCAGATCCGCCCAGATCCGCGCCTGCATGTCCTCCGGCGTGAACGGGTCGCCCGGGTCGGGCAGCGCGCGGCCGAACCGCGGGCCGCCGATGTGCAGGACGCTGATCGACTCCCGCCCGCGCTCGGAGCTCGCCGCGGGCGGGAACTTGGGAGCCGTGACCGGGGCGCGGCGCGCCCTTGCCCGCTCACCGGGCGGCGGCAGCGTCGGCGCTGCCGCCGGCACGCCGGAGCCGTCGGGGAACGCCGGCGCAGCCTCGGGCTTGGCCCGGCCCGCCAGCGCCTCCCTGACCCGGCCCAGCAGTAACGCCCTGGCCTGTCCCGGGTCGGTGACGCCGAGCAGGTCGACCCAGGTGATCGTGGACAGCAGGCCCTCCAGCTGGACGTCCTCCATCCGGATCGTGACGAGCTTGTTGGAGGGGTTGTCCGGATCGGCCCGCAGCGCCGCCTGCCACTCCATCCGGCCGTACCGGGAGGTCAGGTAGTTGCGCGAGAGCACCGCCACCACCAACTGCGCCTCGCTGACGCCTCGGTCCATGAAGTCGATGAAGTTGGTGCCCGGCACGAAGTCCCACGCCTGGATCATGGTCTTGTAGCCCGCCGCCTCGAGCTCCCAGGCGATCCACGTGGCCCACGCCGTGTCGGCGGGGGAGTAGCTGACGAAGATGTCGGTCGGCCTGCCGTCACGCGCCATGCCGCTCAGTATCCCTTGCTGCGTCGGCGTTTTGCAGGCCATGTGCGATCATCGACGGGTGTGGCGGCGTTTCGGAGTGCTCGACTGGATCAGGATCGGGCTGCTGGTTCTGGGTGTGGTCTCGGTGCCGGTCGGGCTGCTGCCCTGGGAGGCCGCGGCTGAGAGCCTGGACGACATCGGGCCTCTGCTGATCTTCCTCGTCGCCGTCATCGTGCTGGCCGAGCTGACCAAGGAGGCCCAGGTCTTCGACGCCATCGCGGCGCGGATGGCGGTGCTGGGCCGCGGCAACTACGCCGCCCTGTTCTTTCTTTGTACGGCTTTCGCGTCTTTTGTCACGATATTTCTGAACTTGGACACCACGGCGGTGCTCCTCACCCCCGTGATGCTCGCCCTGGCCCCCAAGGCCCGCATCGCCGCCCTTCCCCTGGCGATGACCACGATCTGGCTGGCCAACACGGCGAGCCTGCTGCTGCCGGTGTCCAACCTGACGAACCTCCTCGGCATGGAGAAGATCGGCCTGGACGCGCAGGAGTTCGCGGCCCGCATGTGGGCACCCCAGATCGTCTCCATCGCCGTGACGATGGTGTTCCTGTGGGTGTTCTTCTGGCGTCGCGGCGAGCGGCGCGACCTGCGCTACACGCCGCCGCTGCTGGAGCCGGTGGCCGACCGGGTGTTGTTCGGCGTGGCGTCGGCCGGGTGCCTGCTGTTCATCGTCCTGCTGCTGCTCGAGACGCACGTGGCCGTCGCCGCCACCGCGGCCGCCGCGATCGTGCTGGGAGCCTTCCTGGTGCGCGCTCGTGAGCGTTTGACGTGGAGCCTGTTCCCGTGGCAGCTGGTGATCTTCGTGACCGGGCTGTTCCTGGTGGTGCCCATGCTGAGCAGGAACGGCCTGTCGGACCTGATGACGTGGATGATCGGCACCGAGGGCGATCCCTACCGCACGGCCGCCGTGGGCGCCGGGTTGTCCAACCTGATCAACAACCTGCCCGCTTACCAGGCCGTCGAGACCGTCATCCCGGCCGCCGAGCGGGACCGTTTACTGTCCCTGCTGGTCGGGACCAACGTGGGCCCGGTCGTGACGCCGTGGGCGTCGCTGGCCACGCTGTTGTGGTTCGAGTCGTGCCGCCGCCACGGCGTCAAGGTGCCGATGCGGCGTTTCCTGCTCACCGGCGCCGGGCTGGCCGTCGTCGGTCTGCTCGCCACGGTGTGGGCGCTGGTCGCGTTATGAGCTTCACGCGGCGGCCAGCGCGTAGGCGCCGGCGACGGCGTTCAGCGCCCAGCGCATCCGCATCACGTACGTCTCGGGGTGGTCGCCGGCCTCCTGCGCCACGTACGCCGCGCACCACCCGGAGTCGCCGCCGCACGCGCACAGCCGCTCGTCCACGGCCTCGCGGATCTGGTACGGGGACAGCTCGTCGGACGGCTGCAGGGCGGTCGTGAAGAGCACCTGCGCCAGCTCGGTCGTGGTCATCATGTCGGGCTCCTCTCACACGGTGCCGTTGTCCGGCTCCCTCTAAAGAGACGTCGAACGGCGGCGGAACTCATCGACATTCGACACACAATTTCTGTGCACTTTTCCTCAGTGGAGAAGGGCGAGGAGTCCGGGGATTGCGCGCGGGTGGGCGGCCACGAAGCTGCGTTGCTCGGGGGTGGTGTCGATGCACGCCTCGAACGGGCCGCCGTCGAACGTCCTGATCTCGATGCCCGCCTCCTGGGCGAGCAGCGCGCCCGCCGGCAGGTCCACCAGCTCGGCCCGGTAGCCGACGATGCCGTCGATGTCGCCGCGCGCCAGCATCGCCCACGACAACAGCGGCGCCCACAGTTGCAGCACCCTGCGCGCGTTGAGCTCCAGAGCCTGCTTCAGCGCGCGTACGGTCGCGTCGTCTCTGCTCACCCCGTGCCCCTGGGTCCAGGCCAGCAGCGGCCCGTGCGGGCGCGGCGCGTACGGCGGCGCCAGGCGCACCCCTTCGGACGAGAGCGCGCCGCGCCCCCTGACGGCCGACCACGTGTGGGCGGAGACCGGATCGTGCACCACGCCCAGCACCGGCAGCCCGTCCCGGCACAGCGCCACCCCCACCACGAACGCCGACAGCCCGATCGCCACGTTGTTGGTGCCGTCCAGCGGGTCGACCAGCCACGTCCACTCGCCGCCCGCGTCCCCGACCAGCCCTGACTCCTCGGCGATCACCGAGTGCGAGGGATAGGCGGTCAGGATGCGCTCCAGCAGCAGCTTCTCCGAGGCGAGGTCGAGATCGGTGACCACGTCGCCCGCCCCGCCCTTGGCGCGCACCCCGACAGCGCCCCGGGTGCCCTCCAGGAGCAGGGCCCCGGCGGCCTCGGCGGCTTCGACGGCGACCGTGCGAGCGTGGTCCAGATCCATCAGGTGCCTCTCAGGTCAGGTGCGCGGTGATCAGTCGTACGGCCAGGGCCGTCTCGTCGCGGTCCAGCGGCTGCCTGGACACCTGGTGCGGCCCGGCGCCCAGTGGGCCGAGCGACAGGTCGCGGCTGCCGGGCCGGCCGCGGCCCAGCGCGATCGTGGCCGCCTCGCCGCCCTCGGGGACGACGCTGCTGTGGAAGCGGCCGGACGGCAGCGTGTAGGTGTCGCCGGGGCCGAAGACCTCCACCAGGCCGGTCGCGTGCCGCACGGTGCGGCTGGTCGGCGAGATGCGGTCGCCGTCGGTCCCGCTGACGACCTCGAACACCCGGTGGGTGGCGTCGGCGCCGGCGTCGGTGACCACCGCGTGCACGTTGCGCATCTGGCCGTAGAGCACATGGCTCACGAGGTCCCAGCTGTGGCAGTGGATCTGCGAGGTGGTGCTCTGGGCGTGCGCGAGCGAGTCGGACCACAGGTGGAGGCATACCCCCTCGCCGCCGTCCCGCTCCAGCGGCAGGCAGACGAACCCGAGCGGGTGGCGCACCGCGGTCACCGGGCCCGCCAGCGCCCCGAGAGCCCACGACCTGCCCCGGCCCTCGCGTAACAGCTGGTGCACGGCGTGGTAGCTCATGGCCCACCATAAGGATCCACGGCACGCAACGCCTTGCGGGCGATGTCCACGACGTCGTGGCCGTTGTAGGACTTGGGCAGGGGCATCCCGATGCGCTCGAACAACTCCTGCACCTCCTCGATGGTGGGCTCGTCGCTCAGCGGCGCCTTCTTGTACATCTCCAGGGGCACCCGCCGGGCCTGCTCGAAGCTGAGCCGCAGCTCGGTGTCGCAGTTCTCGTAGTAGAACGTGCCCGCCAGCGCCGTCATCGCCATGTTCGGGTCCTCGACCGTCATGATCAGGCGCGTGGTGGACAGGTCCCAGCGGAACGTCGTCATCGTCCGCGACAGGCCCACCGCGATGTCGAGGAGGCCGTAGCGCTGCCGGTGCCAGAAGGCGGCCAGGATCGTCGCGTACGACTCCTTCCTGACCCGGTCGGTCGTCCACGTCTCGCCGGTGCCGTCGGGCACGTCGGACAACGAGCGGCGGTAGTGAGCGTACGTCTCGCACACCTCGGCGTCGGACGGGTCGATCACCTCGATCCTGATCGTGAGATGGCGCTTGTCCCTCCGGGCCGCGGCCACGCACTCGGGGAGGGTGACCGCGCGCATGTAGGTGCCGGTGCCGCCCTTGAAGCTCCATCTGGCGGTGTCCTTGCGTGCCTCGGCGTGCGACTGGGCGATCTCCTGCCTGCTGCCCAGCACCCGTACCAGTTGCAGCGTGTCCAGGGCCCGGCGGGTGCTGTGGGCCAGCGTCTCGATCTGCTCCAGGCGGGCCAGCCGCACCGGCAGCTCGGCCAGCACGCCCGAGGTGATCGTCTTCTCGACGGGCGCCTGACGGGCGCGGTCGCGCAGCAGCGCGGTGGCCACCAGCGCGAGGATGACCAGGGTCGCGGCGGTCACGAGCTGGCGCTGGACGTCCTCGCCCTTCGGGCCGAAGATCTCGTGCGGCATGATGCCGAGCACGCCGACCACGATGGCCAGGCCGAGCGCGATGGCGCCGTCGGCGTTCCGGGCCGCCCATGGGGCGACCCGCTTCATCGCCGCCATGAACCGTGCCATCGCTCGCCCCGCCGTTCGACGATCAGTCAGTTCCCGAGGTCATGGTAACGACCATGCCACGCGACCACCAGAGAACGATCACGTGGCGAAAGGTGCCGGGGAATATTGCCTCGAGCCGGATGAGGGCCGCTCGGTAGGATCCCTGGGCATGATCTTGGATCCTGACGTGCTCGGATACTACGAGCGCGGCGGTGAGCTGACCAGGCTGCGGCACGGCCGTAACCGGCTGGAGTTCCTGCGCACGCGGGACGTGCTGCGCCGCACGCTCCCGCCGGCGCCCGCCCGGGTGCTCGACGTCGGCGGCGGCACGGGCGTGCACGCCGAATGGCTGGCGGAGGAGGGGTATGAGGTCGAGCTGATCGACCCTGTCCCGCTGCACGTGAGGGAGGCGTCGGCGCTCCCCGGCGTGACCTCGCGCCTGGGCGACGCCCGCGACCTGCCGGTCCCGGACGGGGAGGCGGACGTGGCGCTGTTACTGGGGCCGCTCTACCACCTGCCGGACCGCGCCGACCGGCTACGCGCCCTGTCGGAGGCCCGCCGCGCCGTGCGTCCGGGTGGGCTGGTCGCGGTGGCGTTCATCAGCCGGTACGCCGCCCTCCACGACAGCGTCTACCACGGATACCTCATCCGCGAGGAGCAGCGCGCGGCCGAATACCACGCGATGGAGACCGGTGTGATGATCTCGCCCCGGGCGGAGGGATTCCGCGGTTACCTCCACGACCCCGACGAGATCGTGGGGGAGTTCGCCGACGCCGGCCTGCCCGAGCCGCGCCGCTACGGCCTGGAGGGCGCCTTCTGGCTCTACGGCGACGTCGACGACTGGCTGGACGACGACGAGCGGCGCGAGCTGCTGCTCGACGCCGCCCGTCGCCTGGAGTCCGAGCCGTCCCTCTTGGGCGTCAGCGGCCACCTCCTGGCCGTCACGACGGTGTGGGCCCGACCGTCAGCCGCTCCAGCTCCTCGGCCGGCAGCGACGTGACGACGGGCGGTTCCTCCCGCTTGCGGCGGGAGGACGAGCCCATCAGAACCAGCCGCGGTGGCGGGCCATCTGCTCAAGGCCCCGCTGCAGGACGGCGTCCGCCGAGTTCGGCGGGTCGTCGTAGCGGACCGTGAACCGGTTGTAGGCGTCGTGGCTGGAGGTCAGGAAGCCACCTCGCTTGTCGGCCTCCAGGATGACGTCCATCTGCCGCGGCCCGGCGATGAACGTCAGCTCCAGCTCGTTGAAGTACTTCCGCCACTGCCCGCCGGCGTAGTACTCGATCTCCTGGAAGAACGGCATCGTCGAGCCGTACAGCGTGCCGCGCTCCAGGTCGGCCTTCTTGAAGTGGAAGCCCATCCGGTCGAGCGCGCCGATGACGTGCTCCTGGACCGGCAGCGGGCTGACGAACAGCGGGTCGAGGTCGCCCTTGTCGAGCGCGCCCGCCAGCGCCAGCTCCGTCTGCACGCCCAGCTTCATGCCGTGCAGCGGGTGCCCGGCGATCGCGCTGATCGGCGTCTCCCACGGCATCATGATCTCGAACGACTGCTGGTGCTGCGCGCCCTTCGCGAGCTGGAACGTCCCCGCGACCTGCTGGCGCAGGAAACTGTAGGTCGTCTTGTACTCGTTGTCGCCGGACTCGACTTCGACCACCGCGGTCAGGTCGATGTAGATCCCCTCGACCTTGTAATCGGAGTTGCCGCCGCGGAAGTGCACGACGCCGCGCAGCGGCTCGCCCGGGCGCACACCCGTGTTGGTCAACACCGTGTCAACCTCGACGCCCGCGCCGAACGCGGCCATCAACTTGCGGAACACCATGGGGTTCTCCTAGGGGGAAGGTGTGTGGCCGTTCACTTGTGCTGTTCCCGTGCCCGAGATGCGGGGGAGCAACTGGGCCAGGAGGAGGGTGGAGAGTGCGGAGTCCGACTGCCCCTGCTGGGTGCGAACGACCAGCGCCTGGGGTGCGTTCTCCGCCAGTTTGGCGCCCACGTCGAGGCGCTTGCGGGCCAGCTCGTACTGCAGCACGGCCCGGTTGTCCCGGTACGACTCGGCCAGCCGGCGCAGCGCCTTGGCCTCGTTCTCGGCGGAGGTCAGGTCGGCCCTGCCACGCGCCTCGATCTCCCACGTCACCCGCTGCGCCTCGGTCTCCTGCTCCTCCAGCATGCGCGCCACGTTCTTGCGCGCGTTGTTGTGGGCGGCCTTGACCTCGACGACGCGGGCGTCACGGGTCTTCTTGGAGCGCTCGATCTCCATCAGCAGGGTGTCGATGCGGCGCTTTCGGGTCAGCTCCCACTCGCGCTCGTAGGCCGACAGCTCCTTGGCGACCTTCTCGCGGGTGGCCAGGTGCTGCTGGTACTGGTCGGGCAGCTGCACGTCGGGGATGTTCGCGCCGGTGATGCGCACGCCGTAGCGGCCGAGCTGGCGGTTGAGCGCGTCCTGCATGTCGCCGACGTCGGAGCCGCGCAGGTCGTACGCGCGCTCGGTGTTGACCCGGCGGCTGCGCTGCCTGATCGCATCCTGCACCGCGCTGGACAGCACCAGGTCGAAGTTGCCCGCGCCGATCGTGCGCACGAACGCGACGGGGTCCACGATCCTGAACTTCAGGAAGAACTCGATCGACTTCAGCGGCACGTTCTCGGCCGTCGGGCAGGCCACGATCGGCGCCGAGTACGGGATCTCCGTGGAGGTGTCGACGACCGCGTCCACCCGGTCCCACGGCAGCCACAGGTAGTGGCGGCCCGGCGGGAGCGTGCCGGTGATGGCGCCCCAGCGGCTGCGTACGCCGGTGGTGCCCTCCTCGATCTCGATGATGGCCTTGCGCCACATCGTGACCATCGCCAGGAGCAGGAAGAGCAGTGCCAGGAACGCCGCGATGAGCGTGAGGTCCGTCAGCGCCGCCATGCCGGCGAAGTAGAGCGCCAGGAACACCAGCGACATCCAGGCGAACCCGCGCCGGTCCTTGGGGATCACGACCGGCACGAGCTGCCCCTGCTCGCCGCCGCGCAGCAGCTGGCGGATCTCACCCCAGGAGGCGAGCGACTCCTTGATCTTCGAGAACTCGCGTGTCATTGGTCGCTCACCACTCCTCATTCACTCCGCGGAGTCCCGACTCCGTCGGGCCTCCACTACGCTCACTGCGTCGGGTTCGCTCCGCCATATCAAATCTCCCCCTTGCCGGGCAGCAGGCGTTCGACGGTGCGTGCCAGGTCCGCGTCCGGCTCCGGCGGGTCCTGGGGCACGGTCACGTCGGCGGCGGCCTTCTTGAGCAGGGCGGCGATCTCGGCCTCGCGGCCTGCCACGCGGGAGGCGATCTCGTCGAGCCTGGAGCGGATGGCGGCCATGTCCTCGGCCGAGAACAACGCCGCGCCCTTGCCGCCCACCAGCTGCTGGGCCAGGGCCAGGAAGTCGATGTCGGTCTGGTCGCCGACCTGGACCACCTGCGGCAGCCTGGTGGCGATCGACTCGAGCTTGTTCAGCAGGTCCTGCTGGAAGCGGTAGTCCAGGATCTCGGGCGCCTCGGCGGCCGACAGCGCCCTGATGTCCAGCGCCTGCGCCTCCAGGAGCGCGGCGTTGGCGTTGGCCGTGGACTCCGCCTCGACCAGGCGCTGCCTGGCCTGGGCCTTGGCCTGGTGGCTGGCGCGTTCGAGGGCGGTGTCCATGCGGGCCTGGTAGCCGGCGATCTCCGCCTGAATGGCGCTCAGCGTCTCCTGCAGCCCGGCCAGCTCCTTGATCAGGTCGCCCTCGTTCTGCTCCTTGCGCAGCTGCAGCTCGTACTCGTAGGTGTAGGCCTCCTTGGCGACCCGGACCATCTCGGGGGCGGCCAGGTCCATGCGGTACTCCTGGCTGGACGGCTCGGCGTGGGTGATGTTCACGTCGGTGAGCCGTACGGCGGGGAGGAACTGCTGGTTGAGGCTCTCCAGCATGCCGTGCGTGCTCTCGCCCACCAGGTCGTAGATCTCCTCGGCCCGCTGGGCGTAGATGAGGGAGCGGGTGACCTCGCTGATGGCGTTCTGCAGCTTGGACTGGAAGCCGCTGACCGAGCCGAGCACGAAGATGAACTCCGCCGGGTTCTCGATCCTGAACTGCAGGAACAGGTCCACGCTCGCCTTGACGCCCTGCTGGGTCGGGGCCTCGCTGATCGGCGCGTTGAACGGGTACTCGCGGGTGGTGTTGACGATGTAGCTGACCCGCTTCCACGGGTTGAACAGCGTCACCCGGCCCGGGTCCGCGATGTGCACCAGCTTGCCGAACTGGGTGATCAGCGCCTTGCAGCCCTCGGGCACCATCACCACGCTGCGCCGCCACCACAGGAACACCGCGGCCAGGACCAGCACCACCCAGTAGTGCGGCCCGAAGATCAGATCGGTGTTCGGGATGACGTTGCCGAGCGCGCCGATGAGGCCGAGCACCACCAGGATGCCCAGCGGCACGATCACCTTCGCGGTGCTGCCCTTGGGGATCACCACGGGGGAGATGACGTGCATGCCGTTCTCGGCGAAGCTGCGGTTGACGATCTCCCCGGCCTCGGTCAGCGACGCCGTCCTGGCCTCGATGAGCGTGCCGACGGAGGCGCCTCCGTCACGCGCGGCGGCGAAGTCGTGGGGGTTCAGCGCGAAGCCGCGGCCCTGCCCGGCCAGTTGTCCCGCCTGGTCGACGACCTGTCCCATGGCCTGGCCCATGGCCTGTCGTACATCACCCCCTTGGGCGACCGCTTGGGCTATGCCCTGACCTGCCTGGATCAGTGCCTCTCTGGGTCGTGACATTAGACCTTCCTTTTCCGCTACAGGCGAATCCGACCGTATCGGGTGTGACTTGCTGTTCGCTTGCAAAGCCCTGTCACAGGTCTGTTGCGTCTCGTAGTAGAGGTGCTATCTATGTAGTAGACATACTACTTGGAGGTTTCATGGGGGCGGTGAGAGTGCTTGTCAAGCACAGCCTGACCAGCCCGCAGGACATCGCCTTCAACGTGATCTCCACGGCGGCCTTCGTGGTCGTGCTCTACTTCCAGCGCGACGCGACGGCGCCGGGCTCCGCCGTTCCCCTGGCCATGCTGACCCTGCCGGGCATCCTCGGCCTGGGGGTGGCGTTCAACGGGCTGATCGGCGTGATCAGCATGATGGCCGTCGAGCGCGAGGACGGCACCCTGCTGCGCGTCAAGGCGGTTCCGCAGGGCATGCTGGGCTGTCTCGTCGGCCGCATCGCGCTGCTGATGCTGCAGTCCTCGGCCGGTCTGGCGATCATGGTCGTGGCCGGGGTGGTCCTGGTGCTCCTGGCCTGGGCGGTGGCGAGCCTGCTCATCGCGCCGCCGATCCTGCGCAGGATGGCCAGGCGCGAGTCGGGCCCGCTGATGGAGGCGCGGCGCCACCGGGCACTCCAGCGGGTCGTCTGAGAAAATACGTGGTGATGAGCGAGACCGTCTACAACCGCATCGCGCTGCTGCGCGCAGAGCGGAACGTCACCCGCAGGCAGCTGTCCGATGCCCTGGGGGTGCACTATCAGACCATCGGCTACCTGGAACGGGGGGAGTACAGCCCGAGCCTTTACCTGGCGCTGAAGATCGCCGAATACTTCGAGGTGCCCGTGGAGGTCGTCTTCTCCACCACCCCGTTCCCGCGGATCGGGGAGCGGTCGGCCTGACGGCGGATTCTGTCAGCCCCGCCGCCTACAGTGGGCATTATGCGACCGGTCACAGATTTGCAGCGGAGGGTGGCGCCGTTCGAGGTCGTCACCGAGATGACTCCTTCCGGCGACCAGCCGACGGCCATCGCCGAGCTGGAGCGCCGCGTCAAGGCCGGGGAGAAGGACAACGTCCTGCTCGGTGCCACCGGCACCGGCAAGACGGCCACGATCGCCTGGCTGATCGAGCGCCTGCAGCGGCCCGCGCTGGTCATGCAGCCCAACAAGACGCTCGCCGCCCAGTTCGCCAACGAGCTGCGGGAGATGCTGCCCAACAACGCGGTGGAATACTTCGTCTCCTACTACGACTACTACCAGCCCGAGGCCTACGTCCCGCAGAGCGACACCTACATCGAGAAGGACTCCTCGATCAACGACGAGGTCGAGCGGCTGCGCCACTCGGCCACCAACTCCCTGCTCACCCGCAGGGACACGATCGTGGTCGCCTCCGTGTCCTGCATCTACGGCCTGGGCACCCCGCAGGAATACGTCGACCGCATGGCCAGGCTGCGCGTCGGCATGGACGTCGACCGCGACCAGTTGCTGCGCCGCCTGGTCGACATGCAGTACACGCGTAACGACCTCGCCTTCACCCGCGGCACGTTCCGGGTGCGCGGCGACACCATCGAGATCATCCCGAAGTACGAAGAGCTCGCCGTCCGCATCGAGATGTTCGGCGACGAGATCGAGAAGCTCTCCACCATGCACCCGCTGACCGGCGAGGTCATCACCGAGGACGAGGAGCTCTACATTTTCCCCGCCTCCCACTACGTCGCCGGCGAGGCGCGCATGGCGGCCGCGGTCGCGGGCATCGAGGCGGAGCTGGCCGAGCGGCTGTCGGAGCTGGAGCGGCAGGGCAAGCTGCTGGAGGCACAGCGGCTGCGGATGCGGACGACGTACGACATCGAGATGATGCGGCAGATCGGCACCTGCTCCGGCATCGAAAACTACTCCCGCCACATGGACGGGCGGGAGCCCGGCAGCGCGCCCAACACGCTGCTCGACTACTTCCCCGAGGACTTCCTGCTGGTCCTGGACGAGTCGCACCAGACCGTGCCGCAGATCGGCGCCATGTACGAAGGCGACGCCTCCCGCAAGCGCACGCTGGTCGAGCACGGCTTCCGGCTGCCGTCGGCGATGGACAACCGGCCGCTGAAGTGGGAGGAGTTCCTGGAGCGCATCGGCCAGACCGTCTACCTGTCGGCCACGCCGGGGTCCTACGAGCTGGGGCGGGTCAAGGGCGAGGTCGTCGAGCAGGTCATCCGCCCGACCGGCCTGGTCGACCCCGAGATCGTCGTCAAGCCCACCAAGGGGCAGATCGACGACCTGGTCCACGAGATCCGCGAGCGCGCCGACCGGGACGAGCGCGTGCTGGTCACCACGCTGACGAAGAAGATGTCCGAGGACCTCACCGACTATCTCCTGGAGCTCGGCATCCGGGTCCGCTACCTGCACAGCGAGGTCGACACGCTGCGCCGCATCGAGCTGCTGCGCGAGCTGCGCACCGGCGAGTTCGACGTGCTCGTCGGCATCAACCTGCTGCGCGAGGGCCTCGACCTGCCCGAGGTGTCGCTGGTGGCCATCCTCGACGCTGACAAGGAGGGCTTCCTGCGCTCCGAGACGTCCCTGATCCAGACCATCGGCCGCGCCGCCCGAAACGTGTCAGGCCAGGTCCACATGTACGCCGACAAGGTGACCCCGTCGATGGAGCGGGCGATCGACGAGACCAACCGGCGGCGGGCCAAGCAGATCGCCTACAACCAGGCCAACGGCATCGACCCGCAGCCGCTCCGCAAGAAGATCGCCGACATCCTGGACTCGCTGCAGCGCGAGGACGCCGACACCGACAAGCTGCTCGGCGGCGGGGGCCGTCAGCAGTCGCGCGGCAAGGCGCCCATGCCCGGGTTCGCGTCGCGGCAGGCCGGGCAGCACGCCAAGGCCATCGCGGGCGAGATGCCGCGCGCGCAGATCGAGTCGCTGGTCGAGTCGCTGACCGAGCAGATGCACCAGGCCGCGGCCGACCTGCAGTTCGAGGTGGCCGCCCGGTTGCGCGACGAGATCAAGGAGCTCAAGCGGGAGCTCAGGGACATGCGCGAGGCCGGAGTGCGGTAAGGGCCCCCTGGCCTGGGCGTCCGGCAGATCACGCGACGGAGAGGGACACCGGCCCACGGACGATCATGCCGCTCGTCCAGGCCGGCTCCCTTTCTCGCTGCGGCCGCGTGGGAGTAAAGACGCCACGCACTAATGCCGCTGATCGTCTGGTTCGTCGAAGATGTCGTGCTGGGTTTGGGCGGTGGCAGCCCGGGTGGCCCAGGTTTCGAGTTGGTCGAGGTCGGTGCAGGCGCTGATCCGGGCCCGGATGCCGTCCGGGACGTCGAGGCCGCGGGCGCCCAGCACGAGTAGCACCATCCTGGCCGCCTCCTCCGCTCTCCCTTCGGCCTTACCTTCCGCCTTGCCTTCCGCCTTGCCTTCCGTTTTGCCGCGGCCGAAATGTTCGCGGGCCATGGGGCTGTAGACCGGCCAGGTGGTGGACGTCATGATCTCCTCCATAAGGCACCGGATCTCGGGCGAGGCCATGCTGTATGCGTATTCATGGTACTGCAGAGCGTGTTCGTCGTCTGTCTTTACGAGTGCTGCGGCGAACGCCTCGACGACCTTGCGGTTGCGGCCGTGGACCATGACCGACATGGTGGCCAGGTCCAGGTGGGCGAGGGCGTGCTCGGGATCGGTGATGGCCGGGATGCAGTCGGGTCCCAGCACCCGGGCTTGCAGGCGATAACCGTCCAGCCCGGAATCGATCGGTCGCGTGTAATAGGCGGCGGCCGCACGGTTCGGGCAGATGACCAGCACTGTGACGTTGCAGCCAAGCATCAGCCACAGTGCGGCGGCGTAGCGGGCGAGCTGCCGGGGAGGCTTGGACGTGTCCTGCTGGATCTCCACGATGATGGCATGCGCGGGGGTTTGCGGTGGTCCCAGGACGATGACCAGGTCGGCCTCGAAGTCGTCGGAGGGGCGGGTGTTGAAGGTGTTGTCCTCCACCCGAAGGAGTGGGGTGGCGGGCAGTTCCACGCCCATGAGGTCGCGCAGGATCTCTACGGCCAGTTGCGGGCGGTCGCTGAACATCTGGATGAGCGTGTCGTGTCGGGGGGACGGCATGTCGCTTATTGTCGCATGTTGATCGCGGAGAGTATTGGAAGGTGGGAAGATCCTTCGCCGGTTGGTCGTGCAGGCGTGCGATGCAGGGTCGGTTGAGAGGCGGTCGGCGCGACAGGGACTTAGGGGAGGAGGGTCCTGAGCGTCTGGGCGAAGGCCTCCGGGTTGTCGAGCATGATGTTGTGGCCGGACTCGGGAATGCCGAGGACCTGGACGCCGGCCGCACGCAGGTCGTCGGCGGCCTCCGGCGGGTCGCCCTGCGGGTGCAGGAAGGCGCGGGGGATCGGCAGGGCCTTGAGCATCTCGCGCATCGTGGGATCGGTGCCTTGGGCGAGGCTCACGGCCGTGCGGTGCAGGCCGCGCAGGTCCGCCAGCCGCATCGTGGACCACCAGTGCGGCCCCACCCGGTCACGGACCTCCTTCCATCCGTGCGCGACGAACTCCTCCTCCGTGTAGCTCGCGATGCCGCTGCTGCCGGGTTGGACGGGAATCGGGGAGTACGGGTCGAGGTTGGCGTCCACGAGGATCAGGTTGGCGACCATCTCGGGGTGGTGGGCGGCCAGGACGATGGCCACCGCCCCGCCCATGCTGTGGGCGATCAGCGACGCGCCCGCGACCCCCGCCTTGCCCAGCGCCTCGGCCAGCGTGTCCGCGTGGGCTTCGAGCGTGTAGGCGAAGTCCTCCGGCCGGTCGCTGATGCCGAAGCCGAGCAGGTCGATCAGGAGCGAGCGGTGGCGCCCCAGCAGAGGGTGTGCCGCGACCTCCGCGTAGTAGGGGGCCGAGGTGGCGCCGAGGCCGTGAACGTACACACGGGCCGGCTCGGCACCCGGCAGCTCGACCCAGCGCATGCGAGCGCCGCTGGGGTGGACGATGGCATCGTGCATGACGGCCTCCTCGTGTATCGGGGCCAATATATATCGGCTCCGAGGTATGATCGTCGTCATGTTGGAGCTGGCGATACTGGGCTTCCTCAGAGACCGGCCGTTACACGGATACGACCTGCGGAAACGTGTGGCGGCCCTGATGGGGCACGTGCGCCCGGTGGCCGACGGCACGCTCTACCCGGCGATCAAACGCATGGCCGCGGCCGGATGGCTGATCAGGAAGGACGAGCCCGGGATGGCCGCCGCGCCGCGGCGCACGCTCTACCTGACGGACGAGGGGCGCGAGGAGCTGGAGCGGCGGCTGCGGGAGCCGGACGACCTCGACATCAGCGATGAGAACCGGTGGTTCACGCTGCTGGCGTTCCTCCGCCATCTGGGCGAGCCGGACGCGCAGGCGGTCGTGCTGCGGCGGCGGCTGGCGTTCCTGGAGGAGCCGACCAGTTTCTTCTATGACGGGGATCGGCCGATGGGGGCAGAGGAGTTCGGGGATCCGTTCCGGCAGGGGCTGCTGACCATCGCCCACGCCACGAGCCAGGCCGAGCTGGCCTGGCTCCGCGCCACCATCGAGTCCCTTGAGGGCTCCCGTTGACGGTGCGTCACCGGGAGATTCCTGCCTCGGTACGCAGGAGTGCGGCCAAAGCCTCCGGGTCCGCCGCTGCGACGCCCTTGGCGGCGAACCAGGTGGCGACGTTGCGGGCGTCGCGGTCCAGGAACGACGGCCCGGCCGGATGGGCGATGACGTCCACGATCTGCGGCAGGTCGATGATCACCAGCCTGCCGTCGTGGACCAGCAGGTTGTACGGGGACAGGTCGCCGTGGGCGAGGCCCTCGCCGGCCAGCGTGACCATGGCCTCGACCAACTGCTTCCACAGGTCATTCAGGCCGTCGGACACCTGGGCGAGGCGAGGGGCCGCGTACCCGTCCGGAGACCCGATGAACTCCTGCAGGATCTCCGTCCCCACGATCTGGACCGGGTAGGGCACCGGAATGCCCAGCTCCCACAGCCTGCACAACGCCCCGAACTCGGCCACCGCCCACTGGCCGGCGATCGCCTGCCTGCCGAACGCGGTGCGGTTGGCCATGGCCCGGTTCATGCGGTCGTCGCGGGTCCTGCGGCCTTCCAGGTAGCCGGAGTCGCGGTGGAAGAGGCGATGCTCGGCCGAGCGGTATCGCTTGGCGGCCAGCAGGCACACCCGGTCCGTGCCCGGCACGCCGCGCGAGATCAGATGGACGTCGGCTTCCTTGCCGGTCTTGAGCACGCCGTGCTCGGTGTCGACGGCAGCCAGGTCGGTGACCAGCCAGTGGGGGTACGGCCTGGGGCCCTTCTCGGTGGGCGTGCTCTGGTCCCAGGTGGACCAGCGGTCACCCTCGGGCGGGCCGTCGTCGGCGATGGTGGTGTCGGGAGTGCTCTCCAGCCATTCGAGGTCGTCGGCGTCGAGGGCGTACTTGCCACGGCGGCGGTGCTGTGAGTGCTTCGGCACGGTGGGATTGCTCCAGGTGTGAGACCCACCGGCACGTCGATCAGATCAATGAGCATGCGGTGGGAAGGAATGAGGACGCGGAAAACGGCACGCGAACAGTCGTCGTCACGGTCTCACCCTCCCTTCGCATCGCGGTAAGCGATCAACGTGGCCGAGTATGCCGAGGCACGTCTCCATGCCGCAACCGAATATTCGCCGGCCGACCCGAGGGAAAGCCGGCCGGCCGATATTGCGATGCGGTCGGTGCTGGGCGCCTTGTAGCGTGCGGGCATGCGACGCTGCGGGGTGTGTGGTCACTGGGAGCCGGCCGGGGCGCCTGGCTGTGACCGATGTGCCGGGCTGGTGGACGAGATCGTCGAGGAGGGTTGGCGGGGCTTTCTCGAGCGCGAGTTCGGCACGGGGGAGCCGCTCGACGAGCGTCTCATTGCCGAAATGGTCGTCGATGAGCCAGACAAGCATCCGTGGCGGGTGGTCGACGCCGCTTACGACCGCCTGACCTGTGCGGAATGTGGCGGCAGACTCAGCAGGGGCCCGGCCTCGTGTGCTGCCTGCAACCTGACGAACGGCTTCCGGTATTCGGCCATCGAGATCGATCGTCCAGGTGTTCCACCGGGGAACGAGCACGCGCTGCGGGTGAACGTGGCGGTGACGCGCAGACCTTACGGGGTCTCGGAGTCCGAAGTGCTGCTGCGGCGGCTGTCGCTGCCCGTCCTGCTCGACGGCCTGCTGCCCACCAAAGCCCAGGCCCAGGCCACGAAGGCCAAGGCCAATGAGGGCGCCACGGAGGCCGAGCTGGCGGAGTTGGTTTACGGGGAGTGGGGCCGTCTCTAAGCCGGCGGCCACTTCAACGTGAGGTCGATGTCCACGTCGAATCCGATGTTGGTCTGCAGCCGCTTGCTGGTCTGCGGCGACCTCACGATCAGCGACCCATCGATCAGCTCGATGTGCCGCGGTGCCTCGGGAGGTAGGTGGTCGAGCATGTCGGCGGTCCAGCCGCCGGGAGGCCCGGGATAAAACCACGTCGGCAAGGTCGTGCTCACCACGCCGCCTCCTCAGCGAACCTCACGTGACGCGTCCATGATGTCACAGTGAGTCAGGGGCGGTCTTTGCGTTCCTCCATCGAGCGGCGGTAGAGCTCGTCGATCTCCTCCAGTGGGTCCGGCGCGCGGCGGCGGGCCTCGATCTCCAGGTCCGTGCGGGAGCTGAGGTCGGCGATGCCCGAGGCCGTGTGGTGCACCTGGTCGCCGAGGAGGTCGGCGCGGATGCGGGCGCACATCGCCGTCAGCTTGGCCTGGTGCTCGCGCAGCCGGTCCAGGGTGGCGTGGTCGATGTACGGCGACACGCGCCGCTGCTGGGCGTACATGCCGAGCTGCCCGTCGTGCACCTCGGCCTGCGCCTCCAGGTCGGCCAGGAGTCGCGGCAGGTCGCCGAGCCCCCAGCCCTGACGCTGCGCCTGCTCGACGGCCTGGCGGGTGAGCGACACCTCGCGGCGCAGGTCGAGGCGGAGCCGCTCGACCTCGGCGGCGTCACCCGTGCCCATCGCGTTGACGTGCGTGCTCAGCCGCGTCGCGGCCTCCTTGGCCTTGCCTGCCGCCTTCTTGCCCACCTTGACCAGCAGGTAGACGCCGACGCCCATCATCAGCAGCAGGAACGCCAGGATCACTAGCACGATGACCATGAACTCGATCTTCGCCACCCCCTGTTGGTGTTGATGCCTAGAGGATAGTGCGCCCGGGCGGTTCTGGCGCGCGCGACCAAGCAAGCCCTTGATACGAGACGGAGGCCTGTGTTTCAGTGCACATGTTCGCGGTCAGGGCGGAGAAGGGGCGGTGGCGCGTGCTGGACGGCAAGGTTGTGATCATCACCGGTGGTGCGAGGGGGATGGGGGCGGCGACCGCGCGGCGCTGCGTCGCGGCCGGTGCGCGGGTCGTGCTCTCGGACGTGCTCGTGGAGGAGGGCACGGCCACCGCCAAGGAGTTGGAGGCCCGCTTCATCCCCCACGACGTGACGAGCGAGGACCAGTGGGCGGCCGTGGTCGCGCGGACCGTGGAGGAGTTCGGGCGGCTCGACGGCCTGGTGAACAACGCCGGCATCGCCAGCCTGGTGCCCATCGAGCAGCAGCCGCTGGACGAGTTCGAGCGGGTGCTCCAGGTCAACCTGGTCGGCGTCTTCCTGGGGCTCAAGGCTGTCGTGGGGGCCATGCGGGAGTCGGGCGGCGGCGCCATCGTCAACCTGTCGTCGGTCGCGGGGCTCTTCGCGCTGCCGGGAACGGGCGGGTATGGCGCGTCGAAGTGGGGCGTGCGCGGGCTCACCAAGATCGCCGCCTTGGAGTTCGGCAAGGACCGGATCAGGGTCAACTCCGTGCACCCGGGCATGATCGTCACCCCGATGACCCAGCCGTTCGGTGCCGTGTCGGGCGAGGGCACCTTCCCTCTGGCCCCTGCCGGGCGGTGGGGCCAGCCGGAGGAGGTCGCGGAGGCGATCGCGTTCCTGCTGTCCGACGCCGCCTCGTACGTCACCGGCGCCGAGCTCGCCATCGACGGCGGCTGGACGGCGGGGGACTCGGCGCTGCTGCCGCCCCGCCCGGAAGAAGCGGGGTGAGTCATGCCGTACGCGGACGTCGGCGACGACATCAGCCTCTTCTACACCGACGACGGCGGCGGCGACGGGCCGCCGCTGCTGCTCGTGCACGGCTGGGGGACCGACTCGCACCAATGGTCCTGGCACATCGACGCGCTGGTCGCCGCCGGGCGCCGGGTGATCGCGGCGGACCTGCGCGGTCACGGCTACTCGTCGGTCCCGGAGACGGGCAACACGCCTCGCATGATGGCGGAGGATCTGAGTGTGCTGCTCGACCGCCTCGGCGTCGCCCAGGTCGTCGCCGTCGGGCACTCGATGGGTGGCCAGGTGGCCTCGATCCTCGCCGTCGAGCACCCGGACCGGGTGCGCGCGCTCGTCGCCCTCGACCCCGGTTACGGCATGACCGCCGACATCGCCCAGGGATTCCCCACGATGATCGAGGGGCTGCGTGGCGAGCATCCCCACGCCGCCGCCGAGGCGATCGACGAGTGGTGTACGAACGCCGCCACGCCCGCCGTCATCCGCCGCTGGCACAAGCGCAGGCTGCACGGCATGCCGCCGCACGTGCTCGTCCAGGCGTTCGAGGCGATGTTCACGGCGCCGGACGCCATCGGGGTGCGGCCGGCCAGCGACGACTACCTGGCACGCAGGCGATGCCCGGTGTTGTCGATCTGGGCCGATCCGCGGCGTGCGAACTGGGAGGCGGGCCTGCTCAAGGTGCCGAAGTCGAAGGTCGTGTGCTGGGAAGGCTCCAGCCATCGGCTGCACGAGGAGCGCCCGGCCGAGTTCGTCCAGCTCGTGGGAGGGTGGCTGCGGAGTCTGCGGGTGTGAGGAGCCCGGCGGTGCGGACGCCGCCGGGCCCTCTGCCGCGTGAGCGTCCTGGGTGGGGGGCCACGGTGACGCGCACACGTCTTGCGGTTGTTCGCTAACCGGGATCACCGTACGAGGCGCGGCAGGGCCGGCGGATCACCCCGCAGACGGAGAAGGGGTCAGCCCGGAGGCTGACTTCGGGCGGCACGGCGGCGGGCGCGGAAACGGCGTACCCTCCTGAACAGCCACCAGGACAGGACGGCGAGCACCAGCAACGCGACGATCACCAGGATCGGGGCGAAAACCGCGATCAGGCTCATGCCGAGCGACCCGGCGTCCTCCGCCGTGCTCACCACCGGCGCGCCCACGCCCGCCGTGCCCGCGTTGACCACCGGGCGGGCCGCCGCCTTCATCGCGTGCACGGCCAGGGCCACCATGATGCCCAGGAGCCATCCCACCCACGGGTTCTCGGTCATCCACGTGGACTTCTCAAGCTCGGCGGCGGCGTTCGTGGCCGAGAACACCACGCCGCCGGAGGCCGGGCGGATCACGGTCTGGATGGCGTCGTTGACGCTGTCCACGGCAGGGACCTTGTCGAGGACCATCTCCGCGAGCAGCAGCACCGCGATCATCGCGAGCACGCCCCAGTTGGACAGCCAGGAGTAGCCGTCGGGCAGCTTCACGGCGTCGGTGACGTTCGACAACACGCCCACCACCAGGAGCGGGATGTAGGCGTTCAGGCCGGCGGCCGTGGACAGGCCCAGACCGGTCAATGCGGCAAGCATGCCACCAAGTCTGCCCGGCCTAATCTGTACGCGCGGCCTCGTCCATGAGGGACGTCAGCTCGGGCCCGGTGAACTCGGCCACCGCCCGCTCGTACTTCTCCATCCCCCACGACCAGAAGTCGAAGTCGATGCTCTCGTTGGCGCCGTCCTGGATCGAGGCCCACAACGTCCAGCCGTACTTGGACATGAGGCCGAGCAGCCGGGCCCGGGCGATCTTGTTGCGGAGCCGGCGGCCGTAGTATGCCGTGACGAGCTCCTCCAGGTGGCCCAGCGGCAGGTCCGACTCGCTCCAGATGTTGCCGAGCTCGAAGCAGGGGTCGTTGTTCCCGGAGTACTCGTAGTCGATCAGCCAGAGGCGCTCGCCGTCGTCGAGGATGTTGCCCGGCAGCAGGTCGTTGTTGCACGGAACGGTGCCCTCGTACCGCACTTCCAGACATTTCCGGATTTGGGCGACAACGGGCATGAATTCGAGATATTTCGCAGGAAGTCGGAAGCCGCGGCTCTGGACGATCTCCAGGTAGCGCTGCTGGACGTCGAACATGTCGAAGTCACGCACGAAACGTGGCCCGCCGTGCAGCCGCCGGCACGCCTCCGCCACGCGCGGCAGGTTCGCCGGATCCCGCAGGTCGGCCTCCGTGAAGGTTCGCCCCGGCAGGAACCCCACCACCAGCACGCCGAGCTCGGGCAGGTACGCGTGCACCGGCGCCCCCACCCCGGCGGCCGCCGCCGCGATCGAGTTCGCGTGCTCGGCGTCCCTGTCGATGGCCAGCATCGCCCCGTCGCTGGCCCAAACGCGCGCCACGTACGCCCCATCGGGTGTGACGACCTTGTAGTTGTGGTTGGTCAGCCCGCCGGGCAACTCCTCGACGGTACGGGGCACGCCGGACAGCAGGGGGATACGATCGAGCACCTGGGGCACGGCCATGCTCGATGCTAGGACGACCCGCGCTAAACGGTCTAGACCTTTTACGGCGTGGCGGCTAGCCTCGCGAGCATGAGCGACTCGGCCCGCATCGTGATCATCGGCGGCGGCGTGGGCGGCGCGTCCGTCGCCTACCACCTCACCCAGCTCGGCGAGCGCGACGTCGTCGTGCTCGAGCGGGACGAACTGACCAGCGGCTCCACCTTCCACTCCGCCGGGCTCGTCGGCCAGTTGCGCGCCGACCCCACCCTGACCCGGATGAACCAGTACTCCGTCGAGCTCTACCGCACCCTCGACGCCGGCTGGACCGAATGCGGCGGCATCAAGCTGGCCTCCACCCCCGAGCGGATGGCCGAGATCCGGCGCCAGATCGGGTGGGCGCGGACGTTCGGGCTGCCGCTTGAGGAGATCTCGGTGGCCGAGGCCGTGGAGCTGTTCCCGCTCATGAACCCCGAAGGCGTCGTCGGAGCCGCGTACCTGCCGACGGACGGCCAGATCGACCCGTCCCAGCTGTGCTACGCCCTGGCCGCGCGGGCCCGCGAGGGCGGCGCCGTCATCCGCACCGGCACCCGGGTGCTCGGCATCGACACCGCGAACGGCCGGGTCACCCGGGTCCGCACCGACCAGGGCGACATCGACTGCGAGATCGTGGTCAACTGCGGTGGCATGTTCGCGGCCGAGATCGGCCGCATGGCCGGCGTGCGGGTCCCGATCGTGCCGATGTCGCACCAGTACGTCGTGACCGACGCCTTCCACGACCACACCGGCCTGCCCACGCTGCGCGACCCCGACCTGCTCGTCTACTACCGGCAGGAGGTGCAGGGCCTGGTCATGGGCGGCTACGAGCGCACCTGCGCGCCCTGGACGGCCGGCCCCAACACCTACGACGCGGTGCCCGCCGACTTCAACGGCCGCCTGCTGCCCGAGGACTGGCCCCGGCTCGAGGAGATCTTCGACAACTCCCGGATCCGGGTGCCGGCGATGGCCGACGTCGGCATTCGCAAGCTGATCAACGGGCCCGAGGCGTTCACCCCTGACAACGAGTTCTGCCTCGGCGAGACCGAGGTGGCCGGGTTCTTCGTGGCGGCCGGGTTCTGCGCGCACGGCATCGCGGGCGCGGGCGGCATCGGCAAGGTGATGGCCGAGTGGATCGTCGAGGGCGAGCCCAGCATGGACCTGTGGCACATGGACGTGCGCCGGTTCGGCCGCCACTACCGCTCGCCGTCGTACACGCTCAAGCGGGCGGTCGAGAACTACGAGACGTACTACGACATCCGCTACCCCGGGCACGAGCGGTCGGCGGGGCGGCCGCTGCGGGTCTCGCCCGCCTACGGCTGGCACGCCGCCCACGGGGCCGTCTTCGGGGAGAAGTCGGGCTGGGAGCGGGTCAACTACTACGCGTCGAACGAGGACGGGGGAGGGGAGCGGCCGGCGGGCTGGGCGGGCCGGTTGTGGTCGCCCGCGATCGGGGTCGAGCACCGGGCCACCCGCACCACGGCGGGGCTGTTCGACGAGAGCTCGTTCGCCAAGATCGAGGTCACCGGCGCCGGAGCGGCGGAGTTGCTGGAGTGGGTGTGCGACAACCGGGTCGCCCGTGAGGTGGGCGCGGTCACGTACACGCAGGCGCTCAACCGGCGCGGCGGCATCGAGTGCGACTTCACCGTCACCCGGCGCGGCGAGGAGGAGTTCCTCATCGTCACCGGCACCGCGTTCGGCTCGCACGACCTGGGATGGCTGCGCAAGCAGGCCGCGCACACCGGCTCCACAGCCAGGATCGCCGACGTGACCGGCCAGTACGCCTGCTTCGCCCTGTGGGGGCCGCGCGCCCGCGACATCGTCAAGGAGCTGACGCCGGATCCGATGGACTTCCCGTTCATGTCGTCGCGGGAGATCACCGTGGGGGACGTGCCGGTGCTGGCGCTGCGGGTGACGTTCGTGGGCGAGCACGGCTGGGAGCTCTACTGCTCCAGCGAGTACGGCCTGGCGTTGTGGCAGGCCCTGTGGCGGGCGGGGGAGCCGTACGGGCTGGTGGCCGGCGGGTACAAGGCCATCGACAGCCTGCGGCTGGAGAAGGGATACCGCGTGTGGGGCGCCGACATCGGGCCGGAGACCACGCCGTACGAGGCAGGGCTGGGGTTCTGCGTCACATCGGACAAGGACTTCCTCGGGAAGGATGCGCTGGACCCGGTTCCCGGGCGCGAGCTCCGGCGGTTGCGGTGCGTGACGCTGAGCGACCCGAGGGCCGTGGCGCTCGGCAACGAGCCCGTCCGGCTGGACGGGCGGGTCGTGGCCCGCGTCACCTCCGGCGGCTACGGCTACACCGCCCGCGAGTCCATCGCCTACGCCTACCTGACGGCCGAGCCGGGGGCCGAGGTGGAGATCGAGGTCGAGGGGGCGTGGGTGCCGGGCACGGTGGTCAAGACCCCGCTGGTCCCGTGACGCCGCTGCGTACGGAGATCCGGACCCGGTCGGGGCGGAACAGGTCGCGCGCGAACTCCACCGGCGTGCCGTCGGCCGCGTAGGCCGTGCGCTCGATCAGCATGAGCGGCGCACCTGGCGCGATGCCCAGCTCGGCGGCGTCGCCGGGACGGGCGATCACCGGGTCGAGGTGCTCGACCGCGGTGCGCGGCTCCAGGTCGTAGTGGCCGGCCAGCAGGGTGTAGAGGGAGCCGGTGAGGTCCTGGTCGAGCAGGCCGGGCAGGTGGGGGAAGTAGGAACGCTCGAGCGCCACCGGTGAGCGCCCGGCCGAGCGCACCCGCACCACCTCGTGCACCGGCGAGCCCGCCTCGACCTCCAGCGCCCTGGCCACCGTGCCCGTCGCGGGCACCGTCCGGGCGGTCAGGATCCGCGCCTCGGCCCGCAGGTGGGCCCGGCGCATCTGCTCGGTGAAACCGGCCAGGCCGGTCAGGTCGCACTCGATGCGCGGCTCGGCCACGAACGCGCCGCCCGTCCTGCCGGGGACTCTGATCAGCACACCGTCGTGCTCCAGGGTCGCCAGGGCCTGCCTGAGCGTCATTCTGCTCACGCCGAGCCGCCCGGCCAGCTCCCGCTCGCCGGGCAGCCGGTCGCCCGGCGCCAGCTCGCCCCTGTCGATCGACTCGAGCAGCCATCGCTCGATCTGCACGTGCGCGGGGACGCCGGTGCCGCGCTCCAGCTCAGGCGGGGTACCGACCACACCGCATCTTGACACGGAGGGTGGTACGAACGCCAAAATCCACCCCATCCCGCCGCCTGTGGCCGTGCCAGGACGGGCCGGGGCATGGGCGGTGGTCAGCCCTTGATGGCGCCTTGGGTGATGCCGCTGACGAAGCTGCGCTGGAAGAGGAGGTAAACGACCACGATCGGGGCGATGACGATCAAGCAGGCCGCCGCCAGCAACGGGATGTCCGTCGTGTGCTCGCCGACGAACAACCCCAGCCCGCTCGGCGCCGTACGCCGATCGGGATCCTGCATCATCACCAGCACCAGCATGAACTGATTCCACGACCACATGAAGTACAGCACCGACAACGTGGTGATCGCCGGCCACGAGATCGGCACCAGCACCCGCGCCAGCACGATGAGGTCCCTGGCCCCGTCGATGCGCGCCGCCTCCACGAGTTCCTCGGGCACGTTCGAGAAGTGCGTCTGCATCCAGTACACCCCGAACGGCATGAACAGGGCCGCTTCGGCCAGAATGATGCCGATGTAGGAGTTCGTGAGACCGACCTCGCGCAGGTTGAAGTAGAGCGCCACGACGATCAGCTCGATCGGCAGCGTCAGCCCCATCACGAACCCGAACGACAACGTCCGGTGCCCCCACACCCTGAGGATCGCCAGCCCGTAGCCCGCGAGCGTGGCCAGCACCACCGACAGCGGCACCACGAAGACCGCGATCAGCAGGCTCGAACGCATGAGGGCGGTCATGTTGCCCCGCTCCCAGGCGAGCGTGAAGTTCTCCCACGACCACCGGTCCGGGATGCTCAGCCCGTTGAGCTGTGAGCCGGGCGGATGCAGGGCGGCCAGGACGATGCCGATGAACGGCACCAGCACCATGACCGCCAGCAGGACGAGCACTCCGTACCTGAAACTGACACCGCCACGCATGCTCAACTCTCATCCCTGGTGAAGTATCGGACGGCGCTGACGACGGCGACCACGATGACGGTCAGCACGACGGCCAGCGCGCTGGCGCCGCCGATGTCGCCCTCGTTGAAGGCCAACCGGTAGACCAGCAGGCCGGGCACGTTGGTCTGACCCGCCGGGCCGCCGTTGGTGGTGACGAAGACGAGGTCGAAGCTGGCCAGCGCGGCGATCGTGGTGATGACGCCGGCGACGGTGATCTCCCTGCGCACGCCGGGCAGGGTGACGTGGCGGAACTGCCGGAACGAGCCCGCGCCGTCGAGCTTGGCGGCCTCGTACAGGGAGGGGTCGATCTTCTGCGCGCCGGTCAGGAAGAGCATCATGCACAGCCCGCTCATCACCCAGGTGCCGATGAGCCCGAGCGCGATCAGCGCCAGCTGGTAGTCGCCCAGCCAGGCGCGGGTGATCGCCCCCAGCCCCACCAGGTCGAGGAACTGGTTGACGACGCCGGAGTCGCTGTAGAGCCACCGCCAGGTGATGCCGACGGCGACGAGCGGCAGCACCTGGGGGAGGAAGAAGACGACGCGGAAGAACGTCATCCCCCGGCGCACCTTCCCCATCAGCAGCGCCGTCATGAGCAGCCCGACGCCGATGGGGATGAACGAGAAGAAGATGATCAGCACGAGGCTGTGCAGGATGGCCTCATATAGCGCCGAGTCCTGAAAAATCTCGACATAGTTGTCGAAGCCTGCCCAGGTCGCGGGCAGGATGCCGTCCCACGTCAGAAGGGACAGGCGCAGCGTGTTCAGCGCCGGCCAGATGGCGAATCCCAGGTACACCGCGAGCGCGGGCAGCACGTAGAGCCAGCCGCGCGCCCGTCGCCCGCGCCAGCGCGGCGGGCGCGTGGGCGCGTGGGCTGCCCGCCCCCCGCCGCGTGCCTCGTGGGCGCGCGGCGGGGAGACGGACGAGGTCAGCTCACGAGCCATGGTGGGCGTCCCACGACTCCTGCAGGGAGCGGAGGAAGGCGTCGGGGGTCATCTTGTCGTTGATGAGGCCCTGGATGCCGGGGGTCAGCTTGTCGATCATGCCGGGGGAGGCGAAGTCGGGGAACGGGACGATCCCGTTGTTCTGCGCCACTTGCGCGAAGACGGTCGAGATCTCGCCGCGCAGCCCTTGCGCGCCCAGCTCGGTCTTGGTGTCGACCGGCATGAAGCCGCCGTCGAACTCGATCTTGGCCGCTTCCGGCGAGCCCAGGTAGTCGAGGAACGCCGCGGCGACGTTCGGGTGCTTGCTCTTCGCCGAGATGGCGTAGGCGACGCTCGCGCCCGAGGCGACGTTCGCCGGCTTGTCCGCCGACTCCGTCGGCATGAGGAAGAAGCCGACGTCGTTCCCCATCTCGGTCTCCAGGGTGGAGGCGGCCCAGTTGCCGGTGATCAGGAACGCGCTGCCGCCCTTGGCGAAACTGGCCAGCGCGTCGGGGTCCGCCGTGGCGCTCGCCGAGCTGGAGATGTATCCCTTCTTCGCCCAGTCGGTCAGCAACTGGGTGGCCTTCTGCGCGGCCGGGGTCTCGATCGTCGAGCCTGGCTTGCCGTACACCCAGGACCGGTAGTCGTCGACGTCGCCGGTGACGTTGAGCAGCGCGTTCCACAGGTGGAACCCGCCGACCTGGAGCGCGCCGTTGCTCAGCGGGGTGTGGCCGGCGTCCTTCGCCTGCTTCATCGCCGCCTCGAACTCGGCCAGCGTCTTCGGCGCCGCCTTCACGATCTTCTTGTTGTAGAAGACGCCGAGCACGGAGAGCCCGCCGGGCACGGCGTACAGGCTGCCGGTCCCGAACTGCTTGGCCGACTTGTCGGAGCTGAGGACCTCGAGGCTGGCCGGAGGGAACTTGGTGTTCCAGCCGTACGCCTTGGACCACGGGCCCAGGTCCAGGATGAGGCCGGCAGGGACCAGGGAGTTCATCGCACCCGGGTTGTATTGGGCGATGTCCGGCGCCGCGTCGGACGACATCGCGAGTTTGATGGACTTGATGTAGTCGTTGAACGGCGTCATCTGGGGCTTGATGGTGACGTTGGGGTGCTTCTTGGTGAAGCCGTCGATGAGCGCCTTGGTCGGCGGGTCGTTGGTATAGGCGAGGGTGAGCGTCACCGGGTCGCTGGGGATGGTCGTCGATACGTCGACCTTCGGCGCCGTGTTCCCGGCCGGGCCACTGGTGCCCGCGCACGCCGTCAGGGTCAGTGCCGCCGTGACGCCCAGCGCCACGAGCGCGTGCCGCCGGGCTGGTGTCGTTATACGCATGACCTTTCTCCTCTATCGGGGGGTGGTGGCGTCGGGTCCTCGACGGGCCTCATGACGACCGGGTTCTCACCAGGCCGAACCTGGTGCGCTCGATCTCCTCCAGCGAGTGCAGCAGCGCCCCGTGGACGACGGCGTCCTCCTGGAGCGTCGAGACCTCCAGCGCCGGCTGGTCCAGCGGCTCGCGGGCCAGATGCCGCCGCAGCGCCGCCAGCAACGTCTCTCCGCATCTGGCCAAAGGGCCGCCGATGACCACGAGCCGGGGGTTGAGTATCGCCCTGATCACGGCGATGCCTTTGGCGAACCGGCGCGCCACCACGTCGATCGCCTCCAGAGCCGCCGGCCTGCCCTCGACGACGGCGTCCAGCACGGCCTCGAACGCACGCTCTCCGGCGGCCTCGATCCGGGCGCGGAAGACGCCGTCGCCCGCGCGTTCCGCCGCCGCCGCGGCCTGGCGCACGATTTCCTCGCCGCCCACCCGGTCCTCGAACGGTCCGAGGCCGTGCGGATGGCGGGTCCCGGAACGGCCGGCGTCCGCCCCGTCGGTCTCCGCCTCGTCGGTGAGCAGTCCCTCGGCGAACAGATCGAGGAAGCCGACGTCGCCGGCGTCGTTGGAGGCGCCGCGGTAGAGCTCGCCGTTGAGAACGATCCCGGCGCCGACGCGCTCCCCCCAGTGGACCATCACCAGCGAGTCCTCGCGTCGTCGCGCGCCTCGCCACCGCTCGCCCTGCGTCGCCAGCTTGACGTCGTTGTCCAGGTAGACCGGGCAGCCCAGCGTCTCGCGCAGCCGGCGCTGGAGGATGTCGCCGGCCAGTTCCGGCATGCTCGGGATGAGCTTGATGACGCCGGACGCCGGGTCGACGATGCCGGGGGTGCCCGCCGAGGCGAACCAGAGATCACCGGTCGTCAGGTCCGCCGCGCGCAGCGCCCGTGCCACCGTGGACAGGAGCGTCTCCACCACCTGGGACCCACCGGCATCGGGGCCGAGCTGCACGGCGTCGGTCGCGATGACCGAACCGGACAGATCCGCCACCGCCACGCGCGCGTCCTGCGGACTGATCGACAGGCCCAGCACATGGCCCGCCTCCGCCCGGAACCGCACGAGCTGTGCGGGCCGCCCCGCCCGGCGGGCGTCGCGCTCGAGGGGGCCGAACTCGACCAGGCCCTCCTCGGCCAGCGCGTTGAGGGCGCGGGTGACCGCCTGCCTGGACAACCCCACCGCCTTGGCCAGCGCCGACACGCTCATGCTGGTCTCGGCCCGCAGCTTGCTCAGGATCGCGGCCGCGTTGACCTCCCGCATGAACTGCGTGCCCGCGGCGACCAGCTGCTCCATGACCTCTCCGAGCCCTTCGTATCGATGTCCCGGCACGCTAGCATATTAATTATGTATCGTACGGAACTAATTCGTCGAGGGGTGTGACCTGTGATGTCGTCCGGCGAGCATGCGCCGCTGTGGGCGGACACCGTCCGCGGCCTCGCTCATCGTGTTCTCGGGCCCGTGGCGGAGTCGATCCGGTTCGCGGGCTCCGCCGCGCGCGACGGAGCCCGTGAGTACGCCTACGAGGCGAGGGACGGCGTGCTCACCGTCGCCGCGACCGATGGGGTGAGCGCCTCCGTCGCGCTGCACCACTACCTCCGGGAGCACTGCGGCATGTCCGTGGGCTGGGACACGGTGCTGCCCCTGCGGGTGACGTCGTTTCCCGACGCCCCGCTCCGCCACGCCTCGGCCCGCGTGCGTGAGGGCTATTACTTCAACTTCTGCACCTTCAGCTACACGATGCCCTACTGGGACTGGGCCGACTGGGAACGCGAGATCGACTGGATGGCCCTGCACGGCATCACCATGCCGCTCGCCGTCACCGGCCACGAGGCCGTGCTGCACGCCGCCTACTCCCTGCTCGGCCTGGACGACGACCGGATCCGCGGCTTCCTGGGCGGGCCGGGCTACCTGCCGTTCCAGTACATGGGCTGCCTGGACGACTTCGCCGGCCCTCTTTCCTCGTCCTGGATCGAGAGCCACCGCGAGCTTGGAGCGCGCATCCTCGACCGCGAGCGTGCCTTCGGCATGACGCCCGTGCTGCCGGCCTTCACCGGACACGTCCCCCGCGAGATCGCCTCGACGGCGCGAGCCGGCCGCCGCCAATGGCAGGGGTTCGAGACCTGGGTCCTCGACCCGGCCGACCCGCTGTACGAGCGCATCGGCGCCGAGATCACCCGCGCCCAGATCAAGCTCTTCGGCACCGACCACCTGTACGCGGCCGACCCGTTCATCGAGATGATCCCCATCGACGCCGACCCGGCCTTCCCCGGCGCCGTGGCGTCGGCGACGCTGGCCGGCCTGCGCGCCGCCGACCCGGACGCGGTCTGGCTCATGCAGGCCTGGCCGTTCTCCTACCAGCGGGACTTCTGGACCGAGGACCGCGTCATCGCCTTCCTGGACGCCATCTCGGACGACCGCATGCTCGTCGCCGACCTGTGGGCGGAGCACGATCCGCTCTGGGGTCGCTTCGACGGATTCTCCGGGAAACCCTGGTTGTGGTGCGCGCTGCTCAACTTCGGCGGCCGCACCGACCCGGCCGCCGACCTGCGCGGCGTTCCCGAAGGGATCGACGCGGCCCTGGCATCGCCGAGCCCGCCCGCCGGGCTCGGCCTGTCCATGGAGGCCACCCGCAACAACCCCGTCGTCTTCGAGCTGGTGACCGACCAGCTCTGGAACCGGGTCCCCGATCTCGACGCCTGGCTCGACGCCTTCGTGACCCAGCGCTACGGGGGACAGGGGACGGCCGGGCTGCGGGCCGCCTGGCGCGGGCTCCTGGACACCGTCTACGGCGCGCAGGGCGTGCGGATCGCTCCCGACCAGTTCCCGGGCGTGCTCACCACCAACCCCTCCTACGAGCGGACACCCGACGTGTCCCGTGCCCTGTGGTACCGGCCGGCCGTGCTGGCGCAGGCCTGGGAGCGGATGATCGAAGTGGCCGAGCAGGATCCCGGCCTGCTGGACGGGCCGCTCGGGCACGACCTCGTGGAGACCGGCATCGCCTACATGGCCAGGGCGGCCGACCGCCTCTACCTCGATGTCGTGGAGTCGGCGGGCGACCCGGAGCGGGTGGCCCGTTTCCTGAAGGTCTTCGAGGACCTCGACCGCATGCTGGCCTGCCGTCCCGAGTACACCTTCCAGCACTGGGAGGCCAAGGCCCTGTCGTGGGCCGCCGGGCCGGCCGACCGCGAGGTCCTGCGGGACAACGCCCGCCGCATCATCACGGTGTGGGGCACCGTGGACAGCCCCTTGCTCGACGACTACGCGGGCCGGCACTGGGCGGGGCTCGTCGGCGGTTACTACCGCGACCGCTGGGAGCTGTGGGCGCGAGGCCTCACCCGTGGGCTCGCCGGCGACCCCGCCGCCGAGACGGAGCTGCGCGAACGGCTCCGCGAGCGGGCCGAGACCTTCCTGCGGGACGGTGCGGCCCCGGCGCGGCCGGGTGACCTCGCCGCGGAGTCGCGCCGGCTGCTCGCCGCGTACGCGGGCGCACGGGAAGCGGAGGACGGACGATGAGGAGCACCATGAGCCAGGCAGTCCCGCCCACGGAACGCCGCAACCCCCGCACCACCGACATCGATACCCTGGAGTCCGGCGACGTCCTGCGGCTGCTGCTGGACGAGGACGCCCGCGCCGTCGAGGCCGTCCGCGCCGCCACAGGGCCGCTCGCCCTGGCCGTGGACGCGGCGCACCGGCGGCTGGCCGGAGGAGGGCGGGTGCACTACTTCGGCGCCGGCGCGTCGGGGCGGCTGGCGGTGCTGGACGCCACCGAGATCACCCCGACGTTCGGCGCGCCGCGTGAGCTGTTCACGGCCCACTTCGCCGGCGGGCCCGCCGCGCTCACCGACTCCTCCATCGATCGCGAGGACGCCGATACGCTGGGCGAGGCGGACGCCGAGACCCTCGGGCCGGGGGACGTGGCGGTCGGGATCACGGCGTCCGGCTCCACGCGATATGTCGCCGGCGCTCTCCGCGCGGCTCGCGCCGCGGGCGCCCTGACGGTGCTGGTCACCTGCAACCCGGACGCGCCGCTACGCGACCTGGCCGACATCGTCGTCGCCGCCGACACGGGTCCGGAGGCGCTGACCGGGTCCACCCGGCTCAAAGCGGGCACCGCGACCAAGGTGGTGCTCAACGCGTTCTCGACGGCGCTGATGATCAAGGCCGGGCGGACGTACGGGAATCTCATGGTCGGGCTCGTCGCCACCAACGCCAAGCTGGCCGAGCGCGCGGTGAGCCTGCTCGTGGAGGCGACCGGCGCCGGCGCGGACGCCTGCCGCACCGCCCTCGCCGAGGCGGACGGGGCCGTCCCGGAGGCGCTCGTGCGGCTGCTCACCGGCTGCTCCGCCGCCGAGGCCCGGGCCGCGCTCAGCGCCGGCCAGGGCGTGCGGGCGGCCGTCGCCACGCTCGGCGGGCACGCCGGATGAGCAGGACCGGATTCGCCGGCGTGGACGTCGGCGGCGGAGGGATCAGGGCACGGATCGAGGCCGGAGGGGGGATCGCCCACGGGGAGGACTCGGCGCCGGTGCCACGGGACGGGGGCCGCGTCGATCTCGACCGGCTCGCCGCCCGGATCGTCACCGTCATCGAGAACGCGACCCACGCCCGGCTCGGGATGGTCGAGAACGCGACCCACGCCCGGCTCGGGATGGTCGAGAACGCGACCCAGGTCCGGCTCGGGAGGCACGAGGCCGGTGCGGCGGGGCGGGACGCCCTGCCGGCTCTCGACCGGTTCGCCGGCATGGCGGTAGGGGTGACCGGGCTGCCCGGCCTGGTCAAGGACCCCGGCACGTTGTGGCGGGCGCTGGGGAAGCGGTTCGACCTGGACACGCTCGTGGTCGCCGGCGACATGGTGACGACACACGTGGGCGCGCTCGGGTTCCGGCCGGGGGTCGTCGTGGCCGCCGGCACGGGCGTCATCACGCTCGGCACCGACCTGGACGACGTCTGGAACCAGGCCGACGGATGGGGGCACCTGCTCGGCGACCACGGCGGCGGCGCCTGGGTCGGCATGCAGGGCCTGCACGCCGCCCTGCGTGCCCACGACCGCCGGGCCGGCGGCTCCACCGCCCTGCTCGACCGCATGACGGCCCGCTTCGGCGACCCCCTCGACCTGGTGGCGCTCGTCTACGAGTCGGGCTCCGCGGCACACCACCTGGCGTCGTTCGCGCCGTACGTGGCCGAGGCGGCCCGCGCCGGCGACCCGGTCGCCCGGCGGATCTGGACCGAGGCCGGCCGGCAGCTCGGCCACACGGCCGTCGCCGCCGCGGCCGCGCTCGAACCCGTCTTCTCCTGGGGCGGACGCCTCTTCGACGCCGCGGACCTGCTGATGGAGCCGTTCCAGGCGACCGTGCGCGAGTCGCTGCCCGGCGCCCGCTTCACACCGCCGCTGGGGACTTCGGCCGACGGCGCGCTCGCCCTGGCCAAGGCCGCCGCCGATGGCTCGGTCCGGCCGCGTCACCCGTTCCTGTACGTCTTCACTCGGACAGGCGAGACAGACGCTCCACCGCCTCGCCGAACTCGCTGATCATGTCGTAGACCACCTGGCGGGCCGGCTTCACCTGGTCGAGCTGGCCCACGACCTGGCCCACGTAGTAGTTGACCAGGTCCACCGCCCCCGGCTCGCCCTTCTCCGCCGCCGCCCCGATACGGGCCATCGCCCCCTCGGCCAGCAGGATCTGCAACGGCATGCCCAGCGGCCCCGGGCTCTCCGGTCCTGAGTCCCACTCCTCCGTCCAGGCCGACTTGAGCTGGCGGGCCGGCTTGCCCGTACGCGACCTGGACCTGACCGTGTCCAGGGACGAGGCGGCCAGGAGCTTGCGCTTGACCGCGGGCGCCGTCTCCGCCTCCTCCGTGGTCAGCCACACCGAGCCGCACCAGACGCCGTCCGCGCCGAGCGCCATCGCCGCCGCCATCTGCCGCCCCGACGCGATCCCGCCGGCCGCCAGCACCGGCACCGGGGCCACCGCGTCCACCACCTGCGGCACCAGCACCATCGTGGCGATCTCGCCGGTGTGCCCGCCCGCCTCGGTGCCCTGCGCGACGATGAGGTCCGCACCCGCCGCCACCTGCCTGCGGGCGTGCTCGACCGTGCCGACCAGCGCGGCCACCGGCACGCCCGCCTCCCTGGCCTTCGCCACCATCTCCGGCGGCGGCGGGCCCAGGGCGCTGGCGAGCAGCCCGATCGGGTGCTTCAACGCCACATCGATCAGCCCCGTCGCGCCCGCGGCCGTCACCCGCCGGCCGAGCTCGTCCGCCGCCGCCGTGAGGGGCTGAGCGGGCGCGCTCACGCCGTACTTGCCCAGCAGGTGCGCGACGAAGTCGCGGTGCCGGTCGGGGATGTGGTCCAGCAGGTGCACGCGGCGGTCCAGCGCCGAGTCGTCGATCTTGCCGGGTACGAGCACGTCCACGCCGTACGGCCGGCCGCCCACACGCTCGTCGATCCACGTCAGCTCGGTGTCGAGCTCCTCCGGTGAGTACGCGATCGCGCCCAGCACCCCGAACCCGCCCGCGTTCGTGACCGCCGCCACCACGTCCCGGCAGTGGCTGAAGGCGAACAGGGGGAACTCGATGCCCAGGCGCTCACAGATGGCGGTCCGCATGACACGACGCTATCCGGCAGAACCTTGTTCGGTCCACCCTCCGCCGTCGTCCGCCCACGTGATTGTGGCGCCCGTGACGGCCCCCTGCCCCGGGGCGGTCCGGCACGGGGACAGCGGTGTTCAGGGGGCGGCAGGCTGGGCGTCGACGGTCAACGGGAGGCCGGGCGTGTGCCAGCCCAGCTCCGGCGAGAAGCCGCGCACCCGCTTGGCGGGCACCCCGGCGACCACGCTGTGGTCGGGGAACTCCCCGCGGACCACCGCGCCACCCGCCACCACGCACTGGCGGCCCAGCGTGGTGCCCGGCAGGATGATCGCGCCCGCGCCCAGCCATGAGCCCGAGCCGATCGAGACCGGGCTGTTGCGCGGCCACTGCCGGCCGATCGGAACGTCCGGGTCGTCGTAGACGTGGTTCTGGTCGGTGATGTAGACGTACGGGCCGGTGAAGACGTCGTCGCCGATGTCGATCGACTGGTGGGCCACGACGTGCGAGCCCCGGCCGATCGAGCAGCCGCGGCCGATGCGCAGGATCGAGTCCGGGCCGAGGTCAGCGCCGGGCATCATGCCGCACGAGAGCGACACGCGCTCGCCGATCAGCGTGTGGTCGCCGATCTCGATCCACTCCTCGCCGAAGATCGCGCCCGGGGGGAACGCGATGCTGACCCCGTCGCCCAACCGGCGGAACCGGTAACCCGCGGGCGAGGCCGGAGAAATCGCGCCGGCGCGCCGGATCGCCGTGTAGGTACGGTGAATCAGCGTGCCCACGGCCCGCCGTACAAGTGACATAAGTGCCAAAGTTACCGCTAGGTCCATGCTGTTCGGGCATGTGAGGGGCGTTGTTTGATATCCTGAGAGCCCGTGGACACTTCGACCACACCTCGAGCCACGGGAGCCCCTTTGCGCAGCGCATCGCAAACCAAGCATCTGTTCGTCACCGGCGGTGTCGCCTCCAGTCTCGGCAAGGGGCTCACGGCATCCAGCCTCGGTCGCCTCCTCAAGGGACGCGGTCTCCGGGTCACCATGCAGAAGCTCGACCCGTACCTCAATGTCGACCCCGGGACCATGAACCCGTTCCAGCACGGCGAGGTGTTCGTCACCGACGACGGCGCCGAGACCGACCTCGACGTCGGCCACTACGAGCGGTTCCTCGACACCGACCTGCACGGCTCGGCCAACGTCACCACCGGGCAGATCTACTCCAACGTCATCGCCAAGGAGCGGCGGGGCGAATACCTGGGCGACACCGTCCAGGTCATCCCGCACATCACCAACGAGATCAAGGACCGCATCAGGGGCATGGCCGGTCCTGAGGTGGACGTGGTCATCACCGAGGTCGGCGGCACGGTGGGCGACATCGAGTCGCTGCCGTTCCTGGAGGCCGTGCGGCAGATCCGGCACGAGGTGGGGCGCGACAACGTGTTCTTCCTGCACGTGTCGCTGCTGCCCTACATCGGGCCCTCCGGGGAGCTCAAGACCAAGCCGACCCAGCACAGCGTGGCGGCGCTGCGCAGCATCGGCATCCAGCCGGACGCGATCGTGCTGCGGTCCGACCGGCCCGTGCAGACGGCGATCAAGCGCAAGATCAGCCTCATGTGCGACGTGGACGAGGACGCCGTGGTCTCCGCGGTGGACGCCGCCTCGATCTACGACATTCCGAAGGTGCTCCACTCCGAGGGGCTCGACGCTTATGTGGTGCGGCGGCTCGGCCTGCCGTTCAGGGACGTCGACTGGAAGGAGTGGGAGGAGCTCCTGCGCCGCGTGCACCGCCCGGCCAAGGAGGTCACGATCGCGCTGGTCGGCAAATACATCGACCTGCCCGACGCGTACCTGTCCGTGACCGAGGCCCTGCGGGCCGGCGGGTTCGCCAACGACGCGCGGGTCAACATCCGCTGGGTCAAGAGCGACGACTGCGAGACGCCCGACGGCGCCGAGCGCGAGCTCGACGGCGTGGACGGCGTGCTGATCCCCGGCGGGTTCGGCGTACGCGGCATCGAGGGCAAGATCGGCGCCATCCGCCACGCCCGGGAGAACAAGATCCCGCTGCTCGGCATCTGCCTCGGCATGCAGGGCATGGTCATCGAGGCCGCCCGCAACCTGGCCGGCATCGAGGACGCCAACTCCGCCGAGTTCGACCCCGACACCAAGCACCCGGTCATCTCCACCATGGCCGACCAGGAGGACGTCGTCGCCGGCGAGCGGGACATGGGCGGCACCATGCGCCTGGGCATCTACACCGCCAAGCTCGGCGAGGGCACGCTCGCCCGGCACCTCTACGGTGGCAAGGCCAAGGCCGACGAGCGGCACCGTCACCGCTACGAGGTCAACAACGCCTACCGGGAGCAGCTGGAGAAGGTCGGCATGGTGTTCTCCGGTGTGTCGCCCGACGGCCGCCTCGTCGAGTACACCGAGCTGCCCGTCGACATCCACCCGTTCTTCATCGGCACCCAGGCGCACCCGGAGTTCCGCTCCCGCCCGACCCGTGCCAACCCGATGTTCAAGGGCCTCATCAACGCCTCCCTGATCTACGCCGACGGACGCGTGGGGGCTAAGGTCGGCCCGTGAGGATGCCTGGGGCGACGTGTGTGACCGACGAGGACCGGAAGCGAGTGCGACCATGATCGAAGACACGCCCGAGGCGTGGGAGGTCGTCGAGTCGAAGGAGCGGTTCGAGGGTCGCGTCATCCGCGTGGTCACCGACACCGTCACGATGCCCCGCGACGAGGTCGCCGACCGCGACTACGTGGTGCATCCCGGCGCGGTCGCCGTGCTGGCCCTCGACGACCAGGACCGCGTCCTGATGATCAGGCAGTACCGTCATCCCACCCGGCAGCTGATGTGGGAGCTGCCGGCCGGGATCCGAGACGTCGAAGGCGAGCCGCTCGTGGCGGGCGCGGCCCGGGAGCTAGCCGAGGAGGCCGGATACCGGGCCGGGACCTGGCACACGCTCATCGACCTGCGCACGTCGCCCGGCATGAGCGACGAGCGTATCCGGGTCTTCCTCGCCCGCGACCTGACCAAGATCCCCGACGAGGAGAACGGCTTCGTCCACCGGCACGAGGAGATCGACATGCCGGTCGAATGGGTGCCCCTGACCGACGCGGTCGAGAAGGCGCTCATGGGAATGATCCACAATTCCCCGGCCGTGGCCGGTATCCTCGCCGCATATGCGGCTTCGGTCGAGGGATTCAATTGCTTGCGCCCCGCCGACGCCCCGGAGGCGTGACGGAAGGACCGGTTCGTGGAGGCAGTGCTCTCCAGCTACCTCGCCCATCTGGCGGTGGAGCGGGGCCTGGCCGCCAACACGCTCGCGTCCTACCGTCGTGACCTACGCCGTTACTTCGAGCATCTGCAGGCGCGCGGTCGCGCCGAACTCGACGAGGTGGGGGAGGCCGACGTCCAGGCCTTCCTCGCCGCGTTGCGCGAGGGTGACGGCGAGCACCCCGCGCTGGTCGCCAGCTCGGCAGCCCGCGCCGTGTCCGCCGTGCGCGGGCTGCACCGTTTCGCCTTGCGTGAAGGCGTCACCGCCCACGACCCCGCCCACCAGGTGCGCCCGCCGCGTCAGCTCCGCAGGCTCCCCAAGGCCATCGCCGTGGACGAGGTCGAGCGGCTCATCGCCGCCTCCGGCCCTGACGGCGCGCCCCTGACGCTGCGCAACCGCGCCCTGCTCGAAGTCCTCTACGGCACCGGCGCCCGCATCTCCGAAGCGGTCGGGCTGGCCGTGGACGATCTCGAGGACGACCAGGTACGCCTGCGCGGCAAGGGCGGCCGGGTCAGGGTCGTGCCGCTCGGCCGCTACGCCCGTTCCGCGCTGGACGCGTACCTCGTGCGCGCCCGGCCCGGGCTGCTCGCCCACGGACGCGGCACCCCCGCCGTCTTCCTCAACGCCCGCGGCGGGCGTCTGACCAGGCAGGGAGCGTGGGAGGTGCTGCAGGCTGCCGCCGAACGCGCCGGACTCGACGGGATAAGCCCACACGTTCTCCGGCATTCCTTCGCAACTCATCTCTTGGACGGCGGCGCGGACGTTAGGGTGGTGCAGGAGTTGCTCGGCCACGCCTCCGTGACGACCACTCAGGTCTACACCCTGGTCACGGTCGACAAGCTCCGCGAGGTCTATGCCGCGGCGCACCCGCGGGCCCGGCAGTGATCTATAGTCTTTTGCGACGTGCGGCGTCCTCGGCGTGCCGCCTTGCCGCGTTTAGTGGTGACGCCATAGTGTCCGTCCGGACGGTCCGGTTCGGGATCGTCAGGGAGGTTCGAGCTGGTGACTGTGACGACCAAGGGTTCTACCCCGGGGACCCCCGACAACCCCTGGGGCGACACGAAGACCAACGCGCCTTCCAATGGCGTCAACCTAGGGCCGACGCAACGGCCCCGGCCGGTGTTCCCTGAACCGGTGCCCCCAGACGTGCACGGACCCGCGCGCGTGGTCGCGATGGTCAATCAGAAGGGCGGGGTCGGCAAGACCACGACCACCATCAACCTGGGCGCCGCGCTGGTCGAATACGGCCTCAAGGTGCTGCTGGTCGACTTCGACCCGCAGGGCGCGCTCTCCGTCGGGCTGGGCATCAACCCGCTCCAGCTCGACCTGACCGTCTACAACCTGCTCATGGAGCGCGGCGTCACCGCCGAGGACGTGCTGCTCGAAACCGGCGTCGAAGGGCTCGACCTGCTGCCGAGCAACATCGACCTGTCCGCCGCCGAAGTGCAGCTCGTCACCGAGGTCGCCCGCGAGCAGGTGCTCGGCCGCGTGATCAAGCCGCTGCTGCCGCACTACGACGTGTGCCTCATCGACTGCCAGCCGTCCCTGGGCCTGCTCACGATCAACGCGCTGACCTGTGCTCACGGGGTGATGGTGCCGCTGGAGTGCGAGTTCTTCGCGCTGCGCGGCGTGGCGCTGCTCATGGACACCATCTCCAAGGTCCAGGAGCGCCTCAACGAGGACCTCGAGATCGAGGGCCTCCTCGCCACCATGTACGACGCCCGCACCCTGCACGGGCGCGAGGTGCTCGCCCGCGTGGTGGAGGCGTTCGGCGACAAGGTGTTCCACACCGTGATCAACCGTACGGTGCGCTTCCCCGACGCCACCGTCGCCGGCGAGCCGATCACCACGTTCGACCCGTCGTCCCTCGGCGCCAACGCCTACCGTGAGCTGGCCCGCGAGGTGCTGGCGCGCTGGCCGGCGCCTGCGACAATGTCCAGGTGACCAACGCTGAGCAGAGCGAACCCCAGGGCTTCCAGGTCCACCTGGATGTCTTCGAGGGACCCTTCGATCTGCTCCTCGGCCTCATTGCCAAGCACAAGCTCGACATCACCGAGGTCTCGCTCTCCAAGGTCACCGACGAGTTCATCGCCTACATCCGCTCGCGGGGCCCCGAGTGGGACCTCGACCAGACCAGCCACTTCCTGCTGGTGGCCGCCACGCTGCTCGATCTTAAGGCGGCCCGGCTGCTGCCGTCCGGCGAGGTGGAGGACGAGGAGGACCTGGCGCTGCTGGAGGCCAGGGACCTGCTGTTCGCGCGGTTGCTGCAGTACAAGGCGTACAAAGAGGTCGCGAAGATCTTCGCGGGGCGGATGGCGGAGGAGGCGCTGCGTTTCCCGCGTACTGTGCCGATGGAGCCGCAGTTCGCCAACTTGCTGCCCGAGCTGGTGCTGGGCATCGGGCCCGAGCAACTCGCCAAGATCGCCGCACGTGCCTTCACCCCCAAGCTGCCGCCCACCGTGAACGTCGGGCACATCTACCAGCCGCTGGCGAGCGTCAAGGAACAGGCGGCGCTCCTGGTCATGCACCTGCGCCGGCTGCGGCGGGCCACGTTCCGTGCGCTCGTGTCCGACTGCGAGGGCACCTACGAGGTCATCGCGCGGTTCCTGGCGGTGCTGGAGCTGTTCCGGGAGTCGGCGGTGACCTTCGAGCAGGTGGAGCCGCTCGGGGACCTGCACGTGACGTGGACGGGCTCCGACGAGGGCGACGTCGCGGTGGGGGACGACTACGAGGAATCCGCGGAGAAACCAACGCAATGACTGACAACCCCAACCCGCTGCCCAACCCCCGCCAGTCCCCGGACTCCGGACCCCCGCTCCCCGCCTGGATGACCTTGCCCGGCTCCCTCGTCCAGCCCTCCCCCCGCCTACCTGGGGATGACACACCGGCCGCCGAGACCGATGCGGTGTCGGAGGATGCGCCGGTGGCCGAGGCTGATGCGGTGTCGGAGGATGCGCCGGTGGCCGAGGCTGATGCGGTGTCGGAGGATGCGCCCGTTTCGGGCGTCGAGCCGGACGTGGTCGCTCCGGCCGCCGAACCGGATGCCGATCCTTCGGCCACGGTCCCTGAGGCGGCATCGTCGGCCGCCGACGCGGAAGCCGACTCTTCGGCTGTGATCCCTGAGCCGAGGTTCTCTGGTGCTGGGTCGGCGGAGCCCGGCGCAACGGGTGCGGCCGGGGGCGCGGGCGAGGGTGAGGACGCCGGCCTCGTCGCGACCGGAGCATCGGAGGACGACGGCGCCCAGGCATCGGAGGACGACGGCGCCCAGGCATCGGTGGACGACGGCGCGCAGGCATCGGAGGAGAGTGCTGGGGGGCCGACGCTGGAGGCGGCGTTGGAGGCCATCCTGCTGATCGTCGACGAGCCTGTGGCCGAGGTGACGCTGGCGCAGGTGCTGGAGCGGCCCACCCATGAGGTGGCCGCGGCCTTGCGGGGGCTGGCGGCGGAATACACCGCCGCCGGACGGGGTTTTGACTTGAGAGAAGTTGCGGGCGGCTGGCGGTTCTACACACGTGCCGACTGCGCGCCGCTGGTCGAGCGATTCGTACGCGATGGCCAGCAGACGCGGTTGACCCAGGCCGCGCTCGAAACACTCGCGGTCGTGGCCTACCGGCAACCGGTGAGCCGCGCCCGCGTCGCCGCCGTGCGCGGCGTCAACAGCGACGGCGTCATGCGGACGCTCGTCGCCAGGGGGCTGGTCGAAGAGGCCGGCACCGACCCGGAGAGCCAGGCCGTGCTCTACCGGACAAGCTCATACTTCCTTGAACGTCTGGGACTGCGGGATCTCAGCGAGCTTCCTGAGCTCGCCCCCTTCCTCCCCGACGACGTGGAAAATCTCGAGGAGACAACAAAGTGATCAACAGGCGAAGCACCCCGTCCGGTGATGGACGCGGTCGTGGACGTACCGGCGGCTCGGGCCGTAGTGCCGGCCGCGGCGGACGTCCCGCCTTCCGCTCCGACCGTGACGACTCCCGGAGCGGTTCCCGTGACGACTTCCGTGGCGGCGCTCGACGTGACGACCGCGACCGTGGATACGGCCGCGACTCCGCGGGCGACGCACGCCCTTCCCGCGATTCGCTCCGCGCCGACCGGTCCGGCACCCGCTCCCGGTACGGCAGGCCTGGCGACGGCCGGGAGGATCGCAACAACGCGCCTGCTGACCGCGACTCCCGGTCCCGTGGGGACCGGGACGACCGCTACTCGCGTGGGGACCGAGAGGACCGGTACCCGCGTGGGGACCGCCCCGAGGCTTCCCGCGGCGAGCGGGAAGGTTACCGTTCGGATCGCCCCCGCGACGAGCGTGGCGGCTATGGCGCCCAGCGTCGTGACGACCGAGGCGCCTACGGCGGCGACCGTCGCGGTGAGCGCGGCGGTTACGGCGCTGCCCGGCGTGACGAGCGCGGCGGTTACGGCGCTGCCCGGCGTGACGAGCGCGGCGGTTACGGCGCTGCCCGGCGTGACGAGCGCGGCGGTTACGGCGCTGCCCGGCGTGACGAGCGCGGCGGCTACGGTGCCGACCGGCGTGACGAGCGCGGCGCCTCTGGCGGCGACCGTCGCGGTGAGCGCGGCGGTTACGGCGCCGACCGGGGCGGGTTCCGCGCCGACCGCACCGGCCGCAGGGACACGGACCGCACCGGCCGCGGCAGGACGACCGACTCCAGCGGACGCGGAGACAGAGAAGCCCGCTACACCGGTCGCGACGGCCGGGAAGCCGGCTACGCCGGTCGCGACGGCCGGGAAGCCGGCTACACCGGTCGCGACGGCCGGGAAGCACCGCGCCCGTCGCGTGGCGGCGCGGAGGACTTCGGACCCCGTGCCGAGGCCTCGACGCGCGCCCGTTACGGCAGGCGGGACGGCGACGGCCGTACCGCCGCGCGGGACGCCCGCACCGGCGGCCGCGCCCCCCGACGCGACGACGTCCAGACCGTCGGCAAGAGCTACGGCAGCCCGCAGCGGGACCGGATCAAGGCGGCCCGCCAGCCCATCAGGGACCGCGACCTCTACCCCGAGGGCTACACCGACGAGCGTGACACCACCGAGGTGCCGAACGGCGTACGGCTGCAGAAGGTGCTCGCGCAGGCGGGCGTGGCCAGCCGCAGGGCCTGCGAGGAGATGATCGGCGAGGGCCGCGTCACCGTGAACGGGCAGGTCGTACGGCGCTTCGGCGCCAAGGTCGATCCCGCGACCCAGGTCATCCACGTGGACGGCAAGCGCATCCCCACGGCCCCCGACCTGGTCTACTACGCCCTGAACAAGCCCATCGGCGTCGTGTCCACCATGGACGACCCGCAGGGCCGCCCGTGTCTGGCGGACTTCGTGCAGGAGCTGGCCCCGCGCCTGTTCCACGTGGGCAGGCTCGACACCGAGACCGAGGGCCTGCTGCTGCTCACCAACGACGGCGAGCTGGCCAACCGGTTGACGCACCCCAGCTACGGCGTGCAGAAGAAGTACTGGGCCAAGGTGCCCGGGCCGATCCCGAGGGACCTGGGGCGCCGGCTCAAGCAGGGCATCGAGCTGGAGGACGGCCTCGCCAGAGCGGACAGCTTCAGCATCGTCCAGGAGCACGGCCAGCAGGCGCTCGTCGAGATCGTGCTGCACGAAGGGCGCAAGCACGTCGTCAGGCGCATGCTGGAGGAGGCCGGGCACCGGGTCATCGACCTGGCCAGGATCGAGTTCGGCCCGGTGAAGCTGGGCCGTACCAAGCCCGGGACCGTACGCGCGCTGAGCCTGAAAGAGGTCGGCGAACTGTACGCGGCCGTAAAGCTGTAATCTGGCCGGAACGCAGGAGCCCGTGCGAATCTCCGCACGGGCTCTCCCGCTATGAGAAGGGGACTAACCAGATGGTGCGGGCGATCCGCGGGGCGATTCAGGTGGACGCCAACGATCGTGACTCGATCATCGAGGGCACGACCGAGCTGGTCAGCGCGATCATGGAGCGCAACCGGCTGACCACGGACGACGTGATCAGCGTGCTGTTCACGGCGACGCCCGACCTGACGGCCGAGTTCCCCGCGCTGGCGGCGCGGAAGCTGGGCTTTCACGAGGTGCCGCTGATCTGCTGCACCGAGATCGACGTGCCGGGCGCGCTGCCGCGCGTGGTGCGCCTGATGGCGCACGTCGAGACCGATCGCCCCCGGGCCGAGATCCAGCACGTTTACCTGCGCGGCGCCGTGGCGCTCCGGCAGGACATCGCGCAGTAAGCCGCCGGCAAGCAGAACCAGAGACACTCACTTCACCCCCCAACGGCCCGACATATCAGGACACTGAGATGGAACTACGTACCGTGCTCGTCGTGGGCACCGGTCTGATCGGCACCTCCGCGGCGCTGGCGCTGCGTAAGCGCGGCGTGCGCGTCCTGCTGGCCGACCGCGACCAGGGAGCCGTACGGCTGGCACGGGAACTCGGCGCGGGGGAGGAGTGGGACACCCGCCAGAAGGCGGACCTGGCGGTCATCGCGGTCCCTCCGGCCCACGTGGCGTCCGAGTTGCTGGAGTTGCAGCGGGACGGTGTGGCGAGGTTCTACACCGACGTCGCCAGCGTGAAGGCGGAGCCCATCAACCGCGCCACGCAGCTCGGCTGCGACCTGGCCACCTACGTCGCCTCCCATCCGCTGGCCGGCCGTGAGAAGTCGGGCCCCGGCGCCGCGCGCGACGATCTGTTCCTGGGCCGCCCGTGGGCGCTCTGCCCCACCGGGGAGGCCCACCCCGACGCGAAAGCGGCCGTGCTGCGGCTGATCGAGCTGTGCGGGGCCAACCCGGTCGAGGTCAACGCCGAGGAGCATGACCGCGCGGTGGCCGTCGTCTCCCACGCGCCCCACGTGACCGCCTCCGCCGTGGCCGCGCGGCTGGCCGACGCCACGGACGTCGCGCTCGGCCTGGCCGGGCAGGGGGTACGCGACGTCACCAGGATCGCCGGCAGCGACCCCGGGCTGTGGCTCGGCATCCTGTCCGGCAACGCCACCCCGGTCGCCGAGGTGCTCGAGGCCGTCGCACACGACCTTGCCGAGGCCGCGACCGCGCTGCGCGCCTTGGCCGAGGGCGACGGCACCGCCACGGGCGAGCTGACCCAGCTGCTCAAGCGCGGCGTCGCCGGCCACGACCGCATCCCGGGCAAGCACGGCGGCCCGGCCTCCGCCTACGCCGTCGTCCAGGTCGTCATCGGCGACCGGCCCGGCCAGCTCGCCCGCCTCTTCCAGGTGTGCGACGAGGTGGGGGTCAACGTCGAGGACGTGCGCCTGGAGCACGCGCCCGGGCTGCCCCTGGGCATCGCCGAGCTGTCCGTTCAGCCCGACGCCGCCACCTCCCTCACCGACGCCCTGCGCGAACGCGGCTGGCAGGTCCCCTAGGACCGCGGCCGCCCGCTGTCCGCGCGGCCGGGCCGCGGCGCTGTGGCGCCGGGCCTTCGGAGGATCCGGCGGAGGCGCTGAGCAACGCGGCCCTGCTGGAGCCATTGTGGACACGAAAAGACGATGACGCTGCTTGCCCACTACGTCGACCTCAAGGCCGGGGGCAAGCCGGTGGCCGGCAAGAGCGCGGTCGAGATGTACAAGGTGGGCTGGACCGACGCCAGGCCCGCCGTTCCCGCCGCACGCCAGCCCCTTTCCACGTCACTTCTGAAGGGCCCTCCGCCGACGTGCGGAGGGTGGTGAAGGAGTGCAGGCCCGGGGGTGCACGGGACCCTCGGAACGTGGTGCCGGCCCGGGATGTCACATCCGAGCCTCCTCGATACGTCCGTGCTGTGGATCGAGGAGGTAATGACAATGACCGACATTCTTGTTCTGGGCGGCGGTTACACCGGCATCGCCGCGGCCATCCGGGTCGCCGTCAGGACCCGCCGCATCGGCGGCCGGGTCACCCTGGTGAACGCCTCGGCGCGGTTCACCGAACGGCTCCGGCTGCACCAGACGGCGGCCGGTGAGAAGCTGGCGGATCATTCGCTGGAGGACGTGCTCTCGGGCACCGGCATCCGGTTCGTCCAGGGCCGGGTGGCCGGGCTCGACGTCGGGCGGCGCGAGGCACGGCTCGACGACGGGCGTGTGCTCGGCTACGACAAGCTGATCTACGCTCTCGGCACCGTCACCGACGTCTCGGTGCCCGGCGTGGCCGAGCACGCCCACGTCTACGACGACTACCAGGGCACCACGCGGCTCGCCGAGCGCCTCGCCGCGCTCGACCGCGGCACCGTCGTCGTCGCCGGCGGCGGGCTCACCGGCGTGGAGTCGGCCGCCGAACTGGCCGAGGCACACCCGGGCCTGCACGTCGTCCTGGTCACGCGGGGCCGGCCGGGCGCCATGATGGGCGAGAAGGCCCGCGCCTACCTGGACGCGGTGCTGGAGCGGCTCGGCGTCGAGGTACGCGCCGGCGTGGACGTCACCAAAGTCCTGCCCGACGCGGTCGAGCTGGCCGGCGGCGAGCTGATCCCCTCCGACGCCACCCTCTGGACGACGGGGACCAGAGGGCTGCCGGTGGCCGCGGAGTCCGGGCTGGTCGTCGACGAGCGCGGCAGGATCGTGGTCGATTCCGCGCTCCGCTCGGTGTCACACCCGGACGTGTACGCCGTCGGCGACGCCGCCGCGGTCACCCAGCCGTTCGGGGTGCTGCACGGCACCTGCCAGGGTGGCATCCCGACCGGGCTGCACGCGGCCGATTCCCTGGCCGCCACGCTGCGCGGCAAGACCCCCAAGCCGTTCCGGTTCGGATACATCCATCAGCCCGTCAGCCTCGGGCGGAAGGACGCGGTCATCCAGTTCACCCGGCCGGACGACAGCCCGCGCCGGTGGTTCCTGACCGGGCGGGCGGCGGTCGCGTACAAGGAGACGGTGTCCAGCAGCCCGATCACGACGTTCAGGCTGCTCAAGCGCGGTCTGGTGCCCGTCTGGGCGTTCGCGCTGACGGCCGGGCTCGCATGATCGACAAAGCGCGGCGGACGAGCCGGTGATCTCGCCCGCCGCGCCCCCACGTCATTTCTTGGTGACCGCCTGACTGACGGCGTTCGGGCCGTCGTACTCGCGGTCCGGCATGGACTCCAGGGCCTTGACGATGTCGTTTCCCGCTCCGTGGTCGCGGGCGGCCTTGACCAGATCGTCCTTGCTGGCGGGGTAGTTCACGCCGCTCAGGCATTTCTGCAGGTCGATCGGATTCGGTGCTGTACTCATGAGTGCCTGCTGCCCCCCGTTCACGAGACGTAACGGCGGGCCCGTGAGCCGGCCTGCGAGTCCTCCAGGCTGGCCAGCCTGGCCTCCACCCGCGGCGGCACGCGCCGCCGCTCGGCCAGCACCCACGGCAGGCCGCGCAGCGCGTCGAGCGCGGCCAGCGCCGAGACCCGGTCCCGCGGCACGGTCCTCGCCAGGTGCATGGTGCGCCGCAGGGCGGCGCCCACCGGCCGCCGCAGCCACGTGAACCACAACGTGTTACGCAGCCCGACGCGGCGCCTGGCGTGCGCGTCCCGGCTCCGCGACGCCTGATGGTGCACAGTCAGCTGCTCCAGGTAGCACAGCTCCCACCCGGCCGTCGCCAGGTCCACGGCCAGCAGTTCCTCCTCGCCGCCCAGCCACAGCCGGCGGTTGAACCCCCCGCACTCCAGGAACGCCTCCCGCCGCACCACCGACGCCCCGGCCAGGAAGCTGCCCAGCGCCGGCCCGGGAAGCCATGCAGGGCCGGGAACGGGGGAGTCGCGCAGTTCCACCACGATCGGGTCGTCGCGGCCGCCCGGCTCGGCCAGGATGCGGGCCGTGACGACGGCCAGCCGGGAGTGCGCGTCCAGCACGTCCGCTGCGCGTGACAGCGAGCCGGGCGCCCACCAGGTGTCGTCGTCGGCGAAGGCCACGTACGGCGTGCGCAGCCGTGCCACGCCCACGTTGCGCCCCACCGCCCCGAGGTTCTCGTGCAGGGCCACCACCTCCACCTCGGGGTAGGTGTCCGCGACGGCCTGGGCGGTACCGTCGTCGGAGCCGTTGTCCACCAGCACCACGTGCGGCCGCTCGGGCAGGCCCAGCAGCCTGCCGACCGAGGTCAGCGCCTCCTCCCGGCGGTTCCACGTGATCACGACCGCGCCGACGCGCTGATCACCCATCTCCCGTCACCCACTCCCGCTCGCCCTTGCTTCGGCTCCCGCCCTGCTCCCGCCCTGCTCCTGCCCCGCTTCCGTTTCGGCTCCCGTTCCAGCTTGTGGTGCGCCTGGCCCCTGTCCGGTCATGGAGAGCGCCGCTCAGCCATCGGCTCGCTCCAGCCTGCGCCGGGCGCGTTCCACCGCCGGCGGGAGTTCACGCCGTTCGGCCAGCGCGCGGGGGAGCCGGCGGACCGCCGTGCGCAGGCCCGCCCAGCCGGCAGGGCCGCCGCGCAGGGCGTCGAGGGACCGACGGGCCACCACGGGCCACGGCCGCCGCAGTACGGCGGTCAGTACAGCGTTACGCGCGGCCAGCGCCTGCCTGCCGCGCGGATCCCGTGCCGGCGACGGGTGGTGGTGCGCCACGACGTCGTCCACGTACGCCAGCCCCCACCCCCTCGCCGCCAGGTCCACGGCCAGCCGCTCCTCCTCCCCGAAGAAGAAGATGACGTCGTCGAACCCGCCCGCCTCCAGGAATGCCTCCCTGCGCACCACCGCCCCGCACGCCAGGAAGCCGAGCACGCTCGGCCCCGGCAGGTCGGGCTCCACGCCGAGGGGCGAGTTGCGCATCTGCTCCGACACCGGGTCCAGCCGCTCCTCCGGCCCCACCAGCACGCGTGCCCCCAGCACGGCCAGCCTCGGGTGCGCGTCCAGCACGTCGGCGGCCCGCTCCAGCGCGCCGGGCGCCCACCAGGAGTCGTCGTCGGCGAAGGCCACGTACGGGGTCTCGGCCAGCCGCACGCCGACGTTGCGCGCGGGCGCCCCCAGGTTCGTGCCCGCCTCGACGACCTGCACGTCGGGGAAGTGTTTCCGGACGAACGCCGCCGACCCGTCGGTCGAGCCGTTGTCGACGAGGATCACGGGGCGCGGATGCAGGGGGAGCGAGCGGGCCAGGGCCCGCAACCTGTCCTTGCTGGCCACCACGACCGTGACCCGCGCTCCATCTGTCACACGAGGTCACTTACCGGCAGGAACGCCCTTAGTCCTGCGGGGTGCTGTTGACAGTGCCAGCGGGGAGGCGTACAAAGGCGGTAACAGCGTTACCCAGAAGAAACGGCGTTACCAAGCATGGCGAGCACCGCATACCAGCAAGCGCAGCAGGAAGGGCAGGGCGTCGTCCGGGCGGTCATCCTCGACGCGGCGACGCATCTGCTCGTCACCGAGGGCCCGGCGGCCCTGACCGTGCGGCGCATCGCCGGCGAGGTCGGCTGCTCCACGAAGGTCATCTACACGCTGTTCGGCGGCAAGGACGGGCTCAGTGAGGCGCTGTGGCTGGAAGGGTTCGCCAGGTTCGAGCGGCGGCTGCTCGCCGTGCCCGTCCAGGACGACCTGCTGGCCTACCTGCGCGCCGGTCTGGAGGCCTACCGGGACTACGCCCTCGCCCAGCCCGACTACTACCGGGTCATGTTCCAGGGCGCCCTGCCGGGGCTGCAGCCGGGGCCCGAAGCCGTGGCGACGGCCAAGCACACGTTCGAGCTGCTCGTCCGCCGCGTCCAGGGCTGTCTGGAGCGAGGACTGCTACGCGGCGGCACCGCCGAGGAGATCGCCGACCTGCTGTGGATGGCGATCCACGGCGCGGTGAGCCTGGAGATCTCCGGCTTCTTCCATGAGCCCGAGGCGACGCGGCGCTACCGGGCGCTGTGCTCCTCGGTGCTCTCGCCGTTCCTGCTTCCCCCTGACCTTCCTCCCGACGAGAGGACCACGCCATGACGACCACACCCTTCAGGGGCGGCTTCGCCCCCGTGACCGAGGAGATCACGGCCTTCGACCTGGAGGTCACCGGGCGCATCCCGGCCGAGCTCAACGGCCGCTACCTGCGTAACGGTCCCAACCCGCTCAGCCTCGACGACCCGAGCGCGAGCCACCTGTTCATCGGCGAGGGCATGGTGCACGGCGTGCGGCTGCGCGACGGCCGCGCCGAGTGGTACCGCAACCGATGGGTCCGCAACGCCGCCGTCGCCCAGCGCCTCGGCGAGCAGCCCCGGCCGGGCCCCACGCACAGTGGCATGGATTTCGCGGCCAACACGCACGTCATCGGGCTGGCCGGGCGCACGTTCGCGACCGTGGAGGCGGGGGCGCTGCCGTACGAGCTGAGCTACGAGCTCGACACCATCGGCGCGTGCGACTTCGACGGCGGCCTGCCCGGCGGGTACGCCGCCCACACCCACGCCGACCCGGTCACCGGCGAGCTGCACGCCATGGCCTACTTCTTCGGCTGGGACCACCACCAGCACATCGTGATCGACGCCACGGGCAAGGTGACGCAGGTCAGGGACATCCCGATCGCCGACGCGCCGATGCTGCACGACTTCGCCCTCACCGAGCGATACGTCGTGATCTACGACCTGCCGGTCACCTTCAGCATGGCCCACGCCGAGAAGGGCATCGCGCTGCCGTACGCGTGGAACGAGGCCCACGGCGCCCGGGTCGGCCTCATGTCCCGCGCGACCGGCGAGGTGCGCTGGGCCGAGGTGGAGCCGTGCTGGGTGTTCCACACGCTCAACGCCTATGACGACGGCGACGAGGTGGTCGTGGACCTGGTGCGTTATCCGAAGCGGTTCGTGGACGCGCGGCTCGACCTGGGCGGCACGCCCACACTCGACCGGTGGCGGATCGACCCGCGCGCGGGCAAGGTCGTCCAGACGCGGCTGGACGACCGGGCGCAGGAGTTCCCGCGCATGGACGAGCGGCGTACCGGCCAGGCGTACCGCTACGGCTACACCGCGGCCACCCGTGACCTGATCGACGTGATCTACCCGGCTGACACCGAGCTGGAGGACCTGCCCGACGAGGCGTTCGACAACACGCTCATCAAGCACGACCTGGAGCGGGGTACGCAGGAGCAGCGGCAGTTCGGGCGCGGCGCCTACGTGGGGGAGCCGGTCTTCGTCGCCTCCGGCCAGGCCGAGGACGACGGTTACCTGCTCTTCTACGTCAACAACCCGGCCAGGGGAGCGGCTGACCTGGTGATCCTTTCCGTGCAGGACTTCACCGGCGAGCCGGTCGCCACCGTGCACCTGCCCGCCCGGGTGCCGCTCGGCTTCCACGGGAGCTGGATCGCCGACTGAGCTGGAGACGGTACCCTCGTCAAGTTGGACTGAAAAACGTGAAGAGGGAGAGACCGTGGCCGGACTGGTCGTCGCCATGGACGGCCCTTCGGGGTCGGGTAAGTCGAGCGTCTCGCGCGGGGTCGCCCGCGCGCTGGGCCTGCGCTACCTCGACACCGGGGCCATGTACCGCGCGATGACCTGGTGGATGCTCCAGCAGGGCGTCGATCTGGCCGACCCGGCCGCGATCGCGGCCCGCTGCGGCGAGCCGCGCATCGTCTCCGGCACCGACCCCGACGGCCCCACGATCCACGTCGACGACGTCGACGTGGCGGGGCCGATCAGGGAGACCGAGGTGACCGGCGCGGTCTCCGCCGTCGCCGCCGTTCCCGAGGTGCGGGTGCGCCTGGTCGCGCTGCAGCGGGAGATCATCGGCGCCGGCGACATCGTGGTCGAGGGCCGCGACATCGGCAGCGTCGTCTGCCCCGACGCCCCCGTCAAGGTCTACCTGACGGCCAGCCCGGAGGCGCGCGCCCAGCGGCGCAGCGCCGAGCTGGCCGGCACCACGGCGGAGGCGCAGCAGGAGGCCATGGCCAGGCGTGACACCCTGGACTCGACACGTAAGACGGACCCACTCTCGATGGCGGCTGGCGCCGTCGAGGTCGACACCACCGCGCTGACCCTGGAAGAGGTCATCGCGGAGGTGTTGAGGCTGGTCAAAGAGCGCACCTGACCCATGTCGGGTGCGGTACTCACATTAAGGATGAATATTCGTGACAACGGGGGACTGGGTCGAGGCAGAGCTCGACGAGCTTGAGATCACCGAGCACGGCGACGCGACGCCGCTGCCGGTCGTCGCCATCGTAGGACGGCCGAACGTCGGCAAGTCCACGCTGGTCAACCGCATCATCGGCCGCCGCGAGGCGGTCGTCGAAGACGTGCCGGGGGTCACCCGCGACCGCGTCACCTACGAGGCCAACTGGCGCGGCCGCCGCTTCACCGTGGTCGACACCGGCGGCTGGGACCCCGACGCCACCGGCATGAACCTGCGCATCGCCGAGCAGGCCCAGATCGCGGCCGAGCTGGCCGACGTGATCATGTTCGTGGTCGACGCCACGGTCGGCGCGACCGACGCCGACGAGATCGTGGGCTCGATCCTGCGACAGTCCGGCAAGCCGATTGTCCTGGCCGCCAACAAGGTCGACAACCAGCAGCTCGAGCTGGAGGCCGCCGGACTGTGGTCGCTCGGCCTCGGCGAGCCCTACCCGGTGTCGGCCCTGCACGGGCGCTCCAGCGGCGACCTGCTCGACGTGGTGCTCGACGCGCTGCCCGAGACGCCACAGGTCACGTTCGACGCCCAGCGCGGCCCCGCCAGGGTGGCGCTGCTCGGCAAGCCCAACGTGGGCAAGTCCTCGCTGCTCAACAAGCTGGCGGGGGAGGAGCGCGTGCTGGTCGACCCCATGGCCGGCACCACCCGCGACCCCGTGGACGAGCTGGTCGAGCTGGGCGGGCGCACCTGGCGCTTCGTCGACACGGCCGGCATCCGGCGGCGCGACCGCGAGCTGCAGGGCGCCGACTTCTACGCCGCCATGCGCACCCGCGCCGCGCTGGAGCGCTCGGAGGTGGCGATCGTGCTCATCGACGCCAGCGAGCCGCTCACCGAGCAGGACCTGCGCATCATCGGCCTGGTCATCGAGTCGGGGCGGGCCATGGTGGTCGCGTTCAACAAGTGGGACCTGGTCGACGAGGACCGCCGCTACTACCTGGAGAAGGAGATCGACCGGCAGCTCGTCCGCACGCCGTGGGCGCTGCGCGTCAACATCTCCGCCAAGACGGGCCGGCACGTGGACCGGCTGGTCCCGGCGCTGGAGAAGGCGCTTGACTCGTGGTCCACGCGGGTGCCGACGGCCCGGCTCAACGCGTTCCTGACCGAGCTGGTGCAGCAGACGCCGCCGCCGGTCCGGGGCGGCAAGCAGCCGAAGATCCTTTTCGCCACGCAGGCGTCGGTCGAGCCGCCCAAGTTCGTGCTGTTCACCTCCGGCTGGCTGGAGGACACCTACCGGCGCTTCGTCGAGCGGCGCATCCGCGAGGAGTTCGGCTTCGCCGGCTCGCCGATCGAGGTCACGATGAAGATCCGCGAGAAGCGGGCCAAGAAGGATAAATAGATCGCTGTGCCGGCGGCTCCTCGCGTACGATCTACCGCAAACGTCGAGGGAGACAAGTAGCCGCGGACCCGCGCGGGTCCAGAGAGCCGCCGGCAGCTGCGAAGGCGGCCCCGCGCCCCGCGGACGAAGACACTCCTGAGTGCGGGGAGGAAATGCCCCGCCGGTCTGACCCCCGTCATCGGGTCGTCGAGGCCGCCCCGCTCGCCGCGGGGCGGTGAAAGTGCGGTGGCACCGGGAGCAACCCTTCTCCCCCGCACTTCCAAGGGATCATGCACATCCTTCTTCAAGGGGTTGTAATGATCTCTCGTGTCATGACCGCGGAGCTCGCCGAGCACGCGGGTCAACGAGTGACGATCGCCGGCTGGGTCCATCGCCGCCGGCAGCTGAAATCCGTGTCCTTCCTCGTCGTCAGGGACCGCACCGGCCTGGCGCAGGTGGTCGCCGAGGGCGACCTGCCGGGCGAGGAGAACGTCGTCCAGGTCACCGGCACCGTGACCGCCAGTTCGCAGGCGCCGGGAGGCGTCGAGCTGGTCAAGCCGGAGATCGAGGTGCTGGCCGAGCCGGGCGCGCCGCCGCCGTTCGACCTCTATCGGCCGGTGGTGCCGGCGGCGCTGCCGACCATCCTGGACCACGCGCCGGTCGCGCTGCGCCACCCGCTGCTGCGGGCGCCGCTGGAGATCTCGGCCGCGAGCGTGGCCGGCTTCCGCGAGACGCTCGACCGGCTCGGCTTCACCGAGATCCACACCCCGAAGATCGTCGCCTCGGCCACCGAGTCCGGCGCGAACGTCTTCGGCATCGACTACTTCGGGCGGCCCGCGTACCTGGCGCAGTCGCCGCAGTTCTACAAGCAGACGATGGTGGGGGTCTTCGAGCGGGTGTACGAGGTCGGCCCGGTCTTCCGCGCCGAGCCGCACGACACCGTACGCCACCTGGCCCAGTACACCAGCCTCGACGCCGAACTCGGCTTCGTCGCCGGCCACCGGGACGTCATGGCGGTCCTGCGCGAGGCCGTGGCGGGCATGCTGGAGTCGGTACGCCGCCGCGCCGCCTCCGCCGTCTCGTCGCTCGGCGTGTCGTTGCCTGCCGTGCCCGCCGAGATCCCGGCCATCCACTTCACCGAGGCCCAGCGGATGACCTCGTCGGACGAGCCCGACCTGTCACCGGCGCAAGAACGCTGGTTGTCGGAGTGGGCGGTGCGGGAGCACGGGTCGGAGTTCCTGTTCGTGACCGGGTATCCCATGGCGAAGCGGCCCTTCTACACCCACCCCGACCCGGCGCGGCCCGGCTACTCCAACGGGTTCGACCTGCTGTTTCGAGGGCTGGAGCTGGTGACGGGCGGGCAGCGGCTGCACCGGCACGAGGACTACCTGACGGCGCTGGAGGAGCGCGGGGAGCCGGTGGAGCCGTACGAGGGATATCTGCAGGCGTTCCGGTACGGGATGCCGCCGCACGGCGGGTTCGCGCTGGGGCTGGAGCGGTGGACGGCGCGGCTGACGGGCGCCGCCAACATCCGCCAGACCACCGCCTTCCCCCGTGACCTGCACCGGCTCTCGCCCTAGGCCCCTCCGAGTGTCGCCTCGACACGGAATTCGACATCCACTAGAAAGGATCAAAGCCGGGATCTGGGGAAATGACGTGCGACGGACCCCAGAGGAATTCACGTGGTGTTCGACATCGGTTGTGGGATCGGGGCGCGGATGGACCCACCCTCCTCCAGGTGGCCGCGGTACGTCTGGTTCATACCGGCAGCCCTGATCGTCATCGGCACCGTCCTGAATATCCTGTCGCCGCGCGACTACTGGGGCGACTACCAGCTGGGTGCCGCGGTCGTGCTGGCCGGAGCACTGCTCTCGCTCCGGCACACGATCGCGGCCGGAGCGGCCCTTGTCCTGGTCGAGCTGGCACTGTTGATCAAGGACGGTTACTTCGGTCATGCCGCCGGCACCTACTCACTGATCAACGCGCTGTTCACCGCGCTCGTCGGCATCGGGGTGAACCGCGTGATCGCTCGCCATGGGCGCCGCCTGGAAGCGGTGCGTTCCGTCGCCGAGGCAGCCCAGCGTGCCGTGCTGCCCGCTCCGCCGGCGTGTGTCGGCCCGCTGGCGATCGCCGCCGTCTACAAGACCGCGCAGATCGAGGCCTTGATCGGCGGAGACGCGTACGCCGTGCAGGACACGCCGTACGGCACCAGGCTGCTGATCGCGGATGTGCGGGGCAAAGGCCTGGGCGCGGTCGGCACGGTGTCCGTCCTGCTGGGCGCATTCCGGGAGGCGGCAGACCGGGCACCCGACCTCGTGGTGCTGGCCGAGCGTATAGAGCGCGCACTGGTCAGGGAGGCCTCGTCGCGCGAGGAGAACGTCCGGATGGAAGGGTTCGTCACGGCGGTGCTCGGCGAGATCACGGCGGGCGCGGACCGTGTGCGGCTGCTCAACTGCGGCCACCCCTCGCCGTATCTCCTCGAGGGCGACACGGTGTCCTCGCTGGATCCAGGCGAGCCGAGTCTTCCCATGGGCATGAGCAGCCTGGATGTGCCGCGGGCCGCGCCCAAGGACTGGCCGTTCCCGACCGGGGGCACGCTCCTGCTGGTCACCGATGGGGTGACGGAGGCCCGAGACCGCTCCGGCACGTTCTACGACCCGGCGAGCCGGCTCGCCGGGCGGGGCCCGTTCCAGAAGCCGGACGAGGTGGTCCAGGTCCTGGTACGTGACGTCGAGCGCTGGACCGGCGGTCCGCGCGATGACGACATGGCGATTCTGGCGATCACCCGGTGCGGCTGATGTCCATGTCCGTTGTGCGGGGCATCAACAGCGCGACAGCCGCGCCCAGCAGGCAGATGAACGCCGTGACCAGGAACATCTCCGTGTATTCGGTGTGCAGCGCCGCCTGCACCTTCGCGGTGTAGTCGGCCAGCCGCCGCTGGTAGGTCTCCGCGTCCACGCCGAACGGGAGCGGCGTGTCCAGATGGGCGGTCAGCGATTGGAACCGGTAGAAACCCCACGCCGACACGGCAGCGATGCCGATCAGCATGCCCATCATCCTGGCCACCACGACCGCCGCCGACGCCACCCCGTGCTGGGTCGCCGGGCTCACCCGCAACACCGCGGAGGAGACCGGGGCGATGACCACGCCGAGGCCCAGCCCGGCCACGACCAGGTCGGCGTCCACGACGAGTCCCGCGCCTGCCAGGTCCAGCGGCCAGCGGCTCATCAGCCAGTAGCCGATCGCCGCGACCGCCATGCCCGCCACCGCTACGGCCCGCTCGCCCAGCTTGCGGGCCAAGAGGCCGCCGAGCAGCGCGCCGACGGTCAGCGCCGCCAGGAACCTGGCCAGCACCAGCGCCGCGCCCAGGTCTTCCTCGCCGAGCAAGGTCTGCGCGATGAGCGGGACGAACACCATCGTCACCAGGAGCGCGGCGCCGGCGAGGAAACTCACCCCCAGGGTGGCCAGCAGCGGGCCCCTGCGGGTGCCGGACAGGTCGAGGAGGCGTGTGGGGGAGCGGATCTCCCACCAGACGAAGATTCCGGCAACCACCGCTCCTGCCGCGATCACGGGCAGCCCCCACTGCGGCAGGAGGGCTTTGGCCGGGTCGGGGTTGTAGAGGCCGATCACCAGGAGCGCGAGCGCTACCGCCAGCAACACCCCGCCGACCACATCGACCCGCCCGGCTGGGTGGTGGGCGGGCGCGGGCTCACCCACCACGCGCCTCGGGCGCTCCGCCGCGCCCGCCGAGTCGGCCGGGACGCTTGCCGCGGCGGCGGGGGCGGCGACCGGCTCCGCCACGGTGGCCGGGGTGCTGGTCGCCCCAGCGTCGACTGCCGGGTCGGCGGCTCCCTCTGTCGCGGTTGCCGGGGTGCCCGTTGTCCTCGTGGTGACTGCCGGGTCCGCTGCAGGCGACGCCGGCCCCGGAGAGGGGGCGAGTCGGTCTGTTGCGCGAGCGGTCGTGGTGGGTGTGGGGCGGCCGGCGACGGTCAGCTGGACCGCCACCGCCGCCAGCGCCGCCAGAGGCACGTTGATCCAGAAGATGGAGTGCCAGCCACCCAGCTCAATCCCTGCCACCAGGGTGCTGGGGATCAAGGCGAGCAGACCGCCGTACAGCGGGCCGAGCGCGCTCCCCAGTTCCTGGGCCGCTCCCACCGCCCCCAACGCCAGGGGACGCTCGTGCTCGTCCCACAGGTCGCCGATCAACGCCATTGTGATCGGCAGCAGCGCCCCGCCGGCGATCCCCTGCACGGTACGCCCGGCGACCACCATCACCTCGCCCGACGCCAGCGCCGTCAGCACCGACCCGATCGCGAACGCCGCCAGGCAGGCGTGGATGAGCGGCCGCCGCCCGTACCGGTCGGAGAGCTGGCCGAGCAGCGGCATCGCCGCGACATATCCGAGGAGGAACCCGGTGACGATCGGCGTGGCTCGCTGCAGCCGGTTCAGTGGGATGCCCACGTCCCTGGCGATGGGGAGGAGGACGGTCGTCACCACGTACGCGTCGAGCGCGGCCAGCAGCACCACCGCGCCCCCGGCGCCGAGCGCGACCCGGCGGGCGGACCTCATCCGGCGGCGGGCGGCGTGATCGTGACCGGTGCGTCGTAGTCGCTGAACGACACCGTCACCGTGCCGTCCTGCAACGGCAGGCTGGCCTTGGTGAGCCTGCTGGTGGCCTGGTCGACCCACACCTTGCCGTTGACGCCCTGCGTGACGCCCGGGACGATCTGACCGACCACCTGCCCGGGGAACGTCGTGGCGACCCGGTACGAGCCGTCCTCCACCGCCTCCACCTTCGGGTCCGTGGCCGAGGACAGCAGCTGCGCGATGCCCTTGGTCGGCTCGAGGATGACCGACGGGTCGTAGAACTGCGCCAGCTGCTGCCTGGTCATCTTCTGGAAGCCGCCCGTCGGGCCCTTGAAGTGCACGGTGTCCCCGACCAGGGCGAACGTGACCTCCTGCAGGTTGCCCAGGATGTCGATCGTGATCGTGCCGTCGGCGTCACCCCCGGCGGTGAGCCGGCCGTCGGCCTTCTTGAGCGGCACCTTCGGCTTGCCCTCCGTGGAGATGGAGAAGGTGGCCGACTTGACCGTCTTCATGGCCTCCGAGGCCTTCTTCATCAGGTCGGGGCCGGCGGGCAACTCGGCTCCACCGCCGCCCGGCGAGCACGCCGACGCCAGCGCGAGAACGGCCACGATCAGAAGCTTTCTGAGCATGCCCGGATCGTAGCGAGCGCCTGGGAACGCCGTGTGCCGTCGCGGATATCGGTTGTATGTCAGCGCAGCTTCTTGAGGTGTTCCACGATCGGCGCGAACGCCGCCTCGATCTGGTTGAGCTGGTCATCGGTGAGCCGGTCGACGAAGTGCTCCCGCACGCCCGCCACGTGGTCCGGTGCCACCCGCTGGATCGTCTCCCAGCCCTCGTCCGTCAGCACCGCGAACGTGCCCCGCCGATCGTCCCGGCAGTCCTCCCTGGTCACCAGCCCCTTGGCCTCCATGCGGGAGATCTGGTGCGACAGCCGGCTGCGCGACTGGATCGTCGCGTCCGCCAGGTCGCTCATGCGCATGCGACGGTCCCGGCTCTCGGACAGGTTGACGAGGATCTCGTAGTCGTTCAACGAGAGGGAGTGCTCCTGCAGCTCGCGGTCGAGCCGGTGCATGAGCAGCTTGTGCAGCGCCAGATGCGTGCGCCAGGCACGCTGTTCGGCGGGAGAAAGCCAGCGAGGCGCGCTCATGATCTCCAATCTATCGCACGTCACCGACCCGGCCGCGGCTCGGCCTAGGTGAACGCCATGACGATCGCGACCCCCACGACGTGCATGAGGACGACGGCCGCGATCAAAGAGATGAACACGAACTTGGCCGGCCCGTGCTCGAAGGTCTTGCCCTCCTCGAGCGGCCTGCGCCTGGCCATGCGGTCGGCGATCCGCTCCTCGACCGATTTCTTGTAGAACACGGCTTCAGCCTAGTCGCGGGATGGGCAGCCTCCTGACCGGGGCGTCCGCGATGACGGCCACCCTGATGCCGGGTTCGGCACGCCACTCCAGCAGATGCCGGCCGTCGAGGCCGGCGCCGCCCTCGTTGAGCCGGTCGAGCGTCAACTCGCCGCGTTTGATCAGGGCCTCCTTGCGCGTCCAATGCCTGATCAGGTCGTCGTTCCCGGTGACCAGCGCACGCTCGCCGGGCGTGAGGACGTGGTCGGCCAGCGCCTTGTCCAGCGGTCCCGCCGGCACGCGCTCGGCGTCCACGCCGACCTTGCCCCGGCCGGCCGCGGCGCACACGTACCCGCGGGTGTGGCTGAAGCTGAGGCCGAGCTCGGGGTCCTGCTCGAGGTACGGCCTGCCGTGGCCGGGGCCGTGCACGTCGCAGTGCTGCAGCAAGGTCAACTCGCCGGGTTCGGCGCCGAGCACGGCGGCGGCGCAGAGGCGGGCGAGGAGGTGGGCGGCGACGAAGCTGGCCCGGTCCTCGGGGAACCTGAAGTGGTCCGCCCGCTCCCGCTCCACGGCGGTGAGCCAGTCCTCCGGGGCGCGCACCTCGTCGGGGCGGCCGCCCATCGCGACCGGGTCGATGGTCAGTCCTTCTTCTGGTCGCCGCCGTCGAGGTTGTACTGGTCCTCGGAGGCCGCGCCGAGCACGGTCACGTCATGGACCTTCCAGATGCCCTTTTCCTTCACAAGAGAGATCTTAAGGTGCGAATCCTTCACCGAGCGGATCGCTTCTGAGGTGTTCACCTGTTGATCGACCACGACGATGGCGTGCGCGGTGGCTTCGTCCACGTCGGCCAGGTACACCTTGCGCACGGTGGCCTGTGAGACGGCCTTGAGCTTCACGATGACCTGCGCCATCGCGCCGCCGAACGCGGTGTCGTAGGTGGCCAGGAAATCGCCCGTGGCCTGGGCGGTGAGGGTCGCCCGGGTGGTCTGGAGGTCCCGGTAGTCGTAGCTGAGCAGGGCCTTGCTGAAGGCGCTCGCCGCGCCCGACACCTCCAGTCGCAGTGCCCGCTCGGTCTCCAGCTTGGCCCGCGCGTCCTCGGCCTGACCGGCGGCGACCCACTGCAACACGGCGGTCGCCGCCACGGCGGCCACCAGCATGGCGGCCAGCGCCCCGGCGATCCGAGCCCGGGTCACCCGCCCGACCCGGCTCCCGCGGCCACCCCCGGCCGGCTGCCCGCCCTGGCTCTCGTCGCCGCGCTCGGCCGGCCGCCCGTCGTCGGAGGGCGCGTCGTCGGGCGGCGCGCTGGTGTCCGCGGGCAGCGTGTCGTCCGGTGCCGTGGACGCCGCTGGACGCTTGCCGTCCGGCCCCTCATCCGCCTGCCGGGTGTCGTCATCCGTCGCGGCGGAGGCGGCGACGTCGGGAACATCCTCGGTGGCGGGTGAGGTGGCGGGCTCGTCGGCGCCGGTCGCGTCGGTGAGGTCCTGTCCGGAGGTCGCGAGGTCCTGTTCGGGGATCACGAGGTCCTGTTTGGGGGTCAAGGCGACTCCTCACGGCGGCGGGCTGCCCTGCCCGCCGCGGTCCAGCCCACGATGCCACCACATGCCACGACGGCGAGGAATATCGCGACAATCAGCGGGACGGGGTTCGGTGTGGTGCGGGATGACGCGGCGCCGGTGGCGGCCACGCCGCTGGGCGACGTCTCGGTGACGTCCTCGGCTTTCTCGGTTTTCTCGGTCTTCCCGGGCTGAGCGGTCTTCTTCGCCTCGGGCCGCGGCGACGCGGCGGCGTCCTGGCGGCGGTCGGTGCCGCGATCGGCGACGTCCTCGGCCGGATCGGACGCAGGCGCGCGATCGGGGCAGGCACGCAGGCGAGGCACCGTAGGCGGACCCACCGGCCCCGCGTACTCCTCGGCAGGCGTCGGCCCGCCCGGCACGCTGAAGATGAACGCCGCCTTCCCGTAGACGGTGCCGTCGCGCCGGTCGCTGATGTCGTCGGCCAGGCTCAGCGCGGTCGGCACGATGGTCAGCAGGTGGTGCACGTTCCGCTCGGTCTCCGGCGAGAACGCCGGACGGTGCGGCAGCCCCGCCGCCGTCAGCAGGCACGAGAACCCCGGCCTGGACGTCCTGATCGCCGCGTCGAGCTGCGCGAACACCCCAGGACCGTGGTCGAGGATGGCGTTCAGGTCGGTACGTGACGCGCGAAGCGTGGCCGTCACCGTGCTGAGGTCCGTGATCCCGGACGCCAGCTTCTCCCGCTTGCCCGCCAGCGTGTGCGTGAGCCGGGTGAGCTGCACCGACAGGTCGTCGAGCACGTCGGCGTTGTCGGCCAGCGTGTCGGTGAGCGTGTGGGCGTCGTCGATGAGGTTCCTGATCGCCGGCGCCCGGCCGTCCAGCGCGACCGCCAGCTCATGCGTGATCGTCTTGGCGTCCTGCGGTGGCACCGCGTTCAGGAGCTTGCCGACGCCCTCGAACAACTTCTTGTAGTCGAGCGGGACGGACGTCTTGGCGAGCGGGATCGTGTCCCCGGCCGCGAGTGACGGCCCTCTGACGCCGGTGGCCGGGGGCGACAGCTCCACGTACGGCTCCCCGATGGCGGACTTGCGCCGCACCTCGGCCGTGACGCCCTTCGGCAGCTTGATCTCCTTGTCGATGTCGAGGCTCACGACGATCTTGCCGGGCGCCAGCCGCACATCACCGATCTTGCCGACCCGTACCCCCAGGTAAGCCACGTCGAAGCCGCGCACGAGGCCGGGCGAGGACATGAACTCCGCCGACACCCGGTACGGCCGTTCGATCGCATCGAGCCGGATGATCGTGCTGAACGCCCAGATCGTCATCACGATCCCCAGCGCCACGAAGAATCCCAGGTTCAGATAAATCCGGTTTTTCATCGTGGCGGCTCCAGCAGCAGGCGGAAGTCCTCGACCACGTTGGGTCGCGGCCCCTCATTGGACCTTTGGGGCAGCAGCACACCCTTCAGCCAGACGTAGATCAAGACCTGCCCGTTGGCCGTGATCGGCGGCGCGTCGAGGAACGTCTGAACCTTCGCCACCAGCGCCTTCAGATCCTCCTTGCCCCGCTGCATCGAGGACGAGATGGCCTCCAGTTCGCGCAGCAGCGTACGCAGCCGCGCGGCATGGCGCGGGTAGACGGTGAGGTTGGCCTCCCTGGCCAGCTTGGTCAGCGCGACGACGGCCTTCTTGATGTGCTTGCGCCCGTGCACCACCCGCGAGGTGGCCGCGGCGAGCGTGCCCGGCAGCCGGTCCAGCTCGTTGCTGCCCTTGGCGAGGTCGTCGCCCAGCTTGGCCAGCGCGTCGATGGTGGTGGCCAGGTCGGCGCGGGCCGCGGAGTAGGCGTCGGTGACCTCGGCAGTCTGCTTGATCAGCTTGTTGACGTCGTCGCCCTGCCCGGCGAACGCGGTGGAGGCGGCGTCCAGGATGGCGTTGACGTCCTGCGCGCCGAGCGCCTCGATGAGCGGCCCGGCTTTCGCGGTGACCTGCTCGATGTCCGGCTCGACCGACGTGTCGGCGATGGTGGCGCCATTGGCCAGGTACGGCCCCGTGGACAGGTCCTTGCCCTCCGGCGGGGTGAGCAGCACGTAGTTCTCGCCCAGGACCGAGGTCTTGGCCACCGTCGCCGTGCTGCCCTGGGGCAGGCGGTGCTCCGACTTGATCGACATCGTCACTCTGGCCCGGTAGCCCTGCAGCCGGATCTCGGTGACCGTGCCGACCCGCACGTCGGCGATCTGCACGCTGTGCCCGGCCACCAGGCTCTGCACGTCGTCGAAGACCGCGTGCAACGTGAGGTCGCCGGTGGTCGCGCCGAGCGTCTGCAGCGAGCACGACGCGGTGACGGCCAGCGCGAGCGCCGCGGCGAAGGCCCTCATGGCCGCCTCCCCTGCCGCTCGAAGGGACAGTTGCTCATTCCGCCCGGCAGGCACGGCACCCGCCCCAGGTTCAGCGCCTCGAACAGCGGCGTCAGCCATGCCCGCGTCATCGCGTTGAGCACGACGCGGATCTTCAGCACGTGCTGCTTCCTGTCCCACGCGTCGATGATCACGTCGGCGAAGTCGGCCGCGCCCTTGACGGCCTGCGCCATGGACGCGCTGTTGGCCCGGACCGTCAGCACCAGCTCCGCCAGCGTGCCCGCGGCCTGCGGCAGGCGTTCCGCGTACTGCTCGATGATCACGTCGCCACGCCGGACGAACTCGGCCATGCTGGAGACGAAGCCGCGCAGCCGCCGCCGCTCCTCGGCCAGGATCGCGCTGGCCTCGGAGAAGGCGTCGATCGCGCCCGTCACCTGGCTCTCGCGTTCGTTGAGCGTGGTCGCCAGCCTGTTCAGGCCCTTGGCCAGGTCGATGAGCTGCTGGTCCTGCTTGGCGAGGGTGCCGGTGAGATCGGCGGTGTCGGCGATCGCGTTGTTGATGGTCTTGCCGCGGCCCCTGACCCCGTCGGCCAGGTCTCCGGCCACGTCGCCCAGCTTTTCGTCGTCGAGCGCGTCGGTCAGCTTGGTGAACGCGTCGAGCGCGTCGTCGATCTCCACCGGCAGGTCGGTGCGCTCCAGCGGGATGGTCGTCCCGGGCGCGATCTTCGCGTCGCCGGGTTTCCACGGGGGGTAGAGGACGACGTTGCGCTCGCCCAGGGTGTTCTGGGGCGCGACCACGGCCTTCACGTCGGCAGGGAGCGGCACGTCCCGGTCCACCCGCAGCCCGACCCGCACCTTGTCGCCGTCGATGCGGATGCTGTCCACGTACCCGGCGTCGAGGCCCATCACCTTGATCCGCGCCTCTTCGTACAGGGAGGGCGCCTTGCTGAAGATCGCCACCAGCCGGTACGGCTCCGCTCCCAGCACGGAGCACCCGGACGCCAGGAACGCCCAGGCGATCAGCACCGCTGCCAGCCGCCTCATCGGGCCTCCCCTCCGCGGGACGGGCGGACACCCCTGGAGCCGACACGGCTGGTCGGCCAGGGTCCGTGGCCGGGAAAGCCGGGCCGCGTGCACGGGGAGGAGATCAACGGTCGTTCCTCCTGTCCTTGGCGATGGCGGAGAGCACCTCCGGGTTGATGGGGCCGAGGCCCGTGGCTATGGCCTCGAGCCACGGGCCCTGACCGCCCATCGTGGACAGGCCGGAGAACGTCGGGCCCGCCCACGCCAGGAGCGAATTGAGCTGCTCGTTGCCCTCGCTGAGCCGGGTGGTGATGGCCGCGTTGTCGTCGAGGACCTGGATGAGCGACCGCTCGTGCTCATTGATCAGCCGGGTGGTGCTCTGCACCAGGTCGCTGCCGTCCCCGAGGAGCACGCGGAGCTCGTTCCGGCGCTTGCGCAGTTGGCTCAGCATGACCTCGATGCCGTCGATGAGCCGGACGAGCTGCTTGTCCTTCTTCTCCAGCACCTCCATGATCGTGGTGCCGTGGTCGAGCAGCCGCTGCAGCTGCGGCTCGCTCTTGCTGATCGTGTCCGACAGGTCGCCGATGTTCTCCATCAGCCGGGTGATCCGGCCGCGCTTGGCGAGGTCGACCTTGCCCAGCTCGGTGAGCAGGTCGTCCACCGCCTCGGTGTCCAGGCGCTCGACCAGGCGGGTCGCGTCCTTGATGGCGTCGTTGATCAGCGTGGGCACGCCGGTGCGGTCCATGGGGATGCGCCGCTGGGGCTCGGGCAGCTGGTCCATGTACGGGGCGGACACGGCGCCGGTGAGCTTGACGTAGCGGCCGCCGAGCAGGTTCGACAGGGCGATGTCGGCGCGGGTGCCGCGCCCGAGCCGCACGTCGTCGTCGACCCGCCAGGTGACGATCACGTGGCCCTGCGCGTAGTCGGGGCGCACTTCGGTGACCTCGCCGACGCGGACCCCGGCGACCCTGACGTCGTTGCCGGTACGCACGCCGCCGGAGTCGGCGAACACGCCCGACATCATGTAGCCGCCCTCGAGCAGGCCGAGGTTCCCGACCAGGAACGTGGCGACCAGGATGACGGCGAGCGTGGCCATCGACACCAGGCCGACGGCGTACTTGTTGCGGTCACGGAAGGATTTGAGCGCCATCACCCACCCACCATGAGCTTCTGCAGGTCCTGGGAGCTCTGCACCCGGGTGTTGCGCAGCGGCGGCGGCGTCTTCATCCCGTACGGGCACGGCGCCGGGCTCAAAGCCAGGCAGGGGACCGCGGTGATGAAGTAGCGGCCGCGGTTGACGGTGGAGTAGCCGCGGGCGAGCGACGGCTGCAGCGTGCCGACCGCTTTGTCGATCTTGCCGACGTTCCGCCGGATGCCGCCGGTCAGCCCGGTCAGGTTGTCGACCAGCGCGCCGAGTTCGTCGGCGTTCTTGCCGAGCACCTCGTTCTGGGTGTGGATCGTGGTGGACAGCTCCACCAGCGAGTCGTCGATCAGCTTGCGGTTGTCGGCGAAGGCGTCCGACAACGTGACGAGGTTGTCGATGAGCTGCTCGATCTGCTTGTCGCGCCGGGCCACCACGCCGGTCACGGTGGCGTAGTCCTCCAGCAGCTGTTCGATGGTCTTCTTGCGTTCGTTGACGGTCGTGGTGATGGCGTTGACGTTGTCGAGCAGCCGCGGGATGTTGTGCTGGTTGCCCTTCAGCGACTTGGCCGCGGCGGTGAGCAACTGGTTGATCTGCTCGGGGTCCAGGCTGCGGGTCAGCGGGCCGAGGTCGCTGACCAGCTCGCCGATGTCCACCACGGACGAGGTGCGGGCGATGCGGCCGCCGGGCGGCAGCCGGTCGGGGGCGGTGCCGGGCAGCAGGTAGACCACGCGCTGGCCGACGGCGTTGCGCCAGCGGATGGCGGCCTCGGTGTCGGCGGGCACCTTGACCGCGTCCTGCACCTCCATGGTCACTTCCGCCCGCCCGTCGACGACCCGGATGCCGGAAACCTGGCCGACGGGCGCTCCGGCGATCTTGACCTGGTCGCCCTCGGCCAGCCCGGACACGTCGTCGAACGTGGCCACGAGCCGGTAGCCGCCGCCGCCGATCCGCTCGATCTGCACGCTGATCAGCACGATCAGCGTCAGGGTCAGCCCGATGAACAGCGTGAACCTGATGAGCAACCATCCCCGGCGGGCCACGTCAGCGCCTCCCGTCGGTGGGGCCGCAGGCGCCGACGATCAGCTCGCAGATGTCGGTCGCGACGAACGCCTCGACCTGAAGCTGGCGGGTGTCGCCGGGGCCCTGCGCCTCGATGAGCTCGTTGAGCAGGTCGACGAGGCGGTTGACCCCGCGGACGCCGTCGCCGGCCAGGCCGAGCTGGGCGTAGAAGAGCGCGGCCACCCGCTCGCCCGAGTGCACCCCGGCGCGCAGGTTCTGGCGGTGCTTGCGCAGGCCGTGCGCCGCCTGGTCCGAGACGGAGGTGACCTCCTCCAGCAGGACACGCACCTTGTCGGCGCGCTTGAGCAGGCCGGGGGTGATGACGTTGACGTCGGACGAGATGGAGACCAGCTCGTCGCCCTTGTCCGACAGCGCGGTGCCGAGCGCGGCGGTGTCGTGCAGGAACTGCCTGGCCCGTCCCCGCTGCCGGTGCGCGACGCCGACGACGGTGCCGGCGTCGCCGATCAGCTCGCGCAGGCGCTTGCCCTTGCCGTCGAGCCCTTTGGCGATGGTGTGCACGATCACGGTGACCTCGCGCGGGTCGACGGCGTCCAGGCCGCGGTAGGCGGCGCCGAGCGTGTCGGACAGGTCCAGCGGCCCCTTGGTGTCGGTGATGACGGCGCCGCCGGCCAGATAGGGGCCGGTGGTCTCGCCCGCGCCGGGCGTGAGCGCGACGAACTTCGGGCCGAACACCGACGACGGCTCGATGGAGGCGACCGCGGTCTGGGGCACCTTGACGCCGGGCTCGATGTGCATGGTCACGACGGCCCTGCCCTTGGCGTCGAGCGACACCGCCGTCACGTCGCCGACGGTGATGCCGCGGATCTTGACGGGCGAGTTGGTGTCCAGGCCCTGCCCGGACCGGGCGAAGACCGCGTCGATACGTGTCCCGCTGATCTGGGTGGTGGTGCGCACGACGTACACCGTGGCCGCCGCGAGCAAGGCGAGCACGGCGAAGGAGATGCCCACCCGGGCGGCGAGGGAGAGTTCGAATCGGGCCACCGGCTCACCCCGTCAGCGGTATGTTGCCGCCGCCGCCCCAGAACAGGTACGACAACAGCAGGTTGAGCAGCACGATCGTGACGATCGACTGGCGGATGGCACGGCCCGCCGCCACGCCCACGCCCACCGGACCGCCGGTGGCGTGGAAGCCGTGGTAGCAGTGGATCACGATGACCGCGAAGGCGAACACGCCCACCTTGGCGACGCTGAAGAGGATGTCGCTGACCGGCAGGTAGAGGTAGAAGTAGTAGTCGTAGACGCCGGGCGCCAGCCCGAACAGCACCGTGCACATCAGCCGCGTGGCGAAGAAGCTGGCGAACAACGCGATCAGGTAGATCGGCATGAGCGCCAGCAGCGCCGCCACGACCCTGGTGCAGATCAGGTAGGTGAAGGCGTTGATGCCCATCACCTCCAGCGCGTCGATCTCCTCCGAGATCCGCATCGCGCCCAGCTCGGCCGTGAACGACGAGCCGACCTGTGCGGCCAGCGCGGTCGCGGCGATGATCGGGGTGATCTCGCGGACGTTGGCGAAGCTGCCGACCAGGCCCATGAAGGACTCCGCGCCGATCGCCTGCAACCCCTGATAGCCCTGGAGGCCGACGGTCGCACCGACGACGAACGCCATGGTGAACACCACGAAGATCATGCCGCCGCCGATTACGGTCGCGCCGACGCCCACGACGACGTCGCTGACCTGCCGTAAGACGACCTTGAAGTACCGCAGGCGGAGCACGACGTCGCGGACGGAGTAGTACAGGACCTTCCACACGAACAGCGGCCAGTCGGCCAGCGTCGCGAACCGCTCGGCGAGATCCCGCCCCCGCAGGGCGAGCCTGAGGCCGGCCGTCCGCGTCACCATCAGAGCGACCTCGGCGGATAGGCGAGGAAGTACACCGCGGAGATCACGTAGTTGAACGTGAACACCAGCATGAACGTCACCACGGTCGACTGGTTGACCGCCCGCCCCACGCCGACCGGGCTGGTCGCGCAGGTCATGCCCTTGTAGCAGGCGACCGCCGCCGCGATGAACCCGAAGATCCACGCCTTGAACAGCGTGACGTACAGGTCCGAGGCGACGACGAGGGACAGCGCGCCGTCGAAGTACGCACCCGGCGTGACACCCTGCACGACCACGTTGAAGAAGTAGCCGCCGCTCGCGCCCGCCAGGATGACCAGCGGGCACAGGCACACCGCGATCGTGCTGGCCGCCCACATGCGCGGCGTGACCAGGCGATGGATCGGGTTGACCGACATGACCTCCATCGCCGACAACTCATCGCGGATGTGCCGGGCGCCGATGTCGGAGGTCATGGCGCTGCCGCCGGCTCCGGCGATCAGCAACGCACTGGCCAGCGGCGCCACCTCGCGAATGAGGCCGACGAAGACCGCGCTGCCGGTGGCCGAGCCCGCGCCGAGCTGCCAGGCCAGCTCACCGACCTGCAACGCCACGGTGGCGCCCAGCGGCAGGGAGACGAGCAGGACGGGCACGCTGGTGACGCGGGCCAGGAACCAGCACTGGTCGACGAACTCCCACCACCAGCTCTTGACGTCCCAGCTGCGGCGCAGACCCTCCAGGGCGATGACGAACAGGTCGCCGACCTGCCCGAGCACCGACCCGGCCTTTCGTCCGACATATCCGGACAAGGCCATGAGCTGACCACCTCCGCCGCCTACGGATCAGTCACCCTACTGACGGGTTGTCCAGTAGTCGACGCGTTTCGCGGAATTTGAGGAAAAGGTATGAGACCCAGCTCACACCTTGTCAGCCCAGCACGAAAGGTGACCGCTTCGTTACGACAAGACACTCATCCAGGACTCGATCTCGTCCGCGCGCCGCGGCAGCCCGGAGGACAGCAGCGCCGAGCCGTCGGCGGTGACGACGAGGTCGTCCTCGATGCGGATGCCCATGCCGCGCAGCTCCTCGGGCAGCGTCAGGTCGTCCGGCTGGAAGTACAGGCCCGGCTCCACGGTGAGCACGTGGCCCTCCTCCAGGACGCCGTCCAGGTAGACCTCCGCCCGCGACTTGGCGCAGTCGTGCACGTCCAGGCCGAGCATGTGGCCGCTGCTGCAGAGCGTGTAGCGCCGGTAGAGCCCGGTCTCCATGAGCTCGTCGGCCGAGCCTTTCAGCAGCCCCCAGTCACGCAGGCCGTCGCAGATCACGCGCATGGCCGCCAGGTGGAAGTCGCGGAAGCGGGCGCCGGGCCGCAGGGTGGCGATGGCCGCCTCCTGCGCCTCGTACACCAGCTCGTACGCCTGCCGCTGCACCGCGCTGAAGCGTCCCGACAGCGGGAACGTGCGGGTCACGTCGGCGGTGTAGAGCGTGTCCGACTCGACGCCCGCGTCCAGCAGGAGCAGGTCCCCGGCGTGCAGCGCGCCGTCGTTGCGGATCCAGTGCAGCACGCACGCATGCGACCCGGAGGCCACGATGCTCTCGTAGCCGACCGCGTTGCCCTCCAGCCGCGCCCGCAGCCCGAACACACCCTCCAGGTACCGCTCGCCGCGTGGATGCCCGACCGCCTGCGGCAGCGCGCGCACGACGTCCTCGAAACCGCGCACGGTGGCGTCCACGGCCGAGCGCAGCTCGCCGACCTCCCACTCGTCCTTGACCAGCCGCATCTCCGACAGGAACGACTCGAACTCGGCGTCGCCCTCACCCCGCGGCGCCCGCGCGTCCACGGAGGCGTCGACGCCGCGCAGCACCCGGGCCGGCTTCTCAAGTTCCAGATCACGGATGTGCCGGCACTCGATCTGGTAGAGCTCGGCGGCCTCCGCCAGGTCGGGGCGGCGTCCGGCCCAGAACTCGCCGTAGCGGCGGTCACGGTAGAACTCCTGGCCCTCCTCGCGCGGCGAGCGCGGCCGCACGTACAGGACGCTCTCCCCGGACGGCTCGATCACCAGCACGTCGTCCGGCTCGCCCGCGCCCGTCAGGTATGCGTACGCGCTGTGCGGCCGGAACCGGTAGTCGCTGTCATTGCTGCGGACCTTGAGCGTGCCCGCCGGGACCACCAGCCGCTCGCCGGGGAACCGGGCGGCCAGCGCGGCGCGGCGCTTGGCCGCCCACGGCGCGATCGGCAGCGCCGCCACATCGACCCGCCGGGTGTCCGCCCAGCCCGTGCGCATGAATGCGGCGAGTTTCTCGGTGATGGGAAGGTCATGGCTTCCGATGTTGAGCGGCTCGGTCATCTAGTCTGTGTCCTTATATCGGATTTAGTACGGCAAGCAGCCTATTGGACGCCTTGACGGCGCACCCACGTCGTTGTTTGCCTGGACCCAGGATTTGGAACACTGAGAGCAGAGGTGGTGCACATGCTCATCGGGACGATCCTTCGCGGCAAGGGCAGCGACGTGACGACCGTGGCACCTGAGGCGTCCGTCCGAGACCTGCTGGCCAAGCTCGCCGAGCACAACATCGGCGCCGTCGTCGTCTCCACCGACGGCGCCACGATCCAGGGGATCGTCTCCGAACGTGACGTCGTACGCCACCTGAACGACCGTGGCGCGGCAGTCCTAGACGAGCCGGTCTCCGCGATCATGACGACGGACGTGCGTACGGTCGGGCCGGGCGACAACGTCGACGCGCTCCGGCGCATCATGACCACGCAGCGGTTCCGGCACATGCCCGTGGTCCAGAACGGCCGGCTGGTCGGCATCGTCAGCATCGGAGACGTGGTGAAGAGCGCCATCGAAGAGCTGGAGACGGAGAAGGCGTCGCTCGTCGACTATCTCCACCGTTGACAGGGGTGGCACGCTTAGGTCCGTGATGTACGGGCCTCCTGAATACCCGCCTCCCTACCCGCGGGCGACGAGCAGTCCGACGATCATCCTGCTCGTGTCCGGGCTGGCCGCGCTGCTGGGCTTCCTCCTGGGGGTCTTCGTGGGGTTCGGCGCGGGCACGGTTCCGGCCGGTCCCGTGCCCACGATCACCGTGACGGAGGACCCCGAGCCGCCCGCCGACCAGCCGACCGCCGGGCCTACCGAGAGCGCGCCCCAGCAGGGCGTGCCGAGCCAGCCTGGCACCACGGAGACCGGCGCCCCACAGCCGGGAGCGACACAGCCCGGAGCGACACAGCCGGGCGCCACCCAGAACGCGCCACCCGGCGGGGCGACCACCGCTTCGGCCATCAACCCCGCCTCCCTGCGCACGCTCATCGTCGGCAGGGACATCCAGCCGGGCACATATCGCACGGCCGGGCCCACCACGGGTTTCTCCATGTGCTTCTGGGCCCGGATGAAGAGCACCTCCGCCAGCCTGGCCGACGTCATCACCTCCGGCATGCCGAAAGGCCCTGCCACCGTGACCATCGAGCCCACCGACAAGGCGTTCCAGACCGGCGGATGCGCGGAGTGGATCCGCGCATGATGACAGTGTTTGCACTGGTTGATCGCGGGATGCGCTCAGCCCACCAAGGAGGATGACATGTCGGTGTTGCAGAGCTTCGTGGACCACGTGCGCAGCGGCGCGATCGAGGTGGTAGACCTCACCGCCCCTCTCTCCTCCGAGACGCCGATCCTCCAGTTGCCCGAGCCGTTCGGCAACACGATCCCGTTCCGGCTGGAGGAGATCAGCCGGTACGACGACCGCGGCCCCGCCTGGTACTGGAACGACATCCACACCGGCGAGCACACCGGCACCCACTTCGACGCCCCCATCCACTGGGTCACCGCCCGCGACGGCCAGGACGTCTCCCAGGTGCCCGCGCGCAACCTCATCGCACCCGCCGTCGTCCTCGACTTCTCCGCCGAGGCGTCCAAGGACCCCGACTTCCTCCTCCAGATCGACCACGTCAAGGAGTGGGAACGCGCCAACGGGCCGCTGCCCGAGGGCGGCTGGCTGCTCTACCGGACCGGCTGGGACGCTCGCGCCTCCGACCAGGCCGCCTTCCTGAACGCCAACGAGACCGGCCCGCACACACCCGGCGTCTCCGTCGAATGCGCGTCCTGGCTGGCGTCCGACACGCCGATCATCGGGCTGGGCGTCGAGACCGTCGGCACCGACGCCGGCACCGCCCACTCCTTCGACCCCGCCTTCCCCTGCCACTCGTTCCTGCTCGGCGCCGGGAAATACGGCCTGACCCAGCTCCGCAACCTCGACCGCCTGCCGGTGACCGGCGCCGTCGTGGTCGCGCCGCCGCTGCCCATCGTGGGCGGCTCGGGGAGCCCGGTGCGCGTGCTCGCCCTGGTGGAACGTTGATCGTCGCCGAGGCCGTGGGGCGGGCCCTGGCCGCCTGCGGCGCCGAGACGGTCTTCGGCGTGGTCGGCAGCGGCAACTTCCACGTCACGAACGCCCTCGTCGCCGCCGGCGCACGGTTCGTCGCGGCGCGGCACGAGGGCGGGGCCGCGACGATGGCCGACGCGTACGCGCGGATGAGCGGGCGGGCCGGGATCGTGTCCGTGCACCAGGGGCCCGGACTCACGAACGCCCTGACCGGCATCGCCGAGGCCGCCAAGAGCCGCACCCCGCTGATCGTCCTCGCCGGCGAGGCCACCGACCGCCGCTCCAACTTCTCCGTCGACCAGGACGCCCTGGCCGCGGCGGTGGGGGCGGTGCCGATGCGGGTGGCGCCGGCGGAGGGGGCCTGGGAGCAGGCGGTGGAGGCGTACCGGGTGGCCGTGGAAGGGCGGCGCACCGTCCTGCTCAACCTGCCGCTCGACGTCCAGGCCATGCCCTGTGACCCGCCCGCCGGCCCTACCGCTGCGGGTGGCGGCGAGTCCGGCGTCTCGCCTGCTCGTGGAGCGGCGGTGGAGGAGCTCGCACGGCTGCTGAGCAGGTCCCGGCGGCCGGTGTTCATCGCCGGGCGCGGTGCCCGGCGCGCGCGCCGCGAGCTGGAGGCCCTGGCTGACCGGGCAGGCGCCCTGCTGGCCACCTCGGCCGTGGCCAAAGGGCTGTTCCGCGGCAGCCCATGGGACCTGGACGTGAGCGGCGGCTTCGCGACCCCGCTCGCCGCCGAGCTGATCCGCGGCGCGGACCTGGTCGTCGGGTGGGGCTGCGCGCTCAACATGTGGACCACCCGCCACGGCTCGCTCATCCCGCAGGACGGGAAGGTGGCGCAGGTCGACCTCGACCGGTCAGCGCTCGGCGCACATGTGCCCGTGGATCTGGGCGTGACGGGCGACGTGGCAGCCGTCGCAACCGCCCTGGCTGCGCAGCTCACCACCGGGGGCGTCGCGCCGGACACCACAGGGGCCGGACCGGCCGGCGCCGCGGGTTACCGGTCGCCCGAGCTCGCCCGCCGCATCCAGGCCGAGGGCCGCTGGCGGGACGTGCCGTACGCGGACGAGAGCGGCGGCGGCCGGATCGACCCGAGGACGCTCACCATCGGCCTGGACGACCTGCTGCCGATCGAGCGCATCCTCTCCATCGATTCCGGAAATTTCATGGGATACCCGTCGATGTTTCTCGACATCCCGGACGAACGCGGCTTCTGCTTCACGCAGGCGTTCCAGTCGATCGGGCTGGGCCTGGCGACGGCGATCGGCGCCGCCCTGGCCCAGCCGGACCGGCTGCCCGTGGCCGCGCTCGGCGACGGCGGCGCCCTCATGGGCGCCGCCGAGCTGGAGACGGTCGTCCGCCTGGGCCTGCCGATGGTGATCGTGATCTACGACGACGAGGCGTACGGGGCCGAAGTGCACCACTTCGGCCCGCACGGTCACCCACTGGACACGGTCACGTTCCCGCCCGCCGATCTCGCCGCCATCGCCCGAGGTCACGGCTTCGCCGCCGTGACCGTCACGACGCCGGCCGACCTGGCCGGCGTGGCGGACTGGCTCAAGGGCGGCCGGGACCGCCCGCTGCTGGTCCACGCCAAGGTCACGAGGAACCGCGGCTCCTGGTGGCTGGAGGAGGCGTTCAAGGGCCACTGACCACGAGGGCGCCGAAGCCCTCTCACGGCCATCAAGCCGACGGGCCGAAGCCGGCTCAGGGGAGGACGACGATGGCATCCCCGTCCGGCCGCTCGCCGGTGGCATCGCTCGGCACGCCCTGCAGCGCGCCGCCGACGACCATGGCCGTCGATCCGCCGCCGTCGAGATTGATCGCCTCGACGGCCCCGAGGCCACGCATGACCTGCGCCACCTCGGGAATGCTCAGCCCCACGCTGTGCGCGGGACGGCGGCCGTCGACGGTGAGCAGGATGATCTTTCCGTCGCGGGTGACGCCCGCGGCCGTACGCGGGTTCCGCCGCAGGTACCAGCCGTTGTAGAAGGCTCCACGGTCGGCGCCGTCGATGTCCTGCGGGCTCCATCCGTCACGAACCGGGTCGAGAGCCACCGCACCGTGGCGCAGCAGCAGCGGCCCGCCGTTGACGATCGAGGTCTGCGGCCGGACCGGCTGCGACGCACCGCCCTCCGCGTCGACGATGGAACGCCGTAGCGTCAGATGCTCGCCACGGCGGGCATGATCGCGCAGCCACTGGGCGCCCGTGCCGGTGGCCTGGAGAACGGTGCCCCGCGCCGGCATCACGCCGCCCCGCCCGTCCTGCACGGCCACGACGACGCCCCGCCCGTCGAGCGTCACCTGATGGCCCTCGCCCTTCGGCAGCTCCGGTCCGAAGACCGGCGTGAACGCGATCACCTCGTTGTCGTTGCCGCAGGTGTAGTCGTGCGCCGGCAACGCCATCGGGTAGGCCGCCCCGACGCCGCCGCAGTTGACGATCAGACCGGGCTTCCGGTTGAGTCCCGTGACCTCGCGGTGGTCGCCGTTCGCCGCCCGTACCGACAGGCGCGTCGTGAGCCGTCGCACGGCGGTCCCGGCTCCGGAATCGGACGGGATGACGAGCGCCGGGCGGCCGTTGACGGCTTCGGAGACGAGGTCGCCGCGGACCACGGAGATGCCGGCGAGGTCGCCGTCGGTGCCGGCGAGCCCGGGTCCCGGCTTGCCGCCGTCGCCACTGGAGATGACGAAGAAGCCGCCGTTGACCGCGGCCAGCGCGCCGGTGCGCTGGGCGATCGAACTGGTGGTCTCCCGCCCCGGCACGATCTGCGTGGCCAGCTCGGAGCCGAGCCGTCCGCGGAAGCGACGCGGATCGACGACGAGGACGTCGGCCGACCAGGGGCCGGTCGTCGCATGACCGTCCTCACCGGTGAACTGGACGCTGCCACGGACGCCCTTGGCCGCGAGATCGTTCGCGGCCGCCTGCGCCGCCTGCTGATCGGCGTGCCTGCCGACCCGGACCATCCAGCCGAGCGGCCGGTCGCCAGGACCGAGCGGCGAGGGGCCGGCGGTGGGGTCCCGCCGCGGCTCGTGCCCGGCCGCGCGGATCCGCTGCTCCAGCTCGCCCGCCTCCGCCTCGGTGGTGGCCACGCCGATCGTGACCGTCCAGAAGTCGTCGGAGGAGCTCTGGCCGCGCTCGATCGCGACGTGGGTGACGCCGGGGGCGACCTCGCGGCTGGTACGTCGCTCCGCCAGCGACGCCGGCCCGAGCGGGAGCTCGTCAGCCGACGAGAGCGGTGCGGAGGCGGCCGGAACCGGCGCGGCCACCACGACCTGTCCGGCGACGAGGCAGGCCATGGCCAGCCCGCTCATCAATCCATAGCGTGCGGCTCTACGGCGCATCGCGGTCCTTTCTGGGGCGAAGGGGGTCGGGCCGAAACGCTAAGCCCGGCAGATGGCGAATCGGTGATGAACGGTTGGCCGAATCCGGAAGGGTGCGCTGCGCGCCTCTAGAGCTTGCGGTAGGTACGCGACTCCTCGGCGGCGGCCAGCACGTCGGCCAGCGAAGCGCCGGTGCCCGCCGTCACCGCCGCCGCGATCGCGCCCTCCACGAACGGCACGTCCGCCACCACCACCCGCCCCGGCTCCTCCACCAGGCGGGCGGTCAGCACCGAACTGCCCAGATCGGGCACCAGGACCACCCCGTCACCCTGATCGACCGCCCGCACCGCGGCCTCGATGAGATCGAGGCTTGTGCCCAGCCTGCCGTCCTCCGTCCCGCCGGCCGCCGCCACCGGCGCTTCCCTGCCGGCGATCCCCAGGACCAGCGCCACCGCCTCCGTCGCCAGCCCCGCACTGTGGGACACCAGCACGAGTCCCACCATCACCCGGCCCCCGCCGGCCCGCGCTTCTTTGCCCCCAGGGCCCTCTGACGCCATGGGCGGGACGGGACAGTCGTTGCGGGCCGCCGCCCGGGAGCCGTCACGCCACCTCCCCGGCCGACGTCAGGCCGGTCCCGGCGAGCAGGCCGCCGCCGCCGACCGGTGGGCAGATGGGGGTCCGGAGGGCCGAGGGCCGAGGGACTGGCCGGAAGCCGGACGAGCGCAGGGCGGCGCATCAGGCCGCCACGGTGGCCAGTGCGGCCATGAACAACGCCGCCGACGCCGCACCCGGGTCCTCGTGCCCGATGCTGCGCTCACCCAGGTAACTGGCCCGGCCCTTGCGGGCCTGCATCGGGATCGTCGCCTGAGCGCCCTCCGCCGCCGCCCGCGCCGCCTGCTCGAACGCCTCCCGAACCCCCACACCATCGCGTACGGCCAACGCCAGCGCACGGGACGCCGGCGCCAGCGCGTCCACCATGGTCTTGTCACCCAGAGCCGCCTTGCCCAGCCGCTCCAGCGCCACGACCCCCTCCTCGAACGCCGCCGAGAACCCCGCCAGCGTCACCGGCGCCCGCAGCGCCTTGCCCATCTGGCGAAACACCGAGCCGTACAGCGGCCCGGAAGCCCCTCCCACCCTCCGGATCAGCGTGGCCCCGGCCGACGTCAGCACCTGCACCGGCGTGTCCGGCGGCCACTCGGCCAGCGCCTTGGTCACCTCGGTGAGCCCGCGGTCGAGGTTCGTGCCGTGGTCGGCGTCGCCGATCGCGGCGTCCAGGTCCGTCAGCCGGTCGCGATCCCGGCGTACCAGCCTGGCCGCCTCCTCGAACCACGCCACGAAGAAGGCGGTGTCCATGGTCTCCATCAACGCCCCCAGCGCAGCCCCGGCGTCTCGACCGGCGCGTCCCACAGGCGCGTCAGCGCGTCGTCCAGCAGGCAGACCGTCACCGAGAAGCCCTGCATCTCCAGGCTCGTCACATAATTGCCGACCAGCGAACGCGACACCCGCGCCCCCTTGCCCTTGATGAACGCCGCCACCTCAGCGAACACCACATACAGCTCCATGAGCGGCGTGCCGCCCATGCCGTTCACCATGACGAGCAGGTCGCCGTGGAGCGGCATGTCACCGTGGATCGCCTCCATCGCGACCCCGGCCAGCTCGCGCGCCGACACCATCGGCACCCGCCGGCGCCCGGGCTCGCCGTGGATGCCGATGCCCAGTTCCACCTCGTTGTCCGGCAGGTCGAAGGTCGGCTTGCCGGCGTGCGGTGTCGTACAGGAGGTCAGCGCGATCCCGAACGATCGGCTGCGCTCGTCCACCTCGCTTGCAACCCTGGCCACCTCGGCCAGCGGTGCGCCCTCCTCGGCGAGCGCCCCCGCTGTCTTCTCCACGAACAGCGTGGCGCCGGTGCCGCGGCGGCCCGCCGTGTAGAGGGAGTCCTGCACGGCCACGTCGTCGTCGATCAGCACGCTCGCCACCTCGACGTCCTCGACCAGCTCGGCGGCCATCTCGAAGTTCAGCACGTCGCCGGTGTAGTTCTTGACGATGTGCAGGACGCCCGCGCCGCCGTCCACCGCCTTCGTCGCCTCGATGATCTGGTCGGGCACGGGCGAGGTGAAGATCTCGCCGGGGCAGGCCGCGTCGAGCATGCCGTACCCGACGAACCCGGCATGCAGCGGCTCGTGACCTGAGCCGCCGCCCGAGACCAGGCCGACCTTGCCGGGGCGCGGGCCCTCGGCCCGGTAGACCACCTGATCGCGGATCCGCAGCGAGGGGTGGGCCGCGGCCATGCCGTTCAACGCGTCTTCAACGACGGAGTCGGCCGTGTTGATGAGCTTCTTCATGCTGCCAAGATCTGCCCGTTTTCACTAAGGCGCAAGCGTCGTAGCGTGTACGGAGTGGATGTCGTCTACACACCGTACGATCCGTCGATCAACGACGATCCGTACCCCGTCTACGCGCGGTTACGCCGGGAAGCGCCGATCTACCACAATCCGGACCTCGGCTTCTGGGCCTTGTCCCGGCACGCCGACGTCTCCGCCGCCTTCACCGACTCCGCCCGCTATTCCAGCGACCACGGTCCCATGCTCGATCCGGGCGCGTGGGGGCCGCACGCCCGGACGTTCCTGTCGTTCGTGGCCATGGATCCGCCCGAGCACACCCGCATGCGGGCGATCGTGTCGCGCGCCTTCACGCCGCGCCGGGTTGCCGCACTCGAGCCGATGATCAGGCAGATCGCCCGAGGCTACATCGAGCAGGGCCTGGAGAAGGGCACGTTCGACTTCGCCCGCGATCTGTCGGCCAAGCTGCCGTTCGACGTGATCTCCGAGCTGATGGGCGTGCCGCCGTCCGACCGGGCCGAGATTCGCCGCAAGTCCGACACCCTGGTCAGGTACGACCCGCAGGGCCAGATGGCCGACGCCGGGCTCAAGAGCATCCTGTCCTTCGGCGACTACTACGCCTCGATCATCGCCGATCGCAGGACCACGCCGCATGACGACCTCATCTCGGCTCTCGTGGCCAACGGCGGGCTGACCGACGAGGAGATCGTGGCCTTCATCTTCCTGCTGATCGGGGCCGGCTCGGAGACCACGACACACCTGCTCAGCGCCGCCTGGTACTGGGCGTGGCGCAACCCGGACCAGCGCGCCGCCGCCTTCGGCGGGGCGATCATGCCGTGGGTGGAGGAATCGCTGCGCTACGACACCCCCGCCCACGGACTGGCCCGCCGCCTCACCGAGCCCACGGAGCTGCACGGCACGCTCGTGCCCAAGGACGCCAAGATCTGGCTGCTCATCGGCGCCGCCAACCGGGACGAGTCGGTCTTCCCCGATCCCGACGTCTACGACCTCAGCCGTGACACCTCCCGGGCGATCAGCTTCGGCGTCGGCCGCCACTACTGCCTCGGCGGACCGCTGGCCCGGCTGGAGGCGCGGGTGACGCTGGAGGAGTTGACAAAATCCGTCGCGCCCGGCTACGAGATTCACGAGGAGGGCATCAAGCGCACCGCGCACGGCAACGTACGCGGCATGGTCCGTCTCCCGACCACCGTCAGAGCAACCTGAAGAGACTGCTACCTTCTGGTCATGGCTGAGATCGTGTACCCGCCGGTTATCGCCGCCGCGCGGACCTTGTTTCGCGCGCTCGACATCCGCTTCCACCTGGAGGGGACCGAGCACGTGCCACGGTCCGGGGGAGCGGTGCTGGTGAGCAATCACATCAGCTACCTCGACTTCATCTTCGCCGGGTTCGCCGCGTTGCCGTCGAAGCGGCTGGTGCGGTTCATGGCCAAGCAGGACGTGTTCGAGCATCGGATCTCGGGGCCGCTGATGCGCGGCATGCACCACATCCCGGTCGATCGGGGCGCGGGTGCGGGATCGTACGCGACGGCGCTGCGGATGTTGAAGGCCGGCGAGGTGGTGGGCGTCTTCGCCGAGGCCACGATCAGCCGGTCGTTCACCGTCAAGGAGATCAAGAACGGCGCGATCCGGATGGCCCAGGCCACCAACACGCCGATCATCCCGGTGGCGTTGTGGGGCAGCCAGCGGCTGTGGACGAAGGGCCGGCCGCGCAAGCTGCTGCAGCGGCATGTGCCCCTCACCATCCTGGTGGGGGAGCCGATGCACCCGAAACGCGGCGAGGACGTCAACCAGCACACCGCCGACCTGCACGCCCGCATGTCGGATCTCCTGGACCGGGCCCAGCGCACCTACCCGGAGATCCCGCCGGGGGTGTGGTGGCAGCCCGCCCACCTGGGCGGCACCGCCCCGACCCCGGAGGAGGCCGCGGCCATGGACGCGGCCGAGGCCGAGGCAAGAGCCAAGAAGGCGTAGCCCGGCGGCTGCCCCCAGCACACGCCCCGCGCTCGGCCCTCCGACTTGGCGTGCGGCTCGGTTCAATCCGGCCGCGGCGTGCCCGGCCTCGGCCCCGGAGCGGGACAAGCCTCTGGGAGGCCGACAGCTCCGTGGGATCCGTAGCGCCAGTGGGGCGACACCCGCAGTGGGGCAGCTTCGTGGCCGCCAGTGGTGCTTGATGGGCGTGGTGGGTGCCGACCCGGGAGTCGGGTCGGCGGGTCAGATGGCGGCCTGGAACGAGCTGGCGCGCATGCCGGCCAGCAGCCCCGCCGTCTGCTCCGGCGTGAACCGGCGCACGGGGTCGTGGTGCAGCAGCCCTTCGATCAGCGGGCGCATCACCCCGGCCCGGCGGGGCGGCGGGTAGGGGCCGCTCCTGGCCATGCCGAGCACCGTGGCGGCGTCCTGACCGGGATAAGGCGGCTGGCCTTCGACGGCGCTGTAGAGGGTGGCGCCGAAGGACCACATGTCGGCCTCCTTGCTGGCGGGCCCGCCGTGGAGCCGCTCGGGCGCCATGAAGGCAGGCGTGCCGCGCAGCCGCCGCGACGTCGTCATCCGGATGTCGCCCTCGGCCGTCGCGATGCCGAAGTCGGTCAGCACCACCCGGTCGCCGGTCAGCATGACATTGGCGGGCTTCACGTCGCGGTGCAGCACCCCGGCCTGGTGGGCCGTGCGCAGCGCGGCGAGCAGGTGCTGCCCGATCGCGGCCACCGACTGCGCCGGCAGCGTGCCGACCTGAGACAGCAACTGGTGCAACGAGAGCCCGTCGAGGTACTCCATGACGATCCAGAGCTTGCCGCCCTCTTCGATCAGGTCGTGCACTGTGACGATATTGGGGTGCGTCAGCCCGGCGGCCATCCTGGCCTCACGCAGCACCCGGCGGCGAACCATCTCGACCTCACCGGCCAAGGTCAGCTCCTTGAGTGCCACCGTACGGTGGAGGAGCTGATCGAACGCACGCCAGACGACTCCCATACCCCCACGACCGGCCTCCTCATTCAGGAGGTACCGTCCGCCGATCTTCCGCATACCATCCCCTCAAGCTCGGGGATAATCATGTCACTTCAGCACAGTGTCTAGGGTGACTAACGTGATCCGGATATGTCGGAAAGTATGGGTGCGCTGGTCAGCGGCTTAGAAATTCGTTCCGACAACGCGCGCCACACCAGTCCGACAGCCGCCAGACACACGCCTGCCGCGCCCAGGAGGACGGCCGCGATGCCCGCGAATTCGGCCACGACGCCACCGAGCGCCGCCCCCAGGGGCATCCCGCCCATCCCGAGGAGCCGGTAGGCCGAATTGACCCGGCCGAGCAGCTCCGCCGGGATCAGCCGATGCCGGATGGAGATCACCAGCACGTTGCCCCCGGCTCCCACCAGGCCCCACAAGACAGCGGTCGGGTAGAGCGCCCAGGGGGACGGCATGATCACGGGGGCCAGGAGCAGGAGGCTGCTGACCAGCCACGCGCCCACCACCGTGCGGAAGTCGCCGAAGATCCCCGCGGCCCGGCCGGCCAGCACGGACCCGAACACCGCGCCGACGGCGAAGGCCGTGGTCATCAGGCCGTACTCGCCCGGCTCCAGCCCCATCATCGACCCGTCGCCCACCGCCCACAGGACGAAGACGGCGAAGTATGCGGCATTGGCCAGGTTGAGCAGGCCCGCCGAGATCGCCAGGCTCCGCAGCACGCGATGGGACCACAGGTAACGCAGCGCCTCGCCGATGTCGCGGCGCAGCGGGCCGCGCGCGGAACCGGGATCGGGCAGCCGGTACGTGCCCCGCATGCCCAGCAGGAGCAGCCCCGCGGCGGCGTACAGCAGGGCCGGGGCGCCGAAGACGACGGCGGGCAGCACCCCGACCAGGAGCCCGGCCACGGGGGCGCCGATGAAGTCGTTGCCGATCATCTGGGCGCTGGAGACGCGGCCGTTGGCCTTCGTGATGCGGTCGGCGGTCACCGTCATGGGAAGGATGGACTGCGCGGACAGGTCGGCGAAGACCTCCGTCACACCGGCCGCCAGCACGGCGACGAGCAGCACCCACAGGTCCAGCCGGCCGAGCGCCGCCAGGAGAGCGACGGCGGCGAGGATCGCGGCGCGGGCGGCGTTGGCCACCGCCATGACGCGGCGGCGATCGGCCCGGTCGGCGATCGCGCCCGCGTGCAGCGCCAGCAGCAGCCACGGCAGGGTGGCGGCGGCGCCCACGAGCGAGACCAGGGTGGGGGAGCGGGTCATCGACACGGCCAGCAAGGGCGCGCCGATCTTCAGCACACCGTCGGCGAGGTTGGACAGCGCGGTGGACGACCACAGGAAAGAGAACGACCGCCCGAGACGGGACACGGCTCACTCCACTAGGTTAGACATATACAAAAGAAAGTGTGCATAGATTTCTTTGCAAAGATAGGCTTGCATAGTGACGCAAGGCAAGAGCTTCTCCGCCCGTACGCTCGACACGAACGCACTGAAGTCGTTCGCGCACCCCCTGCGACTGCGGATCTACGAGCTGCTGGACGAACACGGGCCGTCCACGGCCACCCGGCTCGCCGCACTGCTCGGCCAGAACACGGGAGCGACCAGCTACCACCTCAGAGAGCTGGCCAGGCACGGCATGATCGAGGTCGTGCCGGAGATGGGGCGCGGCAAGGAGAAGTACTGGCGCATCACACCCGGAGGCTTCTCGTACGGCGAGCCGGATTCCGATCCCGAGACGGCGAGCGCGCTGGAGTTCCTGCTTGACGACCTGGTGCGCCAGCGCGGCGAGGAACTGGCCCGGTGGCGCGAGGAGGAGGCGGGGGCACCCGAGGAGTGGGTGCGGGTGAGCGGGTTCGGGCGGCGGTCGCTGCGGCTCACGCCCGAGGAGACCGGGGAACTGCGGGACGAGGTGTTCGCGGTGCTGGAGAGGTACCGGGCGCTGTCGGACCGCAGGGAGGTGGAGTCGCCTGCTCCCCGCGATCCGTCGCTCGGGCGTGTGGTCATCCACTTCGACGTGCTGCCGGTGGGAGCCGGCCGGGGCACGCCGGGCGAGACCACATCGCCCGGCTCATGATCCGGCTCGAGCATGGCGGGCACGTTCGCGGCCGGACTGCTCTACGGGGAGGCTGGGCCGAGGCTCCATCCTGTGACGTTTCCCGTGACGTCGCCCGCGGCCAGCCAGGACTCCCCGTCGTCCTCGGCGATCACGACCGAGTAGACGCGCCCGCCGGGAGACTTCAGCGGGTCGCCGATCGGCTTGCCGCTGCGCAGGTCCCAGACACGGATGGTCCCGTCGAACCCGCCGGAGGCGACGATCGCGCGACCCTTGACCCGGCCCACCGCCAGGCAGGCGACCTCGGCCGCGTGGCCGGAGAACGACGTGATCTCCCGGCCGTTGCGGAGGTCCCAGACGCGCACCTTGTGGTCGGAACCACCGCTGATCCCCAGAGGCTGGCCGTCCATCACCGCGGTCGCCACGGTGAAGACGTCACCGGTGTGGCCGCGGAAGGTGGCGCCCAGGGCGCCGGTCTCCAGGCTCCACACCTGCGCGGTGTCGTCGGCCGACGCGGTCACCGCGAACGGGTGCCCGTCCATCGTGCCGGTCGCGACGCCGAACATCGGGTCGCCGCCCGCCGTCTTGGGCTGGGGCCCGGAGTCCTTGCCCGTCTTCGGGTCCCACACGTGGACCTTTCCGGCCTCGTCGCCGCTGACCAGGACCGTCTTGCCCGACACCTGGGCTGAGGCGATCGTGTAGACGATCTTCTGGTGGCCTCTGTAGGTGGGGCCGAGCGGCTCAAGGCTCTCCCCGCCGGAGACGATGACCCCACCGTTCTGCAGCCGCTGGAACATGGCCGCCTGACCGTCCACCTCGCCCACGTCGATGGCGGCGCGCGTCTCCTCGCCGCCGGAGTTCTTCAATGTGGTCAGCTCGCTGGGGCGCGTATCGAACTTCCACGCCTTGGCCACGCCCTTGGTGCTGCCGGCCAGCACCGCTCGCTGTCCGCCGTAGGTGCTCACCGCCAGGGTGTTCACCTCGCCGCCGAGAGTGGCCTTCGCCACCAGCCTGCCGTACGGCCGGGCGCCGACGCCGGCCGTCGCCGACGTCATGCCCGTCTTCGCCGAGGGCGTGGGTGTCGCCGTGGAGTCGTTCCCTCCTTGCAGGGCCACCACGATCACACTCACCAGCACCGCCACGGCGGCGGCCGAGCCCGCCACCAGGAGCCTGGACCGCTTCCGGCGGCGATGGTCTGTGATGAGGACGGCGGGCGGAGCGCCACCCGTGGGCGGCGTTCCTGGAGCGGGTGTCCCGGAGGGCCAGGCGGAGGTCGGCGCGGCCGGCGGCATGCCGGCAGAAGGCGCCCAAGCGGGTGTCACCCCGGCCTGAGGATCCCCGGCCGGGGGAGCTCCGATCGGGTGAGCGGCCGGGTCACCGCCGACGGGCTTGGTCAAGGTCTGGCCGTGGCCGAGGAGGAGGTGGAGGACCTCGGCTGCCGTGGGGCGTTCCTGCGGCGCCTTGGCCAGGCAGCGGGCGAGAAGGGCGCGCAGGGGCTCGGAGACTCCGTCCAGATCCGGCTGGGCGTTGAGGATGCGGTACATCACCGCGGGCAGCGTGTCCTGGCCGAAGGACGGGCGCCCGGTGGCGGCGAAGCCCACGGTCACCGCCCAGCTGAACACGTCGGACGCGGGCTGCGCCGGCTCACCGTGGATCAGCTCGGGAGCCATGTACGCCGGGGTGCCCACCGAGCCGCCGGTGGCGGTGAGGTCGATCGCGCGCGCGATGCCGAAGTCGATCACTCGGGGGCCGTCGGAGCCCAGCAGGACGTTGGACGGCTTGAAGTCGCGGTGGACGATCCCGGCCCGGTGGATCGCCGCGAGCGCGGTCGCCGTGCTGACCGCGATGCGGTCGAGCGCGCCGCCCGACCTGGGTCCGTGCTCGCGGACGGAATTCTCCAGCGACAAGCCGTCGACGAACTCCGACACGATGTAGGGCCTGTCGCCGTCGACCGCCACGTCCAGCACGCGGGCCGTGCAGAACGCCGCCACCCGCATGGCCGCGTCCACCTCGCGTAAGAACCGCTCGCGCGCCTCGCTGCTCCCCGCCAGCCTGGCGTGCAGCACCTTGACCGCCACCCGCTCGCCCGAGGCGTTCTCGGCCAGGTAGACCACACCCTGCCCGCCCTCACCGAGGCCCGCCACGATGCGGTAGTCACCCAGCCGGGTCGGCTCGCCAGCGTGTAGAGGGCGGAACATGGTTCCCGAAGATACACGTCCAGTGCGATCAAGGGCGATGCCGCGATTCGCGGTGGGAGCCGCCCGAGACGCGCCCCAGGCGATCGCGCCTCAGACGATGAGCTTGAGCGCGCGCTCGGACGTTCCTTCCGGCGCGCTCTTCGGAGATCCGGCGTGGAACGGCGGCTGCGGGTCGTACTCGATGGCCAGCTGCACGGCCTGCGCAGTCGCCACGTCGGTGGCCTGCCCCAGCAGCGTCAGCGCCATGTCGATCCCCGCCGACACACCCGCGGCGGTCACGATCTTGCCCTGGGTCACCACGCGCTCGCTCACCGGCTCCGCCCCGGCCTGCCGGAGCATGTCCAGGACGGCCCAGTGGCTGGTCGCCTCCAGACCCTCCAGCAGTCCGGCGGCCCCGAGCAGGAGCGAGCCGCTGCAGACGGAGGTCGTCCACCGGGTGTGCTCGTGGGTCTGCCGGATCCACGCCAGCAGCGCCTCGTCGGACATCGCCTCGAGGGTCCCCGGGCCGCCCGGCACCACGATCAGGTCGGGGCGGCCCACATCCGCGTACGAGGCCGTGGCGGTGAGGGTGAGGCTGCCCTGGTCGTCGGTCACCGGCCCGGCCTGCGCCGCGACGAGCGTGACCGTCCAGCCGGGTGCGAAGGCCAGCACCGTGTACGGGCCGACCACGTCGAGCGCGGTGAAACGGGGATAGAGCGGGATGGCCACGTGCATGGCTACTTCTCCTTCGATTGGAAGCGGCGACGGTGATCGCCGGGTGAGATCCGCCAGTGGCGTCGGAAGACGCGGTAGAGGGTCTCTGGTGTGCCGAGCCCCGACTCCCTGGCCACCGTGTCGAGCGGGTGGTCGGTGACCTCCAGGAGCCGCCTGGCGGCATCGGCCCGGCTGCGTTCGACGTACCGGCCGGGGGACAGGCCCGTCTGCTGCGTGAAGACGCGGGAGAAGTGGCGCTCGCTCATCCCCGCGCGCAGTGCGAGCGCGGGCACGCTCAGGTCCGCCTCCGGATGGGCGTCGATGTACGCCTGGAGCTCCCGCAGCGGCTCGCTGCGCGGCGTCAGCGTCCGCATCGGCATGCTGAACTGGCTCTGCCCGCCCGGCCGGTGCAGGTACACCACGAGCCCGCAGGCGACGTCACGCGCCAGCTCGTGACCGTGGTCCCGGGCCACCAGCGCGAGTGCGAGGTCCACGCCGGACAGCACACCCGCCGAGGTCCACACGTGGCCGTCCTCGATGTAGAGAGGATCGGCGTCCACCTCGACGCACGCGTACCGGGACTGGAGGTCGTGGGCGGCCAGCCAGTGCGTGGTGGCCCGCCGGTGGTCCAGCAGCCCGGCCTCGGCCAGCAGGAAGGCGCCGTTGCACACCGAGGCCACGCGCCGCGCCGTGCCCGCCAGCCTGGCGATGCCCCCGACCAGCTTCTCGTCCTTCACCTGCGCCGGCATGGTCAGGCCGCCCACCACGAGCAGCGTGTCGACGGGGCCCTCGACCTCACCGAGCACCGCCGCGGTGACCTCGAGGCCGTTCCCGGCCGGGACGGCGCCCCCGCGCGGGGACGCCACCTCCACCCGGTACCCGCCCTCGGACACGAGCAGGTCCGCCGTCGCGAACACGTCGGCAGGACCGGCCATGTCGAGCAGCTGGAAACCGGGGAAGACAACGATCAGGACCCGCCGATGCATGCCTTCATGCTGGTCGCGACCCCGGGATGGCGTCAACGACACAGGTATTGCACATTACGCCAAAGGTCCTGCTCGCCGGGAACGACCCAGGTGCCACCCGGGGCCGGGGCATTGAACGCCTGCCGTCCGGGAAAGATCAGCCTCAGCGAACGCCGAGAGCCCCCGGGGGCAGGACCCGGAGGCTCTCGGTGACCAGGCGGGAATCAGCCCATGTGCGGATAACGGTGGTCGGTGGGCGGGACGAACGTCTCCTTGATCGTGCGGGCGTTCACCCACCGGATCAGGTTGAAGATCGAGCCCGCCTTGTCGTTGGTGCCCGACGCGCGGGCGCCGCCGAACGGCTGCTGCCCCACGACCGCGCCGGTCGGCTTGTCGTTGACGTAGAAGTTGCCCGCCGCGAAGCGCAGCCGCTCCGAGGCGGCGGCGATGGCGTAGCGGTCCTGCGCGATGATCGACCCGGTCAGCGCGTACGGCGCGATGCCCTCCATCTGGTCGAGCACCTGGTCGAAGTCGCGGTCCTCGTAGACGTGCACGCCGAGGATCGGGCCGAAGTACTCCTTGACGAAGATCTCGTCGGCAGGGTCGGCGCACTCCAGGATGGTCGGCTTCACGAAATATCCGACGCTGTCGTCGTACGAGCCGGTGAGGACGTCGATGTTCGAGGCCGCCCGCGCCCGGTCGATGGCCGCCTTGTGCTTGGCGAACGCCCGGTCGTCGATGACCGCGCCCATGAACGTCGACAGGTCGCCGGAGACGTCACCCACGGTCAGCGACTCGGTGGTGGCGACGAAGTCGTCACGCATCCGGTTCCAGACCGAGCGCGGCACGTACGCCCGGGAGGCCGCCGAGCACTTCTGTCCCTGGTACTCGAACGCGCCCCTGATCAGCGCCGTCGTGAGGACGCCTGGGTCGGCGGACGGGTGGGCCACCACGAAGTCCTTGCCGCCGGTCTCGCCGACGATGCGCGGGTAGCCGCGGTAGGAGGCGATGTTCTCGCCCACCGTGCGCCACAGGTGCTGGAACGTCGCCGTGGAGCCGGTGAAGTGGATGCCGGCCAGCTCGGGGTGCGCGAGGGCCACCTCGGAGATGGCCTGCCCGTTGCCGGTGACCATGTTGATCACGCCGGGCGGCAGCCCGGCCGCCTCCAGCAGCCGCATCGTGAAGTGCGCGGCGAACTGCTGCGTCGGCGACGGCTTCCAGATGACGACATTCCCCATCAAAGCGGCGGATGTCGGCAAATTTCCGGCGATGGCGCTGAAGTTGAACGGCGTGATCGCGAGCACGAACCCCTCGAGCGGCCGGTACTCCATCCTGTTCCACACGCCGGGCGACGAGGCCGGCTGCTCGGCGTAGAGCTGCCGGGCGTAGGCCACGTTGAACCGCAGGAAGTCGATCAGCTCACACGCCGAGTCGATCTCCGCCTGGTACGCCGACTTCGACTGGCCCAGCATCGTGGCCGCGTTGAGCGTCGCCCGCCACGGCCCGGCCAGCAGGTCGGCCGCCTTGAGGAAGACCGCCGCCCGCTCGTCGAACGACAGCGCCCGCCACGCGGGAGCCGCCTGCCGCGCGGCCGAGATCGCGTCCCGCACGTCCTGGGCCGTAGCGTCGTTGGTACGGCCCAGGACGGAGGCATGGTTGTGCGGCTGCACCACGTCGATGGGCACGCCGCCGCCGAGCCGCTGCTCGCCGCCGATGGTCATGGTGAGGTCGATCGACGCCCCGGCCAGTTCCTTGACGCGGTCCTCCAGCGCGCTGCGCTCGGCGCTGCCCGGCGCGTAGCCGTACACCCGCTCGTTGGCGGGAACGGGGACATTGCTGATGGCATCCATTACTTACCCCCAAGGGCACGAAGGAAGAAGGCGACGTTGGCCGGGCGCTCGGCCAGGCGGCGCATGAAGTAGCCGTACCAGTCGTCGCCGTACGGGACGTAGACGCGGACCGTGTGACCGGCCCCGGCCAGGGCCTCCTGCCGGTCGGTCCGGATTCCATAAAGCATCTGGAACTCGTGGTCGCCGATCGTCCGCCCGTACCGGTCGGCGAGCAGCTCCGTGATCGCGATCATGCGGTCGTCGTGCGTCGCCACCATGGGGTAACCCTTCCCCGCCATGAGGATCCGCAGGCATCGCACGTACGCCTTGTCGACGGCGGTCTTCCCCTGGTGCGCGACCGAGGCGGGTTCGCGGTAGGCGCCCTTGACCAGCCGCACCCGGGAGCCCTCCGCCGCCAGGTCGCGGCAGTCCTCCTCGCTGCGGAACAGGTACGCCTGGATCGCCACGCCCGTCGACGGGTAGTCCTCGCGCAGCTTGCGCAGGATGCCGAGCGTGGAGTCGACCGTGGTGTGGTCCTCCATGTCGAGCGTGACGGCCGAGCCGTTCGCCGCGGCGGCGGCGCAGATCTCGCGGGCGTGCTCCAGCGCCATCGTCTCGTCGAGCCGCTGCCCGACGGCCGACAACTTCACCGACACCTCGCCCCCGGCGCCCAGCTCCAGCGGCCGCAGCGCCGTCAGCAGGGTGATGTAGGCGTCCGCGGTGGCCTCGGCGGCCCGCGCGTCCCGCGTCTCCTCGCCGAGGTGGTCGATCGTGACCGACAGTCCGGCGTCACGCAGCCGTTCGACGGCGGCGCGGGCCTCCCCGGCGGTCTCGCCCGCGACGAACCGCTGGACCACCTTCCTGGTGAGCGGGAAGCCGGACACGGCACGACGTACGACACCGCTCCCGGAGGCGGCGAGCAGCAGTTGACCGAGCATGTGCTCAGTCTAAAAACGCAGCTCAGAGGGGGCCATCGACGTGCGTAACGCGGCGTGTGGCAGGCTGTTGTACAAATGTACGACTCGGCTGACCTCCAAGAGCTCGTCGACGAGATCGCCGCCCGGCTGGGGGCGTCCGCGACGCTGGAGGACCGCACGTTCCGGCTGCTGGCCTACGGCGCGCAGCACGGCGACATCGACACGGTCCGCCAGGAGTCCATCCTGCGCAGGCGCGCCACCGGCGAGGTGCGCGACTACTTCGAGCGCTACGGCATCGCCAGGGCCGAAGGCCCGGTCAGGATCCCCGGCGACGCCGCGCTCAAGGTCCTGGCCAGGGTGTGCTGGCCGCTGCGGCACGGCGACGTCGTCTACGGCTACCTGTGGCTGCTGGATTCGGGCGCGCTCACCGACGAGCGGCTGCGCTCGGCCGCGCCGCTTGTGGCCAGGGCCGCCGCCGCGCTCGCCCAGGAGGCCAGGAGCCGCCGCGACCTCGGGCGCGACCTGCTCGCGCTGTTCTCACCCGACCCGGAGGAACGCGCGGGCGCCTCCATCGAGGTGCCCGGGCCGGTCACGGCCATCGCCGTACGCGAGTCGCAGGAACGCCTCGCCGCACTCTGGACGCTTCCGCGCGGTGTCCTGGCCCGCCCCGGCTCACCGGTCGCCCTCCTGGCGCCCGCCCATCTGGCCGGCGAGGTGGCGCAGACGGTCCAGAGCGCGTACGGCACCGCGGCCGGCCTCGGCGCCCCCCGGACCGACCCGGCCGACGCCTGGCTGAGCTGGCGCGAGGCCCGCCAGGCGCTGCGCATCGCCGAGCACTTCCCGCGGCACGCTCCCGTCGCCCGCTGGGAGGACCTGGGCGTGCACCGCCTGCTGGCCCGTCTCGGTCGGCCGGACCTGCGCGAGCTGGCGGCCGAGACCGCGGCCCTGGACGCGGAGCTGGCCCAGACCGTGGAGGTCTACCTCGACCGCGGCGGCCACGCCCAGAAGGCGGCCGCCGAGCTCGGCATCCACCGGCAGACGCTCTACTACCGGCTGGGCAAGGCCGAGCGCCTCACCCACCGGGACCTGTCGGACGGCGACGACCGCCTGGCCGTGCACCTGGGGCTCAAGGCCGCCAGGCTGCTCGGTCAGGACGGCTTGTAGACCTTCACCCAGTCGACGTACATCGACACGGTGGCCGGCGTCGAGGCGTCCCGGCAGCGGGGCTCGCACACCACGTCGTTCTGCAGCGCCAGGCCCATCCGGCCGCCGTCGGGCACGTACGCGCCGCGGTAGTCCCACACCTTCCTGCCGTCCAGCCAGAACGTCAGCCGCCCCGGCAGCCAGTCCACGGCCACCGTGTGCCAGCGGGTGAAGTCCGCCCGCAACTGCCGCTGGGCCTGGCCCTGACCGCCGTGCACGAAGATGCCGCCGCCCTGCCGCTTCGGGTCCACGATCTCGGCGAAGTTCACCTCGGCGTAGCCGCCGCCCTGGCCCTGCGCCGTCGGCCACAGCAGTGCCACCGGCGTGTAACCGGCGCCCGCCTCGGCCCGGAACCTGACCTCCCACCGGCCGTACTTCTGCGCGTGCCGGGTGGCCACGCCGCCCGACAGGTCCTTGCCGCCGTACATGCCGCCCTTGAGGCGCAGCACGCCGTTCGACACGCTTGCCGCCCGGCCCGTGCGGGGATTCCGCTCGGCAGTGGGGGAGTGGTAGATCATCCACTTGGCCGTGTTGATGGACGAGCCGTTGAAGTTCTCGACGAGGACGGGGGCGCCCCACGTGTGTGCTTGCGCGGTCTGGGGAAGCGCGGCGACGCTCAGGAGCGCCGCCGCGGCCGTGATCGAACTGCGTCTGAGCATGCGCCCCATAGAAGCAAAAATTTCACTCCGGTAACAGCCCATTCATCTCATCCAGCGCAGGGCCCATGGGATCCCGGGCTCCGAGCAGGGAGCGGGTCAGCGCCTCGTGGTCGCGCAGCATCTCCTCCAGCGCCTGCGACAGATGCTCGGCCGACAACCGCTCCGCGGAGCCGTCCGCGGCCAGGCCCGCCAGCACCGCCCTCCGCAGCAGCTCCTTGAAGAACGAGGCCGTCATGCCCTCGGTCCTGGACACCAGCGGCTCCAGATCCCCTTCCGGCAGCAGGTCGCCGCCATAGAGCCGCAGCAGCGCGGCCCGGCAGCGCGCGTCCGGCCTGGGCACCTCCACGGCCAGGTCCACCCGGCCCGGCCGGTTGGCCAGGGCCTCCTCCAGCACCTCGGCCCGGTTCGTGGTGAGCACGAACGTGACGTCCGCGTCGGCGCCGATCCCGTCCATCGCGTCGAACAGCGTGAACAGCAGCGGGCTGCCCTCCATGGACAAACGGCGGTCGTGTGCCACGAGGTCCACGTCCTCCACGACCACGATGGACGGCTGCAGCCGCCGGGCCAGCGCCGCCGCCTCCGAGATGGCGCCCACTGCCGTGCCGGCCATGACCACGACCGTCACGCCCGGCATGCGCCCCATCAGGTAGCGCACGGTGTGGGTCTTGCCGGTGCCGGGCGGGCCGTGCAGCAGCAGGCCCCGCTTGAGGTGCTGGCCGCGGGCCACCAGCGCCTCGGCGTTGCGGCCGATGCCGACCACGTGCCGCTCGATCCTCTCCAGCACCCCGTCCGGCAGGATCACCTCCTCCGGGGCGAGCGACGGGCGCGGCAGGAACGACACCAGGTTGTTGCCCATGTGCTCGGAGACGCCGAACGTGAGGATCTGGCCCCGGAGCACGTCGTGGCGCCGCGTCAGCCGCTCGATCTCCTCCCTGGCGGCGGTGGCGCTCGCGCGGGAGGCCGCGATCACCTCCACCCGGCAGCCCTCGCCGACGTACCTGTCGGAGGGTCCGCGCAGGCCGACCACGATGGGGGAGCCGTCCGGCGCCGACGTCAGCACCAGGCCGAAGTTCACCACCTCGACCGACTCGTCCGGGCCGACGGCCGCGGTGGCGTAGTCGACGGCGCCGATCTCGTACATCTCGAAGCCGCGCGCGGCCGTGGACAGGATGTCGATCGTGTCGTTGTGCTCGCGGCCCTGCCCCGACACCCCGAACCAGTCCGCCCCGCCCCGGGCCCGCAGGTACGCGTCCACGCCGCGCTGCAGGCCGGCGTGCTCCCAGCCGTTGAAGCGCTGGGTGACGCAGACCAGGTCCTTGAGCGCGCAGCCCACGTGCCCGGTCACCCTCGCCACCAGCTCGGGCGTGGGCCGGGACTCGTCGATCATGGTGGCGGCCTCGTGCAGCAGCTTCTTGAGCGCCTGTGCCAGCGACCGTGCCTCATCGATCTCCATGCGCGCCACCCTCGCACACGCCGCCCGTTCCGGCCACGGAAAAACGGCCCCGGCAGAGCCGGGGCCGTTTCGCGGAGGGGGTCAGGCGCAGGCCGCCTCGTAGACCCGTACCAGCTCCTGGCTCACCCGCTCCCAGGAGTAACGCGAGCGGGCCCGGTCGGCGCCCGCGTACCCGAGCGCGGTCCGCAGGGTCGGGTCCCACAGCAGCTCGCGGGCCAGCCGCGCGGTACGCGCCGGCCGGTCCGGCGGCACGAGCAGGCCGGTGACGCCGTCGATGACCGAGTCCAGGTGGGCGCCGACGGCCGAGGCGATCACGGGCACGCCGCAGGCCATGGCCTCCAGCGCGACGATCCCGGTGACGGCCTCGCGCGGCACCGACACCACGGCGTCCGCGCTGCGCATGAGCTTCGGCACCGCCGGCCGCTTCACCTGGCCCAGCAACGTCACGCGGTCGGCGACGCCGAGCTGCTCGGCCAGGGCGCGCAGCCGGCGCGCGTCCTTGTCGTTCTCGAGGTCCTCGGGCTCGGGCCCGCCGGCGATGACCAGCTCGACGTCGGAGAGCCCCTGCAGCGCCCGCACGATGGTGGGCGCGCCGCGCTCCGGCGTGAGCGGGCCGACGTGCAGCAGCCTCTTGCGCGAGCCGCGGGTGGCAACCGGGCCGCGCCGCTGGAAGCGCTCGGTGTCGACGCCGTAGGGGACGATCGCGATGTTGCCGCGCGGCACGCCGAGCCGGATGAGCGCCGACTCCTCGTCGCCCGAGCCGGCGATGACCGCGTTGGCCCTGCGGCCGAGCGCCCGCTCCACGTCCTGGTGCTCCGCGTCGACATGGTGGAACGTCTGCGTGACGGGCACCGCCAATCCCTTGGCGCCGGCCACGGCGGCCAGCCCCCAGGTCCAGGTATGGGCATGGATCACATCAGGACGGTCTTGGCTCCATCGCCGCATCAAGGTGTCGCCGAGGTCGTTGAGGTACGGCACCACGTCGTCGGCAGGAAGGTCCTTGGGCGGCCCCACCTCGAGCTGCTCCAGTGTGACCCCCGGGGCCACCCGCGTCTTGGGCTTGCCCTCGGCGTTGTCACGGCGGGAGTAGATGGTGACGTGGTGCTCGCGCCCCAGCTCGCGTGCGACGGCGAGGATGCGGTGGCGCTGGTTTCCCCCGGCGGATGCGACGATCGCGATATTCATGGCACACCTCAGCAGCGTGGAAAGCGTTTAAGGTGTGCCTGCGTCTTAGGCACATAGGTCTACGTTTACGACGATACCCAGGTTTACGCCCTTCGCAAACCCCTACAGATCAGACACCTCGGAGGGCGAACACCACGATCTCATCCCAAACCTGGCCGCCGGAGAACGCGTTCCGGTCCGACTCCACCGCCTTGACCACGGTGGACGGGGCCTGGCCCGCGCACCGGCCCAGCACGTCCGCCAGGCGCTCCTCGCCGTAGGGCTCGCCCCGCTCGTTCCTGGAGGAAATCAGCCCCTCCGAGTACAACACCAGCGTCTCGCCAGGGCACACCGTCAACGTCTGCACCTCGGTCTCCGCCTCGGGCGCGATGCCCAGCGGCACGCCGCCGCCCGCCGCGTACCGCACCCCGCCGTCAGGCTGCAGCAGCATGGCGGGATGGTGGCCGGCCGACGACAGCCGGATCTCGCGACCGCGTACGAACCCGGCGACTGCCATGACGAACATGCCGGTGCCCTGCGCCACCAGGGCCTCGTTGACCTTGCGCATCACCAGGTCGGGATCGGACTCCCAGACGCTCAGCACGCGCAGGCCGCCGCGCACCATGGCGCTGACCGACGCCGCCTCCTCGCCCTTGCCGGCCGCGCCGCCCAGCGCGAATCCCCACCCTTTCGCGATCGGGAACACGTCGTAGAACTCCGCGCCGACCGACGAGCCCGGGTGGTAGACGGCCGCCGCCTCGTAGCCGGGCACATCGGGCAGGCTGCGCGGCGCGACACTCGCCGACAGTGCGTCCGCGGCCCGCGACCGGCTCTGGTAGCTGCTCTGCGTGCGTACCGCCAGCCCCAGCTGCAGCCCCACCTCCTGGAACACGGCCAGGTCCGCCAGCGTGTACGGCTGCTTGTCGTGCGTGCGCACCAGCGTCAGGGCCCCGTCGCCGGTCCCGATCGGCACGCACACCATCGAGCCCGCCCCCATCGCGGTCAGCACGGGCCCGTCGGTGCAAAAGCCCAGCAGCGTCTCGTCGTCCACCATCTCCTGCACCACGCCGGAGCCCCGCTCCAGCACCTGCAGCACCACCTGGCTGGCTGCCGGGTCGGCCGCCTCGACCTGGCGTACGAGCTCGCCGACCGGATGGTCTTTCGGCCCCACGACGACCGACCGGCGCGGCAGCCCGTCGCGTACCAGGTCCGCGATCACCCAGTCCGCCCACTCGGCCGCCAGCAGCCTGGTCGCCCGCGCCACCGCGACGGGACGCAGCAGCGCCTGCTCGTCGAGCAGCAGCCTGCCCATTTTGACCAGCAGATCATGCCGCTTGGCCGCCGCGATCAGCAGCGCGCCGTCGGACTGCTCCGGGCGCCGCCCGCCCGGCTCCGGCAGCTGCACCTCGGTCGGCAGCGCCACGGCCGCCACCATCTGCTGCGGCTCGCCCGGCATGGTCAGCCGGGTCAGCGCCACCTGCACCGTGTGGGTGCGCCCCTGATGCGCCAGCCGGGTCTCGAACGCCGACGGCTGCCCGGTCTGCAGCACCGACGTCAGATGGGACCGGAACGCCGCCCGCCGCGACACGTCCACGAGCAGCGGGAACGAGCGGCCCACCAGGTAGCCGTCGGGACTGCCGAGCATGCGCGAGGTCTCCGGGTTGATCCGCCTGACCACGCCGCCGCCGTCCAGCACGATCACCGGCACGGGGAACGCCCGGAACACCTGGCGCAGCAGCTTCAGCTCCCGCTGCGCGCCGTCCTTCTTGCCCCCGGCCCGCTTGCCGCCTTTGCGCAGCTCCTCGCGGGCCTCGGCCAGCAGCTCCACCGCCGTGTCGAGCTCGGCGAGGGCGGCATCCAGGGTGGGCGCGAGGTCGGCGGGATAGGCGGTCCTCGCCTCACGCAGCGACGAGACGCGCCCGGCCAGCGCGTCCAGCGCGTGTTCGAGGTCCGGCATGGTCACCCTCTGACGCTACGCCACTCGGGATATTGACTGCTATATGGGGGTAGAGCGTTATCGCTATGGAATCGACCGCGATGATCACTCCCGGGCTCGCCCGTGACCTGGCCGCGCTGGGCCGGTTGGGCGAGGACACCTCGACGGAGAGCGTGCTGCGCAGGCTGACCACGGCGCTGGCGGCAGGCGTACCGGGCTGCTCGGGAGCCTCCGCCGAGCACTGGCGCGACCGCCGGGTCCTGGTCTCCGGCTCGCACAGCGAGCTGATCATTCTCGTCGAGGGCGAGCGCGAGCTGGGCGAGGGCCCGTCCGTCGAAGCCAGGAAGAGCGGCGCCCGCGCCTCCGTCACGGACGTGCTGACCGACAGCCGCTGGCCACGCTACGACGCGCTGGCCACCCGGTGCGGCGTGCGCTCGGTGCTGGTCGTGCCCATCGACGTGGGGCCGGCCGACCTGGTCGTCGGCCTCTATTCCGTACGCCCTGGGGCGTTCTCGGCGCAGGGCGCCCACTCGCTCACCGACATGCTCACCGAGCAGCTCGGCGTGGCCATCGCCAACATGTCGGAGTTCGAGGAGGTGCGTACCGACGCCGCCCAGCTGCAGGCGGCCCTCGCCGGCCGCTCGGTCATCGACCAGGCCAAGGGCATCATCATGCAGACCAGCGGATGCACCGCGGAGGCCGCCTTCGAGGAGCTCCGCAGGATCTCCCAGCACCACCAGGTCAAGGTAGCCGACCTGGCCAGGCTCCTGGTCGACGAGCACCAGCGCAAGTCACGCCGCTCCTGAGCGTCCGGCTGACTGCTGCCGGGCGTCAGCCGATGGCCGCGAGAGCGTCGTCGAGCGTGTCGTAGAGCGGCAGCCGCTGAGCCAGCCCCGTGATCCACATCACCTTGGACTTGGAGTATTCCACGCCGATCAGCGCGAACTTGGCGCCCGACGCGAGGCTGGTCTGCCAGTGGTGCACGATCAGGCCGAGCGCGCGTGAGTCCATGAACGTCACCCCCGCCAGGTCAAGGATCACATCGGAACCCGCCATCGACAGGTAATCGGCGAACTGCTCGCGCGTGGTGGCGTCGAGCACGCCGTCGACTCGGATCAGGGTGATCCCATCGACGGTCGACGACGTCAGGCTCAGAGCCGCGGAGGGCCCGTTGCCGTTCTCCGGCATTGTCACGCAGCAACCCTACTGTCACCGCACGAGGGAGGAATACTTCTGACGACACGGGGGACACTGGATCCGAAGTCCAGCAGCGGGCTTTCGTCTCGAGAGTAGAGCGAGGCGTGCCTCTGCATGGGCTTTTTCTGCTCGGCAGAGGCCGCCTGCGTCCATATGAGGAGCAGCGATGGCTGTGCAGGAATACGTCCTCGAGGAGATGACAGCAGAAGAGCTCCTGGCCGAGATGGCCAGGGACGGCACACCGGACAGCCACAAGGAGCGGCTGCGCGAGCGCATCGTCGAGATGCACCGGCCGCTCGCCATGGAAATCGCCAGGCGATACCGCTATAGAGGCGAACCTTTGGAGGATCTCCTCCAAGCCGCGTATGTTGGCCTGATGAAGGCCGTCAACGGCTTCGACCCGAGCCTCGGGCACGCCTTCAGGGGCTACGCGGTCGTCACGATGACCGGCGAGGTCAAACGTCACTTCCGCGACCGCACCTGGGCCATCCGGGTGCCCCGCCTCTACCAGGAACGGCGTTCCGAGCTCAACAGGCTCGTCGCCGACCTCAGCCAGGACCTCGGCCGGTCACCGACCGTGGCCGAGCTGGCCGCCAAGATGAACATCACCGAGGAGGACGTCCTGCTGACCCTCGACGCCTCCGCCGCCTACAGCACGCTGTCGCTCGACGCGCCGCTCGGCACCGATGACGACGCCGCCTCCCTCGGCGACGTCATCCCCGAGGACGACGACACGTTGAGCACCATGGTCGACAGGGAAGCCGTCAAACCCCTCATCGACGCGCTTCCCTCGCGCGAGAAGCACATCCTGTTGCTACGGTTCTTCGGCAACATGACACAGGCCGAGATAGCGGCCGAGTTCGGGATCTCCCAGATGCACGTCTCGCGCATCCTCCGCAAGGTCCTCGACCAGCTGCGCACCGAGCTGGTCGGCTGAGAAGAAGGTTTGCCGGGTGAACGAGGACGTCGAGCCTCCGTCGGGCTACACGAGCCCGCCACCCGGCGCGCCCGTGCGACGGCTGCGGTTCCGGCTGCCGGATCTGCCGCGGGTCCGGCAGTTCGCCGAGGACGAGGCCCGCGACGCCGGCATGGCCGAGGAGGCCGTCGGGGACTTCGTCATCGCCGTCAACGAGGTCGCCACGAACGCCGTCACCCACGGCGCCGATCACGCCGTCCTGCGCACCTGGACGGTGAGCGGGGACCTGGTCGTCGAGGTGCACGACGAGGGCTCCTGGAAGCCGGGGCCGGTGCCGGGCGCCGTGGGCGGCATGGGCCTGTGGGTGGCCCGCCTGCTGTCGTCCGACCTGACCCTGCGCGTGGGCAACGGCGGCAGCACGGTGATCATGCGCTTCCCCGGCAAGGACTGAGCATGGGTCACGGTGATCATGCGCTTCCCCGGCAAGGACTGAGCATGCGTCCGCCGCCGCCGGATACCGGCGGCGGCGGATCCCGGCGGGCCAGTGCCGCCTGCAGTTGTGACCATCGGCGGGCACGACCCCGCCGATCGTCATGTCATCGGCGGGCTCGGCCTCGCCAGTTGCTGTAACCGGTGCGGATGCCGGCCGTGCCGACCCCTGCCTGATGCAGGGCCAGCAGGCACAGCCCCAGCAGCGCGAACGTCATCCCCGAGAATCCGCCGGGGATGCTCACGCCGATCAGGTCGAGCAGGAAGCCCAGCCCGAAGATGATCGCTGCCACTATCGCGAGCATGTCATGTCACCTCGATCCCTCGCTCTGGTGGCCCGACGCCTGGGACGTCGTCTGCGTGCCCTGCTGCGTTCCGGACAGGGCCAGCAGGCGTTCCAGGACGTTCCTGTAGTCGCGCAGCGCCAGGCGCAGCTGCTCGGTGTCGGAGGACTCGGCGTCCTTCCAGTGCTCGCGCAGGGCGTTCGTACGACTGGTGAGGCTGCTGGTGAGCGTCTCCACCACCTCGCCCACCAGGCCGTCGGCGCGTCGCACGGCCTCACCCGGGTCGTCGACGAAGGCCGTCTGCAGGTCGCGCCAGCGTGCCTGCACCTCAGCGGGGTCCTGATCGAACAGGACGACGTCTTCAGGCGCGGCGTGCTCCGGCGCGTGAGCCGACTCGGGCTCTGGCTCTGGCTCCGGTTCCGGCTCGGGACCGGGCTCCGGCTCGGCCAGCATGTCACCGCCGGTCCCGGCGTACGGATCCCGATAGGCGGTCTCGTCGTCGGCGGGCACGGCACCGGGAACGGGAGCCGCCACAGCACCGGGAACAGGGGGCGCGGCACCGGGGACCGGCGTCGTGGTCTGCCCGCCCCGGGCGAGTTCCTCCTCGTCGGCCAGGTCGCCGCGGGCCTGCCGGCCAGGCTCCTCGTCCGCTTGGCCGACCGCACCAGGCTCACCGCCACGCGAAGCCTCGTTCGTCTCGTCAGCACGCTGACCGACGTCACCAGCACGCTCATCGGCGTACGGATCGGTCCGCTCGTCAGCGCGCGCGTCGGCGTGCTGATCGGTCCGCTCGTCAGCACGCTCACCGGCGTGCTGATCCGAAGGCTCGTCAGCGCGTTGCGACGGCACTTTCAGCTCGTCGCCGCTCATATCGTGTCACCGTCCTCCTCGGGTGGTCTTTTGAAGCAGCTCCTCGAACAACGCGCGGTAGTGCACCATGGCCTGCCGGAGCTCCTCCGTGGAGGCCTCCTTCCTGGCCGCCCGCCCGCTGATCTCGTGAGCCGTCCGGTAGTGATCGAGAGTCGCCGCGTGCCCCACCGACAGGTCGGACAGCCGCTGATCGAAGTCCTCCGTCGGGTAGCCCCGTTCCGCCATGACCGCCGTGACCAGCTGATCCGCCTCGGTCACCGCGAAGCCCGGCGCGTCCACGAAGCGCTCCTGCACCTCGGTCCACCGGTTGGCGTAGGTATCGCGGGCCTCCGGAGAGAGCGGACGGATGTCGAGCTCGGCGTGCCGCTGCTCGCGGGCGAGCAGCTCCTGCTCGGCTTCCCGCCGGTTCTCGCGTTCGGCGACCGTACGTTCGTATTCCGGGCCGAAACGTTCGCGTAGGTGGGTGCTGCGCTTCTGTCGCTGAAGCATGACGTACACGACTGCGGCGACCGCCACCACCGCGACCACGACGACGGCCACCCAGACATAGGTGGTCATGATGTTCGCCTCCGGTCTCTTGTTGAGACCAGCGACTGCCCTCGAACAGGCATGTGAAACTTGCCCGGCTATACCGGACATGCCCTGTTCAGCGGCCTTCGAGGCCCTTTCTCGCCGCCGCGAGCACGGCTGCGACATGTGAGCCCGATGGGGAAACAGGGACCTCGCTGAACCCCTCGTCGAAGTCGTACCGGACATCCAGCCCGGCATCCACGAGCCGCTGCGCCCACCGCAGCGCGGTGTTCAACCGCTCGGCCGTCGGCGGCCTCCCCTGCGCGGCCGCCGACAGATTCCGCAGATTCGTGGCAGGCCCTGATTGGGCATGCGCCCGCGCGAGCTTCCACGGCACGGCCGCGCTGTGGTCCATCATCGGCTTGGCCAGCCCGGCAGCCCGCTTCGCCTGCAACACCCCGGACTCGCTGACCCCGAAATGAGCCGCCAGCTCCTGCACGCTCATCCCCTGGGCGACCAGCTCGGCCAGTTCCCCCCGATCGATGGTCGGCTTACGCCCCACCCGGCCACCTCCACTCCCGTTTGCCGTGTACGCGTGCACCTTCGATGTGCGCTAAGGTTATGACGTCCCGCTCCACAGGGAGCGGCCGACGCAACCGGGACGTAGCGCAGCTTGGTAGCGCACTTGACTGGGGGTCAAGGGGTCGCAGGTTCAAATCCTGTCGTCCCGACGGTGAAATGAGGCCGGTCGCCTTGGGTGAAAGCCCAGGTGGACCGGCCTTTCTGTCTCTATTGACGATCATGCTGATCATCTAGACCGCCTTCAGTTCGGGACCAGTTTGGGACCAGCCCGTGGTGAGGTGGGCGCTCAGGGCGGTGCTCGCCGCCACGAGGGAGTTGTGGTCCGGGTGCAGATAACGCTGAGTGGTGGTCAGTGAACCGTGGCCGGCGATCTCCCGAAGGACGTGGATCGGGACCCGGCGTCCGCCATCCAGGTGAGCCCGGTGTGGCGAAGATCGTGCCGACGGAGGTGCTCGTAGCCGAGCTTCGCCACGACCTCGTCCCGGTGCGTCGCGTCTCGAAGGACCGCCGTGCTGATGCGACCGCCTCTGGGACCCGTGAACAGCCGGGCGGCAGGGTCGGCGCCGGCGGAGTTGAGACGCCGCAGCACCAGCTCTCGGACCTCTGCGATGATCGGGACCTTTCTGGCTCGCTTGCCCTTGGTGTCTTTGTCTGCGAGACCTCCGGTGCTCGGCGTCGTCTGCCTGCGTACCGTCCACGTCCAGGTATTCGTGTCGATGTCGCCGACACGAACGCCTGAGACCTAGCCGATGCGCGCTGCCGTGCATGCAGCGAAGATCACAACTTCACCCCAGCCTTCATAACCGTCCTTAGAACGTTCCATGAGCGCCTTCGCGAGTCGTTCCAGCGCCGTCCAGTTGGGCAGCGCGGGCTCGTGCCGAGGTGCCCAAGGGCGGTGCGAAGCAATGAGAACGCGGATCCTCTTCTCCTGCTCTGCGGATGCGTTGAGTCGATGGACAACCACCTTGTCGGTGGTGCTGGTGGCCGGCATCGCGGCAGTCGTGTCGTATCGTCACATGTACGAGCTGGCGCTGCGGCATGGCGGGAGCTCGCTAGGGGCGCCACACTGATCCCGCTCGCGGTGGACGGCATGATCATGGCCTCATCGATGTCGATCCTTCTGGCCAGTCGATACGGTCGCCGCGGAGGAGCGCTGGCGTGGATTCTTCTGATCATCGGTAGCCTGGCCAGCCTGGGGGCCAACGCTGCTGTCGCCGATCCCACGCTGATCGCTCGTGTCATCGCTGCCTGGCCGTCCTTCGCGCTGATCGGTGCCTATGAAATGCTCGTGGGGCAGATCCGGCAGGGCCAATGGGCACGGGGCAGGTCGAGGGAAGGCGTGCGGCAAGATTTCCAGTCGCAGAGCGTTGGAGGCTGGGATGACGTTCAGCCGAAGGCAGCGCGAGAGCGGCCCGGTATCTGCATCAGGTGGCATGGTAGTGGGCGCAGAAGAACTGTGGTCCGGATGGCCACTTGCCATCGGGCAAGGCGATTGCGCAATTTTCTCGCAGTCCCCGCTGGGGGCGATGGATCAAGAAGCCCGGTAGCGCTGGACTCGTTGAGCCATCGTCGGGTGACGCCCTCAGTTGAGGAGAGCCACCGATTCTACGGATCATCCCTGAGTATCAGCGGGGCCTCCTCAGCGTGCTTCTGCCGAGCAGTTGGATGAGCCGCCGTTTGGTCGAGCAGCCTGTGCAGCGCGTCGGCGGCGGCCTGGCCGACCGCCACTCCAGCGCCGCACGCGCAAGAGCATGACGGCACGAAATGGCGTCCTGACTTCCTGCCGCCGTGGAGCTCATTCCCGTAGAGGGAGTGGGCGGCCGGCGCCGTTCTTTATGGCGGCGGTGTAGAGCGCCTGCGCAGCGGCGACATCCTGGACGGCGGTGCCGGTGGAGTCGAAGACCACGAGGTCGTCGGCGTGCTCGCGACCGGTCTTCGTGCCCAGGACGATCTCGCCGAGCTCGGCCTTGACCGGCGTCTGGGGGCGGTGGTGCAATTCGCCGACGGCGGCGCACTGGTGGGTGACGTCGGTGATCAGGGTGGCGGCGGCGAGCAGGTCGTAGTGGAGTTCACGTTTGCCGGGCGCATCTGAGCCCACCGCCGCCACCAGCGTGCCCGGCCGCACATCGCGCAAAGCCAAGTAGGGGTCGGTGGAGGGGGTCAGGGTGACGACGACGGCGGCCTGCCTGGCGGCCTCGGCGGGAGCGCTGGTGGCCTCGGCGCCGTGTTGGGCGGCGAAGCGCGCGGTCTTGGCCGGGTCGCGGCCCCATACGAGGATTCGCTCGATCGGGCGGACCTCGCGGACGGCCGCGATGTGGGCAGCGGCCTGAGCGCCGGTGCCGAGTACGGCCAGCGTGGCGGCGTCCGGCACTGCCAGGTGGCGTACGGCCACGGCGGTGGCGGCGGCGGTGCGTAGCCGGGTGACCGTGGCCGATTCCAGGAACAGCAGGGGCTGGCCGTTGGCGGCGTCGAACAGGGCGATGACGCCGACGATGCTCGGCAGACCGAGCGTGGCGGGCCGGTCGTAGAAGCAGGCTCCGATCGACCTGACCCGGCGCCCGCACGTGGACCACGGCCACGTCGCCAGCGCGCAATCGCACCAGGCCGCGTACGCGGCCGAGATCGTGCGCGGCGGCCTGTTGTCGGTGGACTCCGGGCAGAGGGAGGCGGCGGCCGCTCTGGGACTGCCACCGGCACGGCGGTTGTTCCGGATCATCCTGCCGCAGGCCATGCGGACCATCGTGCCCAACGCCGGCAACGAGATCATCGGCCTGGTCAAGGGCACCTCGGTGGTGTACATCATGGCGCTGCCCGAGCTGTTCTACCAGGTGCAGGTGATCTACAACCGCAACGGCAGGGTCATGGCGCTGCTGCTGGTCGCGGCCATCTGGTACCTCATCCTGACCACCGCCCTGTCGATCGTCCAGCACTACGTGGAACGCCACTACGGCAAGGGGCGCGCATGAGCAGCCCCATGGTCGAGCTGCGCGGCGTGCACAAGAGCTTCGGCCCCCTGCACGTGCTGCGCGGTGTGGACCTGGACGTGCACAAGGGGCAGGTCGTGGTGATCCTGGGCCCGTCGGGGTCAGGGAAGTCCACGCTGCTGCGCACCATCAACAACCTGGAGAAAGTGGACCGCGGCTCGGTCCGCGTCGACGGCAGGCTGCTCGCCTACCGGCAGGTCGGCGACCGTCTGCACGAGCTGCCCGAACGCGAAGTGCTGCGGCAGCGCACCGAGATCGGGTTCGTCTTCCAGGCGTTCAACCTGTTCCCGCACCTCACGGTCAGGCAGAACCTCGCGGAGGCGCCGCTGTCGGCCCAGCGCCGGCCGCGCGCCGAGGTCGAGCCGCTGGCCGAGACGCCCCTGACCGCCGCCATCCTGGCCGGGCGATGGATACGCGCTGCCGCCGTGGATGACGAGGGCGGGAGGCGCTGGAGGGCCAATCCGGACGCCCGTGGCCGGTCGGCGCTCGCCGCCGCCGAGCCTGCCTCGCTGTACTCCGGGGCGGCCGGGATCGTCCTGTTCTTTCTGGAACTGGCCGGGGCGACCGGGCACGAGGCCTATCTGGAGGACGCCCGCGAGGGGGCGCGCCACCTGGCCGCCGCCTGGCGGGAGCAGGCGGACCTGTCGCTTTACCACGGCCTGGCCGGCACCGTCGTGGCGCTCATCGAGGCCGGGTGGGCGCTCGGCGACGGCCGCTTCGAGGAGGAGGCCGTGGCCGCGGCCGACCGGATCGTCCGGGCGGCCCGCCCGTTGGACGGCGGTCCCGGCTGGACGGGTGATCCCGCTCAGGGTGGCGACGGTGGCATCGTCCTCGGGCTGCTGCGGGCCGCCACCGCGCTGGGCGTGCCGGCGTATGAGGAGATCGCGGTGGCGGCGGGGGAGCGCATCGCCGGTCTGGCCGTGCCCGGCCACCGTTTCGGCGACTGCCCGGACCTGCCCGTGGACGCGGTCACCCCGGGATTCCTCGCCGGGACTGCAGGGACGGCGTTCCTGCTGGCCCGCCTGTACGGCGTCACCGGCGAGCGGCGCTTCCTGGAGGCGGCGGACCGGGGCGCGGGCTTCGTGCGTGAGGTGAGCACCGTGACCGACCGGTGTGCCGTCGTGCCGCACCACGTGCCGCACGAGCGCACGCTGCACTATCTGGGGTTCTGCTCGGGCTCGGCGGGTGTGGCCCGGATGTTCTACGAGCTGTACCGGGTCACAGGCGATGCGGGCCATCTGGATTGGGTGGAGCGCCTGGCCAACGGCATCCTGCAGAGCGGAGCGCCGCACAGGCGCACGCCCGGGTTCTGGAACGTGGCCTGCCAGTGCTGCGGCACCGCCGGGCTGCTGGAGTTGTTCACCGGGCTGTGGGCGGTCACGGGGAAGGACGCCTACCTGACCTTCGCCGGCGGGCTCGCCGAGCATCTCATCGGCTCCGCCAGCGACCCCGACGGACGGGGCCTTCGTTGGTACCAGGCGTATCGGCGGCTTCGTCCCGGCGAGGTGAGCGCGGACACCGGCTACATGGTCGGCGCCGCCGGCATCGGCGCGGCCCTGCTGCATCTCGATGCCGCCATGCAGCCACGCCACGCGCGCCGGATCATCCTGCTGCCCGACAATCCGTTCCCCGCCATCCCCGTGCCGCCCGACCGGCTGCGTGACGAGGATTACCCTATAAACCAGTAGGAAATATTGACTTATTCGAGGCCGCGGCTTAGCGTCGTGGGTATGAGCCAGGGCTTCCTCCTGACCAGGCGCTCCCACGTGGACTTCTGCCACGTCGCCAGCGCGCAGTGTCGTTGATCACGGACCCGTAGTCGCCGAATACCACCCTCGTGCTCCCGGCGTGGCCGACGCCGCCCACGCCCTCGCCGACGACTTCCCTCTTCTCCGCGCCCCCGGCAGCCGCCAGGGCGTCGCGTGAGCATGCCTTCTCCCGTGAGGAACTCACTCGTGATCGTGCCATCAGTGAAACCCGGCCACCCTGTCCGCCTTCCGCATCGGACGGGGGCGACCGCATGACCGACACGCTGCCCGACCGCGCCATCGCGGCCGACCAGTTCAGACAAGCGCTCGCCGTGCACGCCAGCGGGGTCGTGGTCATCACCGCGCAGAGTGACGGCATTCCCGTCGGGCTCACGGCCACCTCCTTCTCCTCGGTCAGCCTCGAACCGCCCCTGGTCTCCTTTTACGTGGACCGTTCCTCCACCACCTGGCCGCAGCTCGGCGCCGCGGACCACTTCGCGGTCAACATCCTGGCCAGCGACCAGGCCGAGCTGGCGGCCCGCTTCGCCCGCAAGAGCATCGACCGGTTCGCCGCGCCCACCCGCTGGCGGCCGGGACCGCTGGGCGCCCCACTGCTGCAGGACGTCTCGGCGCACCTGATCTGCCTGCCCTACGAACGGGCCGAGGTCGGCGACCACCTGCTGGTGGTCGGCCTGGTGGCCGAGGCGGACGTGCTCAGCCCCGGCCGCCCGCTCCTCTACCACCAGGGCCGTTTCGGCCGTTTCCTGGCCCACCCCGACTCCTGAACCCCGGAGGACCCGTGTCCACATCCACGCAGACGTCGGCCTACGCGAGCTCCGTCGACCACACCGCGTACGGTTACTACGGCCCTGGCCGCCTGCACCTCTCACCGGGCTGGAACCGCCCGATCTATCCCTTCCAGGGGCGCGTCACCGCCGACGGCTCCAGCGGCTTCCGCGCCGAACCCGGCCGCTATCACCTGTACGTCGCTTGGGTCTGCCCGTACGCGCACCGCGCCGCGATCGTCCGCAAGCTCAAGGGACTGGAGGACATAGTCTCGCTGTCCTACGTGGACGACGAGCGCGACGGGCGGGGCTGGGCGTTCAGGGAACGCCGGGGCCACGACCCGGTCAACGGCTTCACCCTGCTGGAGCAGGCGTACGAGGCGACCGAGCAAGGCTACGGCGGCCACATCTCCGTCCCCGTGCTCTGGGACCGGCAGGCCGGCCGGATCGTCAGCAACAACTTTCCCGACATCACCATCGACCTGGCCACCCAGTTCGAGCAGTGGGCCGACACCTCCGTCGACCTCTACCCGGACGCGCTGCGCCCGGAGATCAACAAGCTCAACGGCTGGATCTACTACGACGTCAACACCGGCGTCGCCCGCGTCGCCCGCTCCACCACCGAGGCCGATCGCGAGCAGGAGCGCCACCGGGTCGTCGCGGCGCTGGAACGGCTCGACGAGCGCCTGGCCGAACAGCGCTTCCTGACCGGGGACACGATCACCGAGGCCGATGTGCGGCTGTGGGTGACGCTGGCCAGGTTCGACTCCGAGCACAATCGCGGCCATCTCATCAGCGAGCGGGAGCTGAGCGACTTCGAACACCTCTGGCCCTACGCCCGCGACCTCTACCAGCGCCCCGCCTTTCGGGAGACGACGGAGGGCCTGCCCGCGACGTGGGACGCACCGCACGGGCGGGGCCGATGACGCGCAAGCAGGTCCATCTGGCGGCCCACTTCCCGGGCGTGAACAACACCACCGTCTGGGCCGACCCGCGCTCCGGCAGCCAGATCGACTTCGCCTCGTTCGTCGACCTGGCCAGGACGGCCGAGCGTGGCAAGTTCGACTTCTTCTTCCTGGCCGAGGGGTTGCGGCTGCGCGAGCTGAAGGGTCGCATCCACGATCTCGACGTGGTGGGGCGTCCGGAGGCGCTCACCGTGCTCAGCGCCCTGGCTGCGGTAACGGACCGGCTCGGACTGGCCGGCACGGTCAACGCGACCTTCAACGAGCCGTACGAGCTGGCCCGGCGGCTGTCCACGCTCGATCACCTGAGCGAGGGCCGAGCGGCGTGGAACGTGGTGACCACCTCTGATGCCTTCACCGGCGAGAACTTCCGCCGCGGCGGCTTCCTCGACCGGGCCGACAGGTACAAGAGGGCCGCCGAGTTCCTCCGCCTGGCGCGCGAGCTGTGGGACTCCTGGCAGCCGGACGCGATCGCCGCCGACCCGGAGACCGGCACGTTCGTCAGGCCGGGCGGGATCGGAACGGTCGAGCACTCCGGCGAGCACTTCACGGTCCAGGGCCGGTTCACCCTGCCACATAGCCCGCAGGGACGCCCTGTGATCATCCAGGCGGGCGACTCCGGCGAGGGGCGCGAGTTCGCCGCCGCCCACGCGGACGTGATCTTCACCCCGCACGGCAGGCTGGAGGACGGTCAGCGGTTCTACGCCGACGTCAAACGCCGCCTGGCCAAGTACGGCCGCGAGCCCCACCAGCTCAAGATCATGCCCGGTGTGACGTTCGCGCTGGGCGACACCGAGGAGGAGGCCGCCGAGAACGCGGCCCACATCCGCCGCCAGCAGGTCGGGCCGCTGACCGCGATCGCGTTCCTGGAGCAGGTGTGGGGTCGTGACATGTCGGCCTACGACCCCGAGGGGCCGCTGCCGGACGTCGAGCCGGACCTGTCGGAAGGCGTCTCCCAGGGCCGGGTGCCGATCAAGGACCGCGCGGCCATGGCGGCCAAGTGGCGGGCGCTGGCCGAGGAGAAGGGCCTGACGATTCGCGAGCTGGTCATCGAGGTGACCGGGCGGCAGACGTTCATCGGCACGTCCGAGGCTGTGGCCCGGCTGATCGACGAGCACGTGCAGGCGGACGCCGCTGACGGGTTCATCCTCGTGCCGCATCTGACGCCAGGCGGGCTCGACGAGTTCGCCGACCGGGTGGTGCCGCTGCTGCAGGAGCGCGGCGTCTTCCGTGCCGACTACACCGGCACGACCCTCCGTGACCATCTGGAGCTCGCATGACGTTGCACCTGGCCGTGGCGCTGGACGCCGCAGGCTGGCACCCCGCCGCCTGGCGGGAGTCCTCGCCGGCCGTCTTCTCGGCGGGATACTGGGCGGCGCTGGTGGCCGAGGCCGAGCGCGGGCTGCTCGACTTCGTCACCATCGAGGACGCGCTCGGGCCGCAGTCCACGCTGCCCGACGGCTTCGACGACCGTACCGACCAGGTGCGGGGCCGGTTCGACGCTGTGCTGCTCGCCGCCCGGCTGGCCCCGCCCACCACCCGGATCGGGCTGGTGCCGACCGCCACGACCACCCACACCGAGCCGTTCCACGTGGCCATCGGCATCGCCACCCTCGACCACGTCAGCGGCGGCCGGGCGGGCTGGCGGGCTCAGGTTTCCCCGCGGGCCGCCGAGGCGCGGCACTTCGGTCGCAGGGAGTTCCCGCCGGTCGACCAGATCCTGAACCGGCCGGGCGGCGTGGACCTGTCCACCGATCCTCACGTGCGCGACCTGTTCGCCGAGGCCGCCGACGCGGTGGAGGTGGCGCGGCGGCTCTGGGACAGCTGGGAGGACGACGCCGAGATCCGCGACGTGGCCACCGGGCGGTTCATCGATCGGGACAAGCTCCACTACATCGACTTCGCCGGGCGGTTCTTCTCGGTCAAGGGGCCGTCGATCACGCCGCGCCCGCCTCAGGGGCAGCCGGTGGTGACCGCGCTGGCGCACGCGCGGCCGCCGTACGAGTTCGCCGCGGGCGGCGCCGACGTCGTGTACGTCACGCCGCACTCGGCCGAGCAGGCCCGCGCCATTGTCGAGGAGGTCAGAGGGCTCTCCGGGGACGTGAAGATCTTCGCCGACCTGCTCGTCTTCCTGGGCGAGGACGCGGCGCGGCGCAAGGCACGGCTCGACGAACGGGACGGGGCCGAGCTCGTCTCCGACGCCGCGATCTTCACCGGCACCGCAGGGGAGCTGGCCGACGTGCTGCTGGAGTGGCGGCGGGCCGGGATCCAGGGGTTCCGGCTGCGGCCCGGCGCGCTGCCGTACGACCTGACGCAGATCGCCCGGGGGCTGACCGCCGAGTTGCGCGGGCGCGGGGCGTTCCGGCACGCGTACGAGGCCGCCACGCTGCGCGGGCTGCTCGGCCTGCCGCGCCCGGTCAGCCGCTACGCGGAGGTGTCATGAAATTCCTGCTCGTTACGTTGATCGTGCATAACGACGACCGATCGCCCACCGAACGGTTCCGCGAGGTCGTCGAGAACGCGGTGCTCGCCGAGGACCTCGGTTTCGACGGGTTCGGCGTGGGGGAGCGGCACGAGCGGCCGTTCATCTCCTCCTCGCCGCCGGTGGTGCTCAGCCACATCGCGGCCAAGACGTCCAGGATCCGGCTGTTCACCGCGGTCACCACGCTGAGCCTGCTGGACCCGGTGCGGGCCTACGAGGACTGCGCCACGCTCGACCACCTGTCGGATGGCCGGCTGGAGCTGATCATCGGCAAGGGTAACGGCGCCGCGCAGGCCCAGTTGTTCCACGTCACGGCCGAGGACCAATGGGACAGAAACCGCGAGTCGTACGAGCTGTTCCGCCGCCTCTGGCGGGAGGACAAGGTCACCTGGGAGGGCCGGTTCCGGCCATCGCTCACCGAGGCCGAGACCTGGCCCCGCCCACTGCAGCGGCCGATCCGCGTCTGGCACGGCAGCGCCACCAGCAAGGAGTCGGTGGACCTGGCCGCCCGCTACGGCGACCCGCTGTTCTCCGCCAACGTCACCAACCCCATCGACCCGTACGCCGAACTGATCGACCACTATCGGGAGCGCTGGGCGCACTACGGGCACGACCCGGCCGACGCGCTGGTGGGAGCCGGGACGGCGGGTTACTACGCGGCCAAGACCTCGCAGGAGGCCATCGCGACCTACCGGCCGATCTACGAGGCACGCGTGGCCTTCCAGCGCACGCTCGGCCTGCCGATCGTCTTCCCGACCCTGGAGGACGCCATCGAGCGCAGTTCGATCCTGGTCGGCAGCCCGCAGCAAGTCATCGACAAGGTGCTGCGCTACCACAAGCGGTTCGGGCACGAGGTCATGCACCTGCACGCCGACGCCGACGGCCTCACACCGAAGCAGCACCGGGACGCGCTGGAGCTGTTCCAAACCGAGATCGCGCCCGCGCTGCGGGCGGAGATCCCCAGCAGGCCGTTCCCCGGAGGTACCGCGTGACGCTGTCCATTCTCGACCTCGCCCCCATCACCTCCGGCGGCAACGCGGGTGACGCGCTCCGCAACACCATCGACCTGGCACGCAAAGCCGAGGAGTTCGGCTACAGCCGCTACTGGCTGGCCGAGCACCACTTCGCGCCCGGCGTGGCCAGCTCCGCCCCGGCCGTGCTGATCGCCCTGGTGGCGGCCGCCACGTCCACGATCCGGGTCGGGTCGGGGGCCGTGCAGCTCGGGCACCAGACGCCGCTGTCAGTGGTGGAGCAGTTCGGGCTCATCGACGCGTTGTACCCGGGCCGCATCGACCTCGGCATCGGCCGGTCCGGCCGGCGCCGCGCCGAGCTGGCCAAGGACGCCTTCGAGCCCAAGGACGCGAGGGTCGTCGACGGGCTGCTCATCCCGCCGCCGTTCGACTGGTCGAAGCTCGCCAAGCACCCGCACCTCGCCCACTACGCGACCCTGCTCCAGCAGCCGGGCGCGCAGACGCCCGACTTCGCCGACCAGATCGACGACGTGCTGGCCTTCCTCAACGGCACGCACGACGCCCACGCGGTGCCCGGCGAGGGCGCGGACGTGCAGGTGTGGATCCTCGGCAGCAGCGGCGGCCAGAGCGCGCAGGTCGCCGGCGAGCGGGGGCTGCCGTTCGCGGCCAATTACCACGTCAGCCCCTCCAGCGTGCTGGAGGCGGTGGAGGCGTACCGGGAGGCGTTCAAGCCGTCCGACGTCCTGGAAGAGCCCTACGTGATCGTGTCGGCGGACGCGGTCGTCGCCGGCGACGAGTCCACGGCCCGCGAGCTGGCCAAGGGGTACGGGCTGTGGGTCCGCAGCATCAGGACCGGCGCGGGCGCGATGCCGTACCCCACGGCGGAGGAGGCCGACGCGCACGTCTGGACCGCCGCCGACCGCGAGCTCGTCAAGGACCGGCTCGACACGCAGTTCGTCGGCTCGCCGGAGCAGGTGGCCGAGCGGCTGCGGGTGCTGCGCCGGGTGACCGGAGCCGATGAGCTGCTGGTCACCACCATCACCCACGATCATGTCGACCGCGTGCGCTCGTACGAGCTGCTCGCCGAAGCCTGGGAACGCCCGTGAAGCGCCTGACGCCCGCCCTGCTGGTTCTCACGCTCGCCGCCTGCGGCGCGCCGACCGCTCAGACCGTACAGAGCACCTCGCTGACCTGGGCCATCGAGACACAGCCGATCACCCTGAACCCGCAGCTGTGGGCGCAGAACAAGGTCAGGCTGCTGGTGTTCAACCAGTTCGACGCGCTGCTGTCGAAGGCCGAGGACGGCACGTTCCGGCCCTGGCTCGCCAAAGCGTGGCAGGTGTCAGACGACGGACTGACCTACACCCTCGACTTACGGGACGACGTGACCTTCCACGACGGCACGAAGTTCGACGCCGCCGCCGTCAAGGCCAACCTCGACCAGTTCCTGGTCCCCGGCTACAACCCTGCGGTGGCCGCGATCCAGCTCAAGGCCTTCGACAGGGCCGAGGTCGTCTCGCCGTACCGGCTGAAGATCATGCTCAAGGAGCCGGACGGGCTGTTCCTCGACTTCCTCGCCTCGCCCTACGCCGGGCAGGTGTCGCCGAAGTCGCTCAAGAGCGCCAAGGACCTCAAGTTCGGCGGGCCCGACCTGGTCGGGACCGGGCCCTTCATCCTCGACCGGTACGTCCAGGGCCAGGAGCTCCACTACCGCCGCAACCCCGCCTACAACTGGCCGCCCGCCGGCGCGGCCCACCAGGGCCCCGCCCACCTGTCCGAGATCACCTACCGGTTCCTGGCCGAGGCCGCCGTCCGCGTCGGCGCGCTCACGTCCGGCCAGGTGCAGGTCATCGAAGGCGTCCCCGCCACCGAAGTCAACCTGATCAAGAAGGACCCGAACCTGGCCCTGCAGGCGTCGCTCAACTCCGGCACCGCCTACTCCTACTACTTCAACACCTCACACGCCCCCTTCGACGACCAGCGCGTACGGGAGGCGTTCCGCCAGGCCGTGGACGTGGACGCCGTGCTGAAGTCCGTCTACCAGGGCACCGCCACCAGGGCGTGGAGCATCGTCGGCAAGAAGAGCCCCTTCTACGACGCCACCCTCGAAAACACCTACGGCGGCGACGTGGCCAAGGCCAACGCCCTGCTCGACGAGGCGGGCTGGAAGCAACGCGACGCCGAGGGGTTTCGGGTCAAGGCCGGCAGGCGGCTCACCGTGCGGGAGGTCGCCTCCGCGCCGTTCGTCCGGGACCGGCGGGACATCCTCGCCCAGGCCATCCAGGCGCAGGTCAAGCAGAGCGCCGGCATCGACTTCCAGGTCAAGATCGTGGACCAGGGCACCGCCCAGAAGGCCCTGGACGAGAACGAGTACGAGCTCTTCGGCAACTCCCGCGGCGACTCCGACGTGGGCGCCGCGCTCAACCTCATCCTGCCGGCGAAGGGCGCCATCAATCGCACCCGCTTCGCCGACCCGCAAGTGGACAAGTGGCTCGCCACCGCCTCGGCCACCTCCGACCAGGCCGAACGCAAGGAGCTGTACGCCAAGGTGCAGCAGGCGGCAGTGCGGGAGAAGGCCATCGTGTTCCCGCTGTATGTGCCGGCCGACCAGATCGCCGCGCACAAGAGCGTCCAGGGACTCGGCTTCGACCCCTCCTCCGGCACTCCGGCGAGCGCGTACGACGTGCGGATCGGCACATGATCAAGCGACTGGCCACCGGGCTGGCCGTGCTCTGGGCCGCGGCGACCGCCTCGTACGTGGCGCTGCTGCTGGCTCCCGGCGACACCGTGGACATCCTGGTGGGCGACGGCGCGGACACGCCGGAGATCCGGGCCGGGATCGTCGCCGAGTGGGGGCTCGACCGACCGCAGATCGTGCAGTACCTGGCCTACCTGTGGCGGCTGCTCCACGGCGACCTCGGCCGCTCCTACCAGCAGCAACGTGGCGTCGGCGAGATCCTCGCCACCCAGCTCGGGCCGACCGCCCAGCTCACGCTCGCGGCGGCGGCCACCGGTGTGGCGCTCGCGGGGGTCATCGCGGTCGTCACGGCGGGCAGAGGGCGGTGGCTGCGCGGCGCCGCCTCCGCGGCCGAGCTCGTGTCGGTGTCGGTGCCGCCCTTCCTCATCGGGATCGTGCTGCTGTCGGTGTTCTCGTTCACGCTCGGCTGGTTCCCGGTCTCCGGGGCGCAGGGGCCGCAGGCGCTGGTGCTGCCCGCGCTCGCGCTCGGCCTGCCCATCGCCGGCGTGCTCGGACAGGTGCTGCGCGGCGGGCTCGAACGGGCGCTGGAGCAGCCGTTCGCGGTGACGGCGAGGGCCCGCGGGCTCACCGAGCGCGCCCTGGTCGCCCGGCACGCCCTGCGGCACGCGTTGATCCCCGCGGTGACATTGGCCGGGTGGTTCACCGGGACGCTGCTGGGCGGCGCGGTGATCACCGAGGTGCTGTTCGGGCGGCCGGGGCTCGGCCAGGTGGCGATGCAGGCGGTGACCGGCCGGGACATGCCTGTGGTGATGGCCGTCGTGCTGCTGTCGGCGGTCGTCTACGTGATCATCAGCACGCTGCTCGACCTGGCCTACCGCGTCATCGACCCGCGGATACGAGGGTGACCCGGGCGATGCGCGTACTCACCCGCAGGGAATCCCGCCCCGACCGGAGGATCCTGCGCACTTGGCACGCCACTCGCTCGAGTCCGGCCTGGCCCGCCCGGCCGGCTTCGAGCGGGTCAGCCGCGGCGGACCTCCTGCGCCGGCTGGTGCCGGTGGCCTTCCTCGGCCTCCTCATCGTGGCCGTCGCGGCGCCTGGGCTGCTCACGGACGCCGACCCGCTGGCCGCCGACCCGCTGAACGCGCTCGCCCCGCCCGGCGGCGCCCACTGGTTCGGCAGCGACCACCTCGGCCGCGACGTGCTGGCCAGGGTCGTCTATGGCGCCCGCCACTCCATCAGCATCGGCGTCGCCGCCACCGCCCTGGCCGTCACCGCCGGCGTGCTGCTCGGCCTGGCCGCGGGGCTGTCGCCGAAATGGCTGGACGAGGTGCTGGCCCGCTCGTTCGACGTGCTGTCCACCCTGCCCGAGCTGCTGCTCGCCCTCCTCGTCGTGGCCATCACCGGCCCGGGCACCGGCAACGTCATCGTCGCCATCGCCGTCGCCCAGATTCCCAACTACGCCCGCGTGATCCGCGCCGCGACCTTCGTCGTCCGCCACTCCGGATACGTCGAGCAGGCGCTCACCTTCGGCCGCTCCCGTCTGGCGATCATCGCCGGGCACGTGCTGCCCAACGTGCTCGGCCCGATCCCCGTGCTGGCCACCATCGGCCTCGGCCAGGCCGTGATCGCCAGCTCCGGGCTCAGCTTCCTCGGCATGGGACCTCAGCCGCCGGCCGCCGAGTGGGGCGCGATGCTCTCCGAGGCCCGCAACTACCTGCGGGTCGCCTGGTGGGAGGCACTCTTCCCGGGCCTGGCGATCACGCTCACCGTCGTCTGCCTGACCGTCGTCGGGCGCCGTCTGCAACGCCGCTTCGAGGGGAGAACATCATGACCTCGCTGGTTACCGTGGAGGACCTGCGCGTGAGCTTCGGCCACGCCGAGGTCGTACGCGGCGTCTCCCTGGCGGTCGAGTCCGGCGAGTGCGTGGCCATCGTCGGCGAGTCCGGCTCCGGCAAGAGCGTCACGGCACGGACCCTGCTCGGCCTGACCGGACCCGGCTCGACCGTGCGGGCCTCGGCCTTCCGCGTCTCCGGCCGGGACGCCCTCGCCTTCACCTCCGGCGACTGGCGGCGGTTGCGCGGCGGGTTCGCCGGGCTCGTCCTGCAGGATGCGCTGGTCTCGCTCGACCCGCTGCGTACCGTGGGCGCCGAGATCGCCGAGGTGCTCACCGTGCACGACGTCGTGCCCCGGGCCCGCCGCGCGGACCGGGTGCTGGAGCTGCTCGACGCGGTGGGCATACCGGATCCGGCGACCCGGGTCGGGCAGTACCCGCACCAGCTCTCCGGCGGGCTGCGGCAGCGGGCGCTGATCGCCTCCGCCATCGCCGCCGACCCCGAGCTGATCATCGCCGACGAGCCCACCACCGCGCTCGACGTCACCGTCCAGGCCCAGATCCTGCGGCTGCTCGCCGAACGCAAGGCCGCCGGGACCGCGATACTGCTGATCAGCCACGACCTGGCCGTCGTCGGCTCGATCGCCGACCGCATCCTGGTCATGAAGGACGGGCAGGTCGTGGAGGAGGGGCCCGCCCGGGAGGTGCTGGCCGCGCCCGCGCACGACTACACCTGCGCGCTGCTGGCCGCCGTCCCGTCCGCTGCCTCCCGCGGCACCCGCCTCACCACCGGGACCCCGCGCACCCGCCCCGCCCGCGGCTCCTCGGTCCAAGTCCTCGCCGGAGCCGGGCTCACCCGCTCCTACGGCCCGCGCCGCGTCGTGGACGACGTCTCCTTCGCCCTCGACCAGGGCGAGACCTTGGGCGTCGTCGGCGAGTCCGGCTCGGGCAAGACCACGCTGGCCCGACTCGCCCTCGGGCTGCTCGAACCCGACACCGGCCAGGTCACCCTGCACCAGCGGCCATGGAGCCACCAGCGCGAACGCGCCCGCCGCCCCCTCCGCCCCAGAATCCAGCTCATCTCCCAGAACCCGCTCGACTCCTTCGACCCCCGCCACACCGTTGGCCGTCTGATCGCCGAACCACTGCGTCTGCCTCGGGCGGAACGCGGCGAACGCGTACGCGACCTGCTCGCCCGCGTCGGCCTACAGCCCGAGACGGCCGCCCGGCATCCCCGTGAGCTGTCCGGCGGCCAGCGCCAGCGCGTCGCCATCGCCCGCGCCCTCGGCCCCCGCCCCGACGTGCTCGTCTGCGACGAACCCGTCTCCGCGCTCGACGTGTCCATCCAGGCCCAGGTCCTCGACCTGCTCGCCGACATCCAGGCCGAGTGCGGCACCGCGATGGTGTTCATCTCCCATGACCTGGGCGTCGTCCATCACGTCGCCGACCGCGTGCTGGTCATGAAGGACGGCCGGGTGGTGGAGGAAGGCGACGTCGAGCACGTGTTCACCCGGCCCCGCCACCCCTACACGCGCGCGCTGGTCGCCGCCGTACCCCGCATGCAATTCTCCACAATATAGGTAGGTTATAGTGGCTTTAGGGCCACAAACGTTCAGAAAGGCAGTACCCCCATGTCTCCATCCAGGCCGTTGCTCACCGCCGTCATGCTCACCGTCGTGGGCCTACTCGGCGCCTGTGGCGGCGGGGGAGCTGCCGAAACCGCGGCAGGCGACGGCAACAAACCGGTCTACGGCGGCACTCTGACCTATCTGGAGCATCAGCCCCCGACCTGCCTCTACCTACCCGCCGCCGGCTTCTATCCCAACGGCGGCATCCTCAACCAGATCACCGACAAGCTGACCTGGCAGGACCCCGAGACGCTGAAGATCGAGCCGTGGATCGCCACCAAGTGGGAGATCAACGAGGACGCCACCGAGTACACGTTCCACCTGCGCGACGGCGTGACCTTCAGCGACGGCAGCCCGCTCGACGCCTCCGCCGTGGCGGCCAACTTCAACGTGTACGGCCTGGGCGACCCCGAGCTCAAGCTGCCCGTCGCCGAGTTCGTCAACAACTACGAACGCAGCGAGGTCGTCGACGCCAAGACGGTGAAGTTCCACTTCGAGAAGCCCTCGCCCGGCTTCCTCCAGGGCACCTCCGTGATCGGCGCCGGCCTTGTCTCCAAGAAGACGCTCTCCCTGCCGTACGAGCAGCAATGCCAGCTCAAGAACATCATCGGCTCAGGCCCCTTCACCCTCAAGAACCAGATCGTCGACAAGGAGGTCGACCTGGCCGCGCGCAAGGACTACAACTGGGCCCCGCCGTCGTCGCAGCACCAGGGCCGCGCGTACCTCGACGAAGTCAAGATCATCGTCACGCCGGAGGACAACGTGCGGGTGGGTGCGCTCATCTCCGGCCAGGCCGACATGGTGCGCTACGTCCAGGCGTACGACGAGAAAACCGTCAAGGATGCGGGCTTCCAGATCTACGCCGAGCCCACCCGGGGCGTGAACAACGGCCTCTACCTGCGGCCTGCGAACAGCATCCTCAAGGACGTCGACGTGCGCAGGGCGCTGCAGGCGGGCACGAACGCCAAGGAGGTCGTCGACACCCTGTTCACCGCGAGCTACCCGGTCGCCACCTCCGTGCTCAGCCACCTCGCCCAGGGTTATGTCGACCTGTCCAAGGAGCTCGCCTACGACCCGGACCAGGCCAACGCCCTGCTGGACAAGGCGGGCTGGGCGCGCGGCGCCGACGGGATCCGCGCCAAGGACGGCGTGAGGCTGCAGCTCGGCGTGTTCGTCTCCGGTCCGCAGCCGCTGTCGAAGCAGACGCTCGAACTCGTCGCCCAGCAGTGGGCCAAGCTCGGTGTGAAGCTGGAGATCCGCCCCGCCGACGCCGGCACGCAGGCCGTGGACATCAAGAACGCCGAGAAGACCGCGATTCAGCACGGCATGGTCGGCCGCGCCGACCAGGACGTGATCAAGAGCCACTTCCACAGCCAGAACCGCGACGTCATCCTCCACGAGGACGAGAAGCTGGACCGGCTGCTGGAGGAGGAGTCCGCCGAGCCCGCCGTGGCCGCGCGCAACGCCAAGGTGGCCGAGATCCAGCGGTACGTGATCGAGCAGGGTTACGCGATCCCGCTGTTCGAGGAGCCCCAGGTGTACGGCGCCGCGCCGCACGTCAAGGGCGTGGCCTTCGAAGCGGTCGCCCGGCCCTGGTTCTACTCGGTGTGGAAGTCGCAGCAGTGACGCGATACCTCCTGTCGAGGACCGGCCAGGCGGCGCTCGTGCTCTGGGCCGCCTTCACGGCGAGTTACGTGCTCCTGCAACTGCTGCCCGGCGACTCGATCCTGATCAAGTTCCAGAACCCCGAGCTCGGCCTGTCGCCGCAGCAGATCGCCGAGATCCGCGCTTACTACGCCGGCGGCTCGCCGATCGGCGACTACCTCCGGACCCTGTTCGGCTTCGTGACCGGCGGCCTCGGCTACTCGATCGACACCGGCACCCCCGTGATCGAGCGGCTGGCCGAGGCGCTGCCCGAGACGGCCCGGCTCGCCTCGGCCGCGTTCCTGCTGGCGGTGCTGATCGCCGTGGTGATCGCTTTCGTGGCCAGCTACAGCAGGACTTCGTGGCTGCGGGGCGCGCTGCTGTCGGTGCCGTCGGTGTTCATCTCGGTCCCCGCGTTCTGGCTGGGCATCCTGCTGATCCAGGTCTTCTCGTTCCGGCTGAAGCTGGTGCCGGTGATCGGCGGCGGCGAGCTGCAGCAGCTCATCCTGCCCGTGCTGACGCTGGCCGTGCCGATCTCGGCGCCCATCGCGCAAGTGCTCGCCCGGAGCATCGACCAGGTGTACGCGCAGCCGTTCGTGCCGGTCATCGAGGCCAAGGGCGCCACGCGGTGGTGGGTCCTGTGGCGGCACGTGGCCCGCAACGCCGTGCTGCCGACGCTGACCGTGGCCGGGCTGACGTTCGGCGAGCTGATCGCGGGCTCGGTCGTGACCGAGACCGTCTTCGGCCGGGCCGGCATCGGCCGGTTGACCGAGCAGGCCGTCAACGCGCAGGACACCCCGGTGATGCTCGCGGTCGTCGTGCTCGCCGCAGCCGTGTTCGTGCTGGTCAACCTGGTCGTGGACGTGCTGTTCCCGATCCTCGACCCGCGGCTGAAGGCGGCTGCGTGAAGGGCGGAGTGGTTCTCGCGTGGGCGGTGCTCGGCCTGGCGCTGCTCTGGGCGGTCGTGCCCGGGGTGTTCACCGGCTACGACCCGATCGCGGGCGTGCCTGCTGAAAAGCTCCAGGCGCCGAGCGCGGAGCACCTGTTCGGTACCGACGCTGTCGGGCGCGACGTGTTCGCCCGGGTGGTGCACGGTTCGGTGCACTCGCTGTCGGGGGCGCTCGTGGCCGTGGCAGTGGGCCTGCTGCTGGGCACGTTGCTCGGGCTGCTGGCCGGTGCGGCAGGCGGGTTCGCCGACGCGGCGGTCATGCGGGTCGTGGACGTGCTGCTGTCGGTGCCCGGCCTGCTCCTGGCCCTGACGGTGATCATCCTGCTCGGGCCCGGCACGGTGAACGTGGCGATCGCGGTGGGCATCGGCTCGGTGGCAGCCTTTGCCCGGCTGGCGCGCGCCGAGGTGGTGCGGGTCCGGCGCGCCGACTACGTGGAGGCCGCGTTCGGCAGCGGCGGCACGTTCCCGGCCGTGTTGTGGCGGCACGTGCTGCCGAACTCGCTGGGCCCCGTCATCGCGCTGGCCGCCCTGCAGTTCGGCGCGGCCATCCTGGCCATCTCGACCCTCGGCTTCCTCGGGTATGGCGCCGAGCCGCCCACCCCGGAGTGGGGGCTGCTCATCTCCGAGGGCCGCAACTACCTGGCCACGTCGTGGTGGCTGACCACGCTGCCCGGCGCGGCGGTGGTCGCGGTGGTGCTCGCCGCCGGCCGCATCAGCCGCTCGATCGGAAAGGAACGAGCATGAGCCTGCTGGACATCCGCGACCTGGCGGTCTCCTACGACGGCAGGCGGGCGGTGGACGGCGTCTCCTTCGCGATCGAGCCGGAGGAGGTCGTGGCCGTCGTCGGCGAATCGGGGTCGGGCAAGTCCACCACGGCGCACGCGATCATCGGCTTGCTGCCCGGCAACGCCACCGTGGACGCGGGTCGGATCGGATTCGGCGAGGTGGACCTGGCCGGCTGGTCCGAGCGCCGCCTGCGGTCCGTCCGCGGCACGCAGATCGGGCTGATCCCGCAGGACCCCGCCAACTCCCTGGACCCGGTCAAGACCATCGGCGCCCAGATCGGCGAGGTGCTGCGCATCCACGGTCACCGTGATCAGCGCTGGGACCGCAGGACGATCCGCCGCCGAGTCCTCGACCTGCTCGCCCGCGTCGGCCTGCCCGACCCGGAGATGCAGGACCGCCGGTACCCGCACGAGTTGTCCGGCGGCATGCGCCAGCGCGTGCTCATCGCCATCGCGATCGCCCTGCGCCCCCGGCTGATCATCGCGGACGAGCCCACCAGCGCACTGGACGTCACCGTGCAGCGGCGCATCCTCGATCTCCTCGACGACCTCCGCACCGAGTACGGCACCGCCGTGCTGCTGGTCACCCACGACCTCGGCCTGGCCGCGAGCCGGTCGGACCGCCTCGTGGTGATGAAGGACGGCCGCATCGTGGAACAGGGGCCGACCGCCGCCGTGCTGGCCGCCCCCGAAGGGGACTACACCAAGCGGCTGCTGAACGACGCTCCCGCCCTGTCGGCGCGGCCGTTCCTGGACCCTCCGGGCGAGCCTCCCGAGGCCCGGCCGGCGACGGGGCCCGCGATCGTGGTCCGCGACCTGGTCAAGGAGTTTCGCGTGGGGCGGCGCCCGTTCCGCGCCGTGGACGGGATCTCCTTCGAGGTTGCGCGCGGCACCACGCACGCGCTGGTGGGCGAGTCCGGCTCCGGCAAGACCACCACGGCCAGGCTGGTCGTGCGGTTCGCGACGCCCACCTCGGGAACGGTGACCATCGCCGGGGCGCCGGACGATCGGCGCTTCCGCCGGCACGTGCAACTCGTCTACCAGAACCCGTACGGGTCGCTCGACCCGCGCCAGTCCATCGGGAAGATCGTGGAGGAGCCGCTGCGCAACTTCAAGCTCGGCGACCGGGCCACCCGCCGCGCCCGGGTCGCCGACCTGCTGGAGCGGGTGGCGCTGCCGAAGGACGTGCTGGCGCGCCGGCCGCGGGAGCTGTCCGGCGGGCAGCGGCAGCGGGTGGCCATCGCCCGCGCGCTGGCCGCCGAGCCTGAGGTGATCGTGCTCGACGAGGCGGTCTCGGCCCTCGACGTCACCGTACAGGCGCAGATCCTCGACCTGCTCGAACAACTCCAGCGCGACCTGGGGCTGACCTATCTGTTCATCTCGCACGATCTGGCCGTGGTGCGCCAGATCTCGCACACCGTCTCCGTCATGAGCAAAGGACGCATCGTGGAAACCGGAACCACCCGGCAGGTCTTCACCGAGCCCCGGCACGACTACACCCGCGAGCTGCTGGCCGCGATCCCGGAGCGGGTGCGATGAGGCTCGGCTTCTTCACCCGGCTCCTCGACGACGTGCCGCCGGGGGAGCGCTACCGGCTGGCCGCCGAGCAGATCGAGCACGCGGATGCCTGCGGGTTCGACACGGCGTGGGTGGCGCAGCACCACTTCGACGGCGAGGAGGGCGGCCTGCCCGCGCCGCTGGTGTTCCTGGCCCACGTCGCCGCGCGGACCGGTCGCATCCGGCTCGGCACCGGCATCATCACGCTGCCGCTGGAGCATCCGGTGCGGGTGGCCGAGGACACGGCGGTACTGGACCTGCTGACCGGCGGCCGGCTGGAGGTGGGCGTGGGCGGCGGGGGCACGCCGTCGTCGTTCGCGCCGTTCGGGCACGACAGCGCCGACCGCGCGGCTCTCTACGCCGAGCACCTGTGGGTGCTGCGCCGCGCCTGGTCGGGGGAGGACCTCGGCGGCGGCAACCGGCTCTACCCGCCCGCGCCCCGGCTCCTCGACGCCGTGTGGGAAGCCACGTTCTCGGTCGCGGGCGGGGCTCGGGCGGGGAGGGCGGGCCACGGGTTGATGCTGTCACGCACCCAGCCGCGGCCCGCCGAGAACCCGCAGGCGACGCTGGCCGACATCCAGCTGCCGATTGTCGACGCCTACCACGAGAACCTGCCGTCCGGCGTCGGGCCGCGCATCGTGGCCTCGCGGACCGCGTTCGTCGCCGACAGCCGGGCCGAGGCGCTGCGCTACGCCGAGCTCGGCCTCGGCCGGGGCAGGTTGCCCTTCGAACTGCCCGAGGGCGGTCTCGACAGCCGCATCGCGGCCTTCGACGTGCACCTGGGCACCCCGGAGGACGTCATCGAGAGCCTCCGGGCCGACCCGACGCTCGACCGGGTCACCGACCTGGTCTTCCAGGTGCACTCGGTCGACCCGCCGCACCCGCTCGTCATCCGCTCGATCGAGCTGCTGGCGACCGAGGTCGCGCCCGCGCTCGGCTGGCTTCCCTCCACAGAATTGAGCACGAAATGATCAACGATGTCATCGACCACCTGGCCGGGATAACACCCGGCTCCCCGCTCGACCGGCTGCGCGCCCGGCGGCCGGGCGCGCGCGAGCACGCCCAGCGCAGCTTCGACGCGCTCTTCACCCCGGACGACGACAGCGACGTCACGCTCGTCGAGCGGGACGCGATCGCGGCCTTCGTGGCCGGGCTGCACCAGGACGCCGAGATCGCCTCCTTCTACGCCGACCGGCTGGCCGAGCTCTCACCCGGCCTGCTCAAGGCCGTGGAGTCCGAGATCGAGGCGGGCGGCACCACCGGTCCCTACGGGGTCTACCCGGACGGCGGCCCGCTGGCGAAGGAGAGCGACGAGGGACTGCGCTACCGGGCGCGGAACCCCGCCGACCTGGGAGTCCGGCTCGCCGCTGCGTTCGAGCACGCCCACCTGCTCGTGTTCCGGCCACGTGAGGCTCGGGAGGGCGATCTGGACGCTCTGGCCCGAGCGGGCTGGAGCGCCACGGCCATCGTGACGCTGTCGCAGCTCGTCGCCTTCCTCACCTTTCAGATACGCGTGGTGGCCGGGCTGCGGCTGCTGCGGAAGGGATCGGCCTCATGACCGGATTCACCCAGGACCAGCTCGGCTGGGAGCCTTGGCTTGCGCCCCTGACGGCCGACGAGCTGACTGACGAGCACTACGAAGCGCTGGTCGACAAGGCACGCGCCGCCTCCCCGTACTTCCTGCTGCTCGCCCGCGATCCGGATGTCCTGCACGCCCGCACGAAGACCGACGTGGACATCTTCTACAACGCCGACAGCGGGCTGCCGCGCGCCGAGCGCGAGCTGGCCGCCACCGCGACCTCGCGCCGCAACGGCTGCGTGTACTGCGCGTCCGTGCACGCCCGCTTCGCCGGCCACTACTCCAAACGCCCCGACGACGTGCAGCGCCTGCTGGACGAGGGCGTCGGTGCGCCGCAGGAGGGCACCTGGCGGGCCGTCGTCGACGCCTCGGTGGCGCTCGCCGCCACGCCGGACGAGTTCGGTCCGGAGCACGTCGCCGCGCTCCGCGCCGCGGGGCTCGATGACCTGGCCATCAGCGACACCATCCACGCCGCCGCGTTCTTCAACTGGGCCAACCGGCTCATGCTCTCGCTCGGGGAGCCCACCCAGGAGGCCGGCCAGTGATGGAACCCCAGCTCGACCACCTTGTCTACGCGGTGCCCGACCTCGCGGCGGGGGTCGCCGACTTCGCCGAGCGCACCGGGATCCGCCCTGTGCCCGGCGGCAGACACCCCGGAGGCACCGCGAACTACCTCGTCCGCTTCGGTCCTACCTCCTACCTGGAGATCATCGGCCCGGACCCGGAGGCGTCCGCACGGCCCCGGGCGTTCGGCCTGGAGACCCTGACCGCGCCGCGGCTCGCGGCCTGGGCTGTGCGCCCCGGGGACATCGACAAGGCGGTGCGGCAGTCCCGTGAGCAGGGCTACGACCCCGGCGACGTGCAGCCCCTGTCCCGGCGCACCCCTGCGGGCGTGCTGCTGGAGTGGCGGCTCACCCGGCGCGAGGATTCGGCGGCGGTCAGGCCGGTGCCGTTCCTCATCGACTGGGGCGACACACCCCACCCCGCCTCCTCGGACCTGCCCCTGTTGAGCCTGACCTCCTTCTCCGCCGTGCACCCCGACCCCGACGCTCTGCGGCGCGACCTGGCCGCCCTCGGCGTCCGGCTCGACATCTCACAAGAACGCGAGCCGGCGCTGTGGGCCGTCATCGACACCCCGCTCGGCCACGTGACCCTGCGCTGACCAGAAGAGAAGACCATGAGCACCCTTCGCGAGTACCTGTCACACAAGCGCACGGCCCTGCTGGCCCGCCGGGAGGCGCCCGCCGCCGGGCCGGTCCCGTTGCACGCCCATGTCACCGCCGAGGGCCGCAGCGGGATCCGGCGCATCAGGATCAGGGACTTCCAGCTCATCAGCGACAGCGGCCCCGACTTCGCCGGTTACGACCTCGGCCCTACCTCGCCCGAGTTGCAGGCCGGCGTGCTGGGCAGTTGCGTCACGCACATCTTTCTGATCAAGGCGGCCGAGCTGGCGGTGCCGATCGACGCGCTGGAGGTGGACGTGCGCGCCGAATACGACCCCAGAGCCCAGCAGCCGGGTGACGCCGACATTCCCGTGTACCCGCACAACTTCCGCTACAACGTGCTGATCGAATCGCCCGCCTCCGACAAGGAACTGGCGAACCTGCACGCCGAGGTCGAGCGGGTCTGCCCGATACTCAACCTGATCCGCAACCCACAGCCCGTCAGCGGAACGCTGGTTCGGACCCGATCGGGAGCACCGCTGGTCTGACGAGCGAGTGATCATCAGCCTCGGCGGCCTGGTCGATCCCTGGACGCGCCCACCACGCCTTGTCGCAGCTGCTCCTCCGCGCACGCGGCCTGCCAGGCAGGCCGCGCTCGGCCGCGAAGACCGGCTTGGATGCCGGACTCGGGGCTCACGAGATCATCGACACCTCCGCCTACCACGGCGACCGGGCGTAGAAGAAGATCCTGCGCCTGACCGGCGGGCGCAGCGCGGACGTTGTGCTGGACGCCGCCGGCGCATATCGGGCCTCAAGGAAGCGGTCTTCCCGCTGGAGCAGGCGACCCGGGCCCACCAGCGACCTGGAAAGTCGCGACAACAGAGGCAAGATCGTGCTCAGGGTGAGCCGTGACTGAGGACACGATCCCGGTCTGGCACCTCGGTCACGTGCACCCGGATTCGGACTGGGTAACGGCTGCGGCGAGGGCGGCTTGGTAGATGGTGCGGCGTGCCATTTCGCTGCCGCGAGGTGGCAGATCTTGTGGCGTCCGGAGACTAGCCGCTGCCCGCAGACGGTGAGTGCGTAGCGCAAGGTGGCGCAATCTTACTGTTATCCCACTTTACCTACTCAATTGCTAGGTTATTGCCTGTGTCCAGGTGGGGAGGTGGCTCACCTCGGCCGCCGTCGAGCTGATCGGGCGCCGGGTCACCCGCTGGCTGCCCAGGGGAGCGTGACATGACCACACTGGCACCACCCGAGCAGGCGCAGGCCGGGCTCGGGTTCACCCTGGAGAGGTTGTCCCTGGGCTACGGCGGCGACCTCGTCGTACGCGAGCTGGACCTGCGGATCGTGCCCGGCGAGGTGCTGGTCGTCGTGGGCGCCTCGGGCTCGGGCAAGTCGACGCTGCTGCGTGCCCTGGCGGGGCTGCTCCCGCCGGTCGGCGGCAGCGTCCGCGCCGGCGATGCCGAGATCACCGGCACCTCGGCCGAGCGTGCCATGGTCTTCCAGGACGACGGGCTGCTGCCCTGGCGCAACGTCCGGCGCAACATCGAGCTGGCCCTGCGCATCCGCAAGGTGGGCCGGCGCGAGCGCGCGGCCGCGGCGCAGGAGTGGATCGAGCGCGTCGGCCTCGCCGGGGCCGAGGACAAGCTGCCGCGCGAGCTGTCCGGCGGCATGCGTCAGCGCGTGCAACTCGCCCGCGCCCTGGTGGCCGCGCCCCGCGCGGTGCTGATGGACGAGCCGTTCGGCGCGCTCGACGCCCAGACCCGCGCCCAGATGCAGCGCGTCCTGCTGGACGTGCAGCGCGTCCTGCTGGACGTGCTGGGCGACACCCAGGCGACGGTCGTCTTCGTGACGCACGACGTGGACGAGGCGCTGCTGCTCGCCGACCGGATTGCGGTGATCGGCGGCCACGGCTTGCGCGCGGTGCTCGACGCACGCGGGACGGACGAGGACGCACGCACCCGGCTGCGCGACAGGATCGTGAAGGAGCTGTAGATGGAGATTCCCCCGATCGAGGACCGCCTGCACCTGGAGTGCGAGGTTCTGGTCGTCGGCGGCGGCACCGCGGGCACGATGGCCGCGATCACCGCGGCGGAGCGGGGCGCGCGCGTCCTGCTGCTGGAGAAGGCGCACGCCCGCCACAGCGGCGCCCTGGCCATGGGCATGGACGGCGTCAACAACGCGGTCATTCCCGGCAAGGCCACGCCCGAGGACTACGTCGCCGAGATCACCAGGGCCAACGACGGGATCGTCAACCAGAAGACGATCTACCAGACCGCCACCAGAGGCCATGACATGGTCCGGCGCCTGGAGCGCTACGGCGTCAAGTTCGAGAAGGACGAGTACGGCGAGTACGCCGTGCGTCGCGTCCACCGCTCGGGCAGCTACGTGTTGCCCATGCCCGAGGGCAAGGACGTCAAGAAGGTCCTCTACCGGGTTCTGCGGCGCCGCGACATCCGGGAGAAGGTCCGCATCGAGAACCGGGTCATGCCGGTGAGGGTGCTCACCTCCGGCGGCCGGGCGATCGGCGTGGCGGGCTTCGACACCAGGTCCGGACGGTTCGTCACGGTGAGCGCCGGCGCCGTCATCCTCGCGACCGGGGCGTGCGGCCGCCTCGGCCTGCCCGCCAGCGGCTACCTGTACGGCACCTACGAGAACCCGGCCAACGCCGGCGACGGCCACGCCATGGCCTACCACGCCGGCGCCGAGCTCAGCGGCATCGAATGCTTCCAGATCAACCCGCTGATCAAGGACTACAACGGCCCGGCCTGCGCGTACGTGGCCAACCCCTTCGGCGGCTACCAGGTCAACAACAAGGGGGAGCGGTTCGTCGACTCCGACTACTGGTCGGGCCAGATGATGGCCGAGGTCGCCGCCGAGATCGCCTCGGCCCGCGGCCCGATCTACCTCAAGCTGACCCACCTGCCGGAGGAGTCCGTCTCGGCGCTGGAGAACATTCTGCACACCACCGAGCGGCCCACCCGCGGCACCTTCCACGCCGGGCGCGGCCACGACTACCGCACCCACGACGTGGAGATGCACATCTCCGAGATCGGCCTGTGCGGCGGCCACTCGGCCTCCGGCGTGTGGGTGGACGAGAACGGGGCGACGACGGTGCCGGGCCTGTACGCGGCCGGCGACCTGGCCTGCGTGCCGCACAACTACATGATCGGCGCGTTCGTCTTCGGCGACCTGGCCGGCGCCCACGCCGCCGCTCACCTCGGCGTGCCCGGCGAGCTGCCCGAGGAGCAGATCGCCGACGCCCACGAGCTGATCTACCGCCCGCTGCGCAACCCCGACGGGCCGCCCCAGCAGCAGGTCGAGTACAAGCTGCGCCGCTTCGTCAACGACTACGTCACCCCGCCCAAGACGGCCGCCAAACTGGACATCGCGCTGGAGTCCTTCGAGCGGATGCGCGAGGAGATCGCGTCGATGGGCGCGCGCACCCCGCACGAGCTCATGCGCTGCGTGGAGGTCGACTTCATCAGGGACTGCGCCGAGATGGCGGCCCGCGCCTCGCTCACCCGTACGGAGAGTCGCTGGGGTCTGTACCACGAGCGGGCCGACCTGCCTGCCCGCGACGACGCCACCTGGCTGTTCCACCTGAACCTGCGCAAGCGCGGCGACGGAGCGATGGAGTTCGTCAAGCGCCCGGTGGATCCCTACGTGGTGCCCGTGCCCGAGTTCGCCCCGGCCGCCGCCGAACCGGTGCTCCTGGGCGCGCACACCGCCACCACCGTGCGGCGGGCCGCCGCCACACGTGCCGACCGGGCCGCGGTCGGCCGCTCGCCCCGCATCCTGGAGCTGAACCGGCTGGCCGAGGAGCAGCCCACCGCGGCACAGCTCACTCCCTACCTGTCCGACCCCGACCCCAAGGTCAGGCGGGCCGCCATCGCCACGCTCACCGAGGTCGTCCCCGAGGGCGCCGGCGCGGCGCTGGCCGCCGCGCTCGGCGACGCCCACGGCACGGTGCGGCGGGCCGCGGCCACCGCGCTGAAGGAACTGGTCGAGGTCCTGCCCGCCACCCCCGAACTCGGCGCGGCCCTGGCCGGTCGGCTCGGCGGAGAGGACGCCGTGGTCCGGGCGTGCGCGCTCGACGTCCTGCGCGCCCTTCGGCTCGGCGACCGGCAGACCTTCGCTGCCGGACTGGCCGACACCGACCGGCGGGTGCGCATCGAGGCGATCCGCGGGCTGGTGTCGCTGGACGAGGCCGACCTCGTGGCCGCGGCGGCCACTGACCCGTCGCGGGAGGTCCGGGTGTGGACGGCCAAAGGGCTGGGCCTCATCGGCAAGCCGTCCGCCGCGCTGGTGGCCCTTGCCGCCGATCCTGACCCGCTCGTGCGCGCCGCCGCGCTGGAAGCCTCGGGCGCGGCAGGCTCCCCGCTGGAGGCCCAGGCCGCGCAGGCGATCCACGAGCCCGACTGGCAGGTACGGGTCGGAGCGGTCCGCTGCTTGGCCGCCGCGGATGCGGACGTCGCATCGGCGCCGCTCGTCGGCGCGCTCACGGACGCCAACCTCGACGTACGCAAGGCAGCTGTGCTCGCACTGTCGCCCTGGGCGGACCGGCCCGAAGTGGCGGCCGCGCTGAGTGCCGCACTGTCGGACCCGGACGCCGACGTCCGCGCCCACGCCCGCAGTGCGATCGCCGGCGGGAGCGGATCCCGAGTTGCGGGAGCGTATCCAGAAGACCGACGTTGACGAATTGATCATCCCCGATGACCAGCGCCCCGTAGGGCACGCCCGGTACCTGGGCCAATTCGCGTTCGAGCGAATCCGCTACTGCGGCCAGGCCGAGCCGTACATCGCCCTGCACCGGGCCGGACCGCCGGCTCCGCCCTGCTCACGCGGCGGCCCGGCCCCATGACCGGCTGCTTCCTGTACTGGGTCTGCGCCGGTCATGGGCAGGGTGCTGCGTTCCTGAGGGCTAGAAACCGATCGGCTCGCGTACCAGCACCACCGTGGCCCTCTCCGGCAGGGCCTCCCTCTCCACGATGAGGATCTTGCCGATGAACGACGACTGGCCGAACTCCTGGAGGCGGAGGTGCTCGCGCGGCAGGCTGTACGAGCGGATCCGCCGCAGGGCCGTCTCCAGGTCCGGCACCACCTTCTGGGCGCCCACCACCCAGATGACCTTGCGGGCCCCCGAGGCGTACGGCGCGAGCTGGCTGCCGCTCGCCGAGGCGACGACCAGGTGGCCGTCCTCCGTCACCGCGTGCACACTGCCGACGACGACCTCCGGTGCGGCTCCCAGCCGGATGACGGCCTGCACGTCGTCGCCAAGGTCGCCGGTCTGGGCCCGTACGGAGGCGAACGTCCCGGAGTCGTCGATGTCGGCGGCGATGCCGGACAGCCGGAGCGTCTCGCTGGAGGCGGTGAAGACGCTCTCGTCGCGGGGGAGCAGGCCGGAGACGAGACCGCGGGCCTCGGAGACGGTGTCCACGACATGCACCAGGTAGCCGTTCCCGCGCAGCGCGGCCGTCGCGCGGTCCAGCTGTGCCGGCGCCGCGGCGGTGGCGAACGTCTCATCGGGCACGACAGTTTGCACGGACATGTTGATTCCTCGAAGTCAAAGGCGGTTCTGACTGGTAACTACGGCCATTGTGCGTAAGGCTGAATCCCTATCGGAAGAAGGCACTTTTTCTTGCCTCGGTGAGGTGGAGAGAACCATGCACGTCAAGGGATCCCTCGACGGCGCGGGAGCCGTCCAGTCCACCCCGTCTGCCGCGTTGCAGGCGCGCGACGAGCTGACCTGCCAGGTCCGCGACATCCTGAACCGCGTCGGGGACAAGTGGTCGTTGTCGGTGGTCAACGAGCTCGGGCACGGCTCACGGCGCTTCAACGAGCTCAAACGCGCTGTCCCGGGGATCAGTCAGCGCATGCTGACCGTCACGCTGCGCGTTCTCGAACGTGACGGGCTCGTCTCCCGCAGCGTGTATCCGGAGGTGCCGCCGCGCGTCGAATACACGTTGACCCCGCTTGGCAGCACCTTGCTGGAGCGGGTCTGGGGGCTGATCGACTGGGTGCTGGAGCACCACGATGACATCGATGAGGCCCGCGGGCGACACGACGCCGGGCGGGCGCCCGCGTCCGGCCCGTAGGCTGAGCCGGCAGCGGCCCCATAGGTGCGGATGAAACCCGAAGCCGGGCCCTTTCTTGCCGCGTACCGTCGAACTCGGCGTCTACCTCGGCATCCGGCACCGCGGCGTGCTGGTGGCGATGGCCGGCGAACGCCTGCACCCGCCGGGCTGGACAGAGATCAGCGCCGTGTGCACAGATCCCGCGCATCGAGGCCGGGGACTGGCGACCAGGCTGGTGCTCGCCGTCGCCGCGGGCATTCGGAGCCGGGACGAGACGCCGTTCCTGCACGCGTCGGCCGCCAACGTCGGCGCGATCCGTCTGTATGAGCTGCTCGGATTCCGCCTGCGCCGGACCACGGACTTCCGCACTGTACGGGTTCCGGCGCGGGACCCGTCCACCGATACGCCGGTGACGGCCAGGGAAGCCGCATGACGCGGTTGAGCCGGGCGGTTCACCACACCAGGTGCAGGCCGGTGCTCATTCGCGCAGCAGCGGCAGGAGCCGCTCGCCCTGGCGCTTGATCTCCGGCAGGTAGGGGGTGTCGGAGAGCACGAAGTGGGTGATGCCGAGGGCCTGGTATTTGCGCAGCGACTTCGCCACGTCCTCGGCCGAGCCGACCAGCCAGGTGGTGCCCGCGCCACCGCCGCCGAACTTGCCGGGGGTGGTGTAAGGGTTGTCGTCGAGCACCTCGCCGCGTGCTGCCAGGTCGAGCAGCCGTTGCTGACCGACGGCGGTGAACCGGTTCGGGTCGCGCGAGATGCCGCCGTTCGCCATCTGCGCGACTTTGGCCTCGGCGTCGGCCCAGGCCTGTTCGGTGGTGTCGCGTACCAGCGTGGTGATGCGCAGCCCGAACTCCAGGGGAGGGTGCTCGCGTCCGAGCTTCTCGCTGAGGTGCTTGAGCCGCTCGATCCGTGCGCCGACGTCGTCGAGTGGTTCGCCCCAGAAGAGCTGGACGTCGGCCTCGGTGGCGGCCACCTTCTCGGCGGCTGCGGAGGCGCCGCCGAAGTAGAGCGGGGGGTGCGTGCGTTCGCCGCGGACGACCGTGCGCGGCGCCACGGTGGAGCCGGTGACGCTGAAGTGTTCGCCGTGGTAGGTGACGTTCTCCTCGGTCCACAGCTTGCGCACGATCTGGAGGAACTCCTTCGTACGGGCGTAGCGGTGGGCCTGGTCGCCTTCGCTGTCGCCGTACGCGGCCAGGTTGTCCTTGCCCGACACGATGTTGATCAGCACGCGGCCCCCGGTGAGATGGTCGAGAGTCGCTGCGGCGGAGGCGAACTTGGCCGGATGCCAGTAGCCGGGCCGGACGGCGATCAGCGGCTGGAACGTCGTGGTCCGCGCGGCCAGTGAGGTGGCGACCGTGAAGGTGTCGGGCCGTCCCCAGCCGGTTGCTTCGGTACTCCAGGCGCGAGATTGACTTCGCTTTCTTCGCCGGCGCGCTGTGTCAGCGCTGATCGGCTGTCGCACCAGTCCGCATGTGAGCGCCCGCAGTTCCTCCGTGCGGGCACCGATCAGCAGCGGTTCTCCGCTTCACTACGGATTAGAGGGTTAGGGTTCGCATCCTCTCGGGTGTGCGCATGCCGAAGCTCCGCTTCCAGATGTCACCTGGAAGCAGAACTACGTTGTTCGTTCTGGGGGGTGGGGGCGCGGAAGAGGAGGGCCAGGCTTGCCAAATGCAGGAGGAGAATGACGATGCCTGTGGTTGATACCGCGGGCTGGTTCCACCAGGGTGTTTCGATCTCCGTGGCCACGTAATTGTGGAACCCGCTTGTGTCGCTGTAATGCAGGGCGGACTCCAGCAAGGCTGCTGTGTAGGGCAATCCGAGGATCCCCGCGATCAAGCCGGCCCATGCCCGTGCGCGCCCGTGGCTGAGCAGCAGGATCAGGCCGCCCACCACGACAGCGATGGCCGGGATCGCAAGGTACTTGACGTGGACCTGCATGTCGAGGAGAAAGGCGCTGGGGAGGAGGTCTGGTTCGTCGCGCTCGTCGATCAGACCGGCCAGGCAGCCGGCATAGTTCACTGCGGCGTAGATCAGGAGCAAGGCCGGGGTGAGCAACATCAGCACGGTTGCCTGGCGGGACGGGCTCGCCCACAGGGGTGGGGATTCCTGCTCGACGGGTTGCTTCTGATGCCTGGTCAACCATGACACTCCGTGGCTGCTGGTCAGCAGGACGAGGCCCTGTACTTGTGCGACTGTGCCGACGACGAGCAGGGCGCCGCGGAGGGGGGCGTACCAACCGGGCTGACTCAGATCGATGACGTGCGTCAGTTCCCTGCCGTCGCTCACGATGAAGAAGGAGGACGGCTGCTTGAGGAATATCCAGAGCATGGCCACGTAGATGGCGGTCAGTCCGGCGGCCACCGCGAGGAGGAGCGTGGGCCGGCGTGTGCCACGCCATACATTCCATGTGGTCACGCCGAACGCGACGGTGGCCACCGCGGTGAGTATTCCCAGCCCGAGTAGCTGGTCACGGATGTCCGTGCTGGACTGGCTTGCCGCGGAGTGCCACATCGCTGCCGAGATCTCCCGCGGGTCCTGGTAGTACGGCAGGGTGAGTGAGCTCTGCGCGTGGGCGAGCAGCGTGATCAGTGCCATCACGGTTCCGGTCGGGGCCGGGGAAAGGATCAAGGCGATCGCGATTTTGATCCTTCGTGGGGTAGCCTCCATGTGATCTTCGACGTGACTGGCTCACCCGGCGTTCCTCTCGTAGTAATGGATCGCCACCAATTCCACCAACCCTTCAGCGGGCATGCGAGGCAAGGCGCTGAGTTCTCGCAGCGCGTTCAACCACGCCCTGGCCTCTGCCGTACGGCACACAGGTACAGCAACGCCCCCTCGCACAGGCTCCTCACTCCGCACCCCTTCACACGCCTGACCAGCGCGGCGACCCTTCGGCCACTGCTCTGCCGTTGACTCGTCATGAAGTGATCTGGCTGCGGCCGTGACGATCGCATTTCGGTTCTCGCCGACCGGGGCTGGGGCGATCGACGGCAAGTCCCTCCTACGTCGAGCCTTGCCACCGGGTGGCCAGGTTGAGGTTGACAGCAGTGCTGACAGCAACCTCCCTACACGCCGACGCATCCGCGCCACCGTTCACACGCGCTTGTTTACGGCCTCGATCAGCCGAGCAGGGTGATTGTTCCGTCTGAAGAGCGGGAGGTCATAGCATTCTGGCCGGGCAGGCTCCGTCGTCAGCCTGAATTTGTACGCTTCACGAGATCACGAGCAAGGTCGAGCAGGTGGGGCAGACGCAGGATTCGGCCGCCGCTTCCGGGGAACGGAACGTGTAACGGCTCGGTCCAGTCGGTGGGAATCGCTGCCGGTCCGTACACGGCTCCGGCCAGGCCGCCGGTGACCGCGGCGACGGTGTCGGTGTCGCCGCCCAGGTCGATCGCGGCGCGGATCGCCTCCTCATAGCCGCAGGTGGTGCGCAGAGCCCAGACGGCTGAGCCGAGGCAGGGCCAGACGGCGCCGTTGAACTCGGTGGCCTGGTCGGGATGCCAGCCGGGCGCGAGGACGGTGGCGTAGCGCTCACGATGGTGGGGATGGACAGCGGCGAGGGTCTGGGAGAGGTGGTCCAAGGGGTCCGCACCGTCCAAGGCGACGCGTATCAGGTCGTGAAAGATCGCGCTGCCTTCCCATGCCGCCGGGTCGCCGTGGGTGAGGGCGGCGATGTTGCGAGCGGCGTCCATGGTGGCCTGCCGCCCGTCGCGGGCGAAGTACACCGCTGACGGGGTGGCCCGCATGAGCGCGCCATTGCCTGCGGCGCGGTGGCTGCTGCGGTAGTGGGCGGCGGCGGCCTGATCCCAGGGCAGCCCGCGGGACAGTACGTCCTCGGTCTGCAGCCCGATGTCTTTGGGCTCGTCGGCCGCCCACCGCTGGAAGCGGGCGAAGATGTCCGGCAGGTCCAGACCGCCGCACTCCAGCAGCGACTCGGCTACATGAACGGCCATCTGCGTATCGTCGGTGGCCTCCCCGGCGTCCCAGCCGCCGCCTCCGCTCATCTCGCCGCCGGCACCTGGTACGGGAAAGCGGGAGGAGAACGCGCCTGCCGGGCCGAACTCGAAGGGAGCGCCCAGCGCGTCGCCCACAGCCGAGCCGACGACCGCGCCAACGGCACGCTGCACAAGATTCACATCCACAGGCTACTTAGCTTGGCGGTGTCGGCCTGCTGGGCGCTTCGCGATGGTCTGATCGCACACGAGCTGAACCAGGGAGTCGGCGGACGCCGGGATGCTTCTTGCACAGCGTCTCAGGGCGCAGCGATTGCCACGTCTGAAAAGCGGACAGTCATTCTCGACGTGAGTGCTGGTTACTCCGTTCTGGTCATAGCGCATTCGAGGTGGGATCAGGTCGTTATCGGGGTCGAGGAGGGGCGTCTATGGGACGCACCAGTCCGCTGGCGGGAGTCGACGGCGAGGAGATTTGATGGCTTCCTCTCCGCACATCCGAGACCACGGGGAGAACAAGCGCGCGCTCGTCGGCTTGCCTATGAAGGCTGCGCTGCCAAGCGGACACAGGCCGGGCATGCCCGAGTCGCCCTGGGCGAGAACGGCATCGACCAGTCGCAGATCGGCAGTGGATGGACTGGCTTCCCGCAGAGGCTCGTCCTGCTGCCAGCTTGTACGGCATGCTGCACGGCGTTCCGTTTGAGGCTGGATAGTCCCAGTCGGTAGCCGTCTTCGAGGTTCACTGGCCCGGCGTCCACCGTGTACACCAGCAGGTCATCCCAGTGGATGGGCCATCGTCGTGCTCCGCCGAGCAGTTCGCTTGGCTCGCCGTCGAGTTCCACGAGTGCCAGCGTGCCATTGCGCAGGATGCTCACCACCTTGCCGCGTTGTCCAATGAGCCAAGAGGCGAAAGCCCGTGTCCTGGCCGGACTATGGAGTATGTCCACGATCTTGACGCGGCCGCCGGTGGTGCTGCCAGCCGTTGTCATGGGAGGTTTCCTGCTGGTGAAGCGCTGGTGGCGGATGCCATGTCGCTGATCGTCGGGGAGAGCGGGTGGTTGGCGCGGAGATCGGCGTACCGGAAGGCGACGCGACGGGCGGCTCGTCCAGGTTCGATGGCCGGATGCCAGGCGTAGACAGCGCGTTTGCGCTCGGGGTCCCAGCCGGTACGCCACCAGAAGCGGTAGCCGTCGCACCACACCACCAGCCTCACCCAGACCGACACCAACGCGAGCCCGTAACCGTCGTGTACGTCTGCGGCGATGCCCTCCTGCGCGAGAGCCTGTCGCAGCGACTCGGCGTGAAGCCGTTGCGTGGTGTCCTCTGCTGGATCGGTGCGCGTCGAAACTTGTGAAGGATTCATCACGTCAAGCAAAGCGGTCCCGCTCTTGCCGGGCACGATGACAATAGGAGACAGCCGAGGACACTCCGTATCCGCGAATATCCGGAGGTGAACGATGGGCACCCAAGGAACACCGCCCCCGTGGGCCGTACGGCTCCGGGTCCAGCGCAAGGCCGAGGTCGGCACCGTCGCGGACATGGCCAGACGGCTCAAGGGAGTGGCGGACGGTCCGCTGCCCACCGTGGGAGATCTGACACGGATGATCCGAGGGTGGGAGCGAGGCGACCACTACCCCAGCGAGCGCTACCGCCTCCTGTACGCTCGCGCGCTGAACGCGACAGAGGCCGACCTGTTCGACCTGGATGAGCGACCCAGTGTTCCTGTTCCCGCGTTGCCTCTGGAGAGCGTCGCCCCTGACCTGGATCTCTATGAGCGCATTACCCGTACGCTCCAAGATCCTCGCCGCGTTGACCAGGGCACCGTGGACTGGCTTGCCACCTGCCTGGCCGAACATCGCAAGGTCGAGGACACCATCGGCTCGCGCCCCCTCTTGGGCATCGTTCGGCAGCAACTCGGCATCGTGGTCGAGCTGGCGCAGAGTGCGCGAGGCGGCATCGCCGACACCGTGGTGGATCTGGCCGCGCAGTACGCCCAGTTCGTTGCGTGGATGTCACTCGACATCGACGACCAGGCCGCCGCTCTTGCCTGGTATGACCGCGCCCACGACTGGGCGCTGGAGATCGGCGACGTCAATATGGCCACCACCACGCTCAGCATGAAGGCCCACCAGGCGTGGAGCGCGGGCAACGCCCGCAGAACCGTCCGACTGGCCGAAGCCGCGCGCTGGCACGACGGACGGGTGACTCCCGGTGTGCGCGGCATGGCCACCCAGATGGCCGCGCGAGGGCACGCGCTGGCAGGGGAGGCCCGTCCGGCCCGCACGCTGCTGGACGAGGCCGAAGCCCTCATCCGTCGAGCCGCCGAGCACGCCGACGACGAACCGGCGTGGATGTACTTCTACGACGAGACGTGGTTCCGACTCCAGCGCGGCATGACGGAACTGCATCTTTCGAACTGGCCCAAGGCCGCCGACTTGCTGACGGCCGGGCTGGCGAGCCTGCCTGCCTCCTACAAGCGCGACCGCGCGTGGTACGGATCATGCCTGGCCAAGGCACACGCCCAGGCCGGAGACGTGGAGACGGCCCTACAAGTCAGTCTGCCCATCGTCGCCGATGCCATTACGCTGAACCGCCACGCCCACAAGGAACTGATCGATGTCGCAGCCCTATTGACTCGACACCCGTCGCGTCAGGCCGCCGCTTTGCTGGATGCTCTTGCTGACGCCAGCCGTACGGATAACTGAGATTGGATTGCTGGGTTGCTGACGTATGAGCACATCGCTGATCGTCTTGTACAGGAGGTACCCGAGTTCAGCTCGGTGCTGCATGGGCATATCACGGACTACCACGAAGTCCTGCCGCACGTCTTGTTCGGAGATCTCACCGGGTTCGTGCTTCACGCCCACCAGCAAGGCGATGAAGAATTGGTCAGGCGCTGCCTGACATTCCTGGCACTAGCCATGAAATCCGCCGATGCCCGCGTGTGCGAGCTCGTCGCCGTATCGTTCGTGGAGAACGTGGGGCCCTGGGATCCGGCGACTGCGGACTTCATCGCCTCCTGGCCGGATGCATTGCGGGATGAGGCAAGCGACCAAGGCTGGCGGAACTATGATCAAGACCCTGGGTGACTAACTGAGTGACAACGACAACGGATCGCACCGTACCCCAGTGGATGAGAGCGGACTGATAGCCCAGGTCAGGGCGGGAATCGGCCATGATCCCGCCCCTCCGTGATGTGCCTGGGGGTCAAGGGGTCGCAGGTTCAAATCCTGTCGTCCCGACGGTGGAACGAGGCCGGTCGCCTTGGGTGAAAGCCCAGGTGGACCGGCCTTTCTGTCTCTTTGGACGATCATGCTGATCATCTAGACCGCCTTCAGTTCGGGACCAGTTTGGGATCAGCCCGTGGTGAGGTGGGCGCTCAGGGCGGTGCTCGCCGCCACGAGGGAGTCGTGGTCCGGGTGGAGATAACCCTGGGTGGTGGTCAGGGAACCGTGGCCGGCGATCTCCCGAAGGACGTGAATCGGGACCCCGGCGTCCGCCATCCAGGTGAGCCCGGTGTGGCGAAGATCGTGCCGACGGAGGTGCTCGTAGCCGAGCTTCGCCACGACCTCGTCCCAGTGCGTCGCGTCCCGCAGGACCGCCGTGGTGATGCGGCCGCCCCTCGGGCCGGTGAACGGCCGGGCGTCGGGGTCGTCGCCCGCGGCGTTCAGACGCCGCAGCACCAGTTCTCGTACCTCGGCGATGATCGGGACCTTCCTGGCCCGCTTGCCCTTGGTCCCCTTGTCTACGAGACCGCCAGGGCTCGGCGTCGTCTGTCTGCGTACCGTCCACGTCCATGTGCCGGTGTCGATGTCCCTGACACGGACTCCCGAGACCTCGCCGATGCGTGCCGCCGTACAGGCGGCGAAGATCACGACTTCTCCCCGGCCTGCGTAGCAATTCATGGAACGTTCCACAAGCGGCAAGTCGCTCCAGCGCCGCCCAGTTGGGCAAGGCGAGCGCCCGAGGGTCGTCCAGTTCGTCCTCGGCCTTCTTGTATTCGCTCTGCCAACCGGTGACCTTGGCCGGACCCTCCCCAGCAGAACATCTATAAACACAGCTGAAACCAAGTCGAAACGGTGGTACTCAACATCACACTGCCGGCCGAGCGCCAGCAGGAGATCCCATGCAGAGCCCGTACGGCAAGTCGCGTCGACGTGGTGACGCTGGCCGAGGAGCTCGACGTGACGATCGAGACGATGCCGCGACTGACGGTCCTGCGAGGCATCCGACGGGGGTGGGACTGCCCCATGAAGGCGGTCACGCCGTTAACTTCACGACTGCGTTCACGCAGGTGGATGGGGTAAAGGGAGGCTTGCCGTGAGGTGCATCAGCCTGGGCCTGCTACTTGTCGAACGCCACCCAGGCGGCCGTGGTGCCGCTCGGCGGCATGGGCGCCCCAAAGCTTGGTCCGCATTCCACCAAACCAGCCAGTTCCGGAGGCATACCCTCTATTGGCTTCCAACAGAAACATGTATAAACACAGCTGAAACCAAATCGAAACGGTGGTAAATCAACATCATGTATGCCGAGGAGCGCCAGCAGGAGATCCTGCGCAGAGCCCGTACGGCAGGCCGCGTCGACGTGGTGACGCTGGCCGAGGAGCTCGACGTGACGACCGAGACGATCCGCCGCGACCTGACCGCGCTGGAGCGGGCGGGGGTGCTGCGCCGGGTGCACGGGGGCGCGATCCCGGTGGAGCTGCTGGGCTTCGAACCGGCGCTGGCCACCCGTGACGAGGTCATGATCACGGAGAAGGAGCGCATCGCCAAGGCCGCCCTGGCGGAGTTGCCCGAGGACGGTTCCGTGATCATCGACGCGGGGACCACTACGGCCCGGCTGGTGCAAATCCTGCCCGCCGACCGGGAGCTCACGGTCGTGGTCAACTCGCCTCCGCTGGCCACCGCGCTGGCCTCGCGCGCCAACCTGCACGTCATCATGCTCGGCGGCAGGGTGCGCGGACTCACCATGGCCACGGTCGACGATTGGGCCCTGCAGCCGCTGGCTCACCTGCATGTGGACGTGGCGTTCATGGCGACCAACGGCTGCTCGGTGGCCAAAGGGCTGACCACGCCGGACCCGGCCGAGGCGGCGATCAAGCGCGCGATGATGAAGGCCACCGAGCGCAGTGTGCTGCTGGCCGACCACACCAAGTTCAACCGCACCTACCTGGCCGGGTTCGCCTCACTGGCGGAGATCGATGTAGTGATCACCGACACCGGCCTGGACGTCGCGCTCGCCGCCGAGCTGTCGGCGGCCGGCCCGGAGGTGGTGCGGGCATGACACGGCCTCCCCTGTCCCGCCCTGGGCGGCGATCGTGATTCTCACGCTGACCCTCAACCCCAGCCTGGACCGGACGATCGAGATCGCCTCGCTCGGCAGGGGCGCCGTGATCAGGGCCGCGGCTGCCCGCCTCGACCCGGGCGGCAAGGGCGTGAACGTCTCCCGCGCCCTGCTGGCCAACCGGATCGCCTCGCGTGCGGTGGTGCCGTTCGGCGGGGACGAGGGCAGGCATCTGGTGCATCTACTCTTCCTCGAGGGCCTCGACATGGTGACCGTGCCGGTGACGGGCGCCACCCGCTCCAACGTCACGCTCGCGGAGCCGGACGGGACCGTCACCAAGATCAACGAGCCGGGCACCGCGCTGTTGCCCGCCGAGCTGGACACTGTCGCCGTGGCGGTGCTGGCCGCCGCGCACTCGGCCGACTGGGTGGTCGCCTCGGGGAGCCTGCCCCCAGGGGTCCCGGCCGACGTCTACGCCCGGCTGTGCCGCAGGTTCGCCGGGGCGGGAATCAACGTCGCCGTCGACACCAGCGGTCCCGCCCTGTCGTACGCGCTCGCCGCGGGCCCCGCGCTCGTCAAGCCGAACCAGGACGAGCTGGCCGCCGCCACCGGCATGCCGCTCGGCTGCGTCGGTGACGTGGTCGAGGCAGCCAAGAAGCTGCGGGCGGCGGGCGCGCGGGCCGTCCTGGCCAGCCTCGGCGCCGACGGCGCCGTCCTCGTCGAACAGGACAGCGTCTGGTACGGCGAAGCCACGGTGACCGAGCCACGCAGCTCGGTCGGCGCGGGCGACGCCATGCTGGCCGGGTTCCTGGCGGCCGGAGCTCGGGGCGTACCAGCCCTGCTCGAGGCGCTGGCCTGGGGCGCCGCCGCCGTGTCGCTGACCGGCAGCCGCATGCCCGGCCCGGCGCACATCCGTCGCGAGGGCGTCACGATCGGCCCGCCCGATCTGGCCCGACGGCTACGGGCCCCCACCGACCCACCCCCGCCGCCATCCCACTCCGACCTCGTCTAGAAGGAGGAGGTCCCATGGCCGACACTTACACACCTCCGGTCACCGGAACCGGCGTCAAGGCCACCATCCAGCGCATCGGCGGCCACCTGGCCGGAATGATCATGCCGAACATCGGCGCGTTCATCGCCTGGGGCCTGATCACGGCGCTGTTCATCCCGACTGGCTGGCTGCCGAACGAGGACCTCGCGAAGATGGTCGGCCCGATCATCTCGACCCTGCTGCCGGTCCTCATCGCCTATACCGGCGGCCGGATGGTGCACGGGCAGCGCGGGGCCGTCGTCGGCGCGGTGGCGGTGATGGGCGTCGTGGTGGGCACCGAGGCCCCGATGTTCCTCGGCGCCATGATCATCGGCCCGCTCACCGCCTTGATCCTGAAATATGTGGACAAGTTCACCGAGGCGCGGACCAAGGCCGGTTTCGAGATGCTGGTGGACAACTTCTCCGCCGGCATCGTGGGCGGCGCGATGGCGATCGTCGGATTCCTCGGCATCGGGCCCATCGTGCAGGCGGTCACCACGGCCGCGGGCAACGCCGTCGAGTGGCTGATCACCAACAACCTGCTGCCCGTGGCGTCCGTGCTCATCGAGCCGGCCAAGGTGCTGTTCCTCAACAACGCCATCAACCACGGCGTGCTCAGCCCGCTCGGCGTCGCCCAGGCGGCCGAGCAGGGCAAGTCGATCCTGTTCATGCTGGAGTCGAACCCGGGCCCCGGTCTCGGGCTGCTGCTGGCGTACATGCTGTTCGGGCCGCGCGAGCTGCGGCCGAGCACACCCCCCGCGATGATCATCCACTTCTTCGGCGGCATCCACGAGATCTACTTCCCGTACGTGCTCATGAAGCCGCGCCTCATCGCCGCCGTCATCGCGGGCGGCGCGGCCGGGGTGTTCACGTTCATGATCACCGGGGCGGGCCTGGTCGCCACCCCGTCGCCCGGCAGCATCTTCGCCTACATCGCGGTCACCCCGAAGGGCGGCTGGCTGGGCTCCAGCCTCGGCATCCTCGTGGCCACAGCCGTGTCCTTCGCCGTCGCCGCCGTCCTGCTCGGCTTCGGCAGGGGCGAGAAGGCCGCCGATGAGGAAGTTTCCAGCACCGAACCCGCCACCAAGGAGGCGTAAGCCATGGACGCCAAGGACATCCGCAAGATCATCGTCGCCTGCGACGCCGGGATGGGCAGCAGCGTGATGCTCGCCTCCCAGCTGCGCAAGCAGCTCAAGGACAGCGGCGTCACCGTGGAGCACACCCCGGTCAACTCCATCCCGGACGACGCCGACGTGGTGCTCTGCCACGCCGGGCTGGCCGCCCGCGCCAGGGCCTCCGCTCCGGGGAAGGTGCTGGTGCCGTTCCAGATCTTCCTCGGGGACCCGGCGGTGACCAGGCTGGTGAACACCATCAAGAACGGCGGCACCGTCGATGCGTGACGACCTGCTCGACCCGCGGGCGGTGCGGCTGCACGAGAGCGCTCCCGACCGCGACGCGGCCATCCGCCTCTGCGGCCGGGTGCTGGTCGAGGTGGGGGCGGTCACCGAGCCGTACGTCGAGGCGATGCTCGAACGGGAGCGGTCGATCTCCACCTACGTCGGCGAGGGCGTCGCCATCCCGCACGGGACCGCCGCCTCCAAGGAGGACATCGAGCGGGACGCCATCTGCGTCGTACGCAACTGCTCGACCTGCGGCACGGACGCCAAGATCTACAAGTTCGGGCACCACCACATCAGGCCCCCGCGGGTGATGGGCCACGAGATCGCCGGCGAGGTCGTGGACACGGGCGCACGGGTACAGGTGATCGCCGCGATCCCGTGCGGGACGTGCGGCGAGTGCCTGCGCGGCCGGCAGACGGTCTGCCCGAACCAGGAGTCGATGGGCTACCACTACGACGGCGGCTTCGCCGAGTACATGATCGTCCCGGCGAAGGTGCTGGCCGTTGACGGCGTCAACGCCATCCCTTCCGGCGTCGGGTACGCCGAGGCGTCCGTCGCCGAGCCCCTGGCCTGCGTGCTGAACGGGCAGGAGCTGGCGGGCGTCGGCGCGGGCGACGACGTGGTGGTGATGGGCGCGGGCCCGATCGGCTGCCTGCACGTACGCCTCGCGCGGGCGCGCGGCGCCGCCCGGGTGTTCCTCGTGGACGTCAACGCGCAGCGCCTGGCGATGGCCGCCGAGCTGGTACGCCCGGACGCCGCCATCGACGCCGACCCCGTCGAGCAGGTGCTGAAGCTGACCGGCGGGCGAGGCGCCGACGTGGTGATCACGGCGGCGGCGTCGGGGGCGGCGCAGGAGCAGGCGGTGCGGATGGCGGCCCGGCAGGGCCGGGTCAGCTTCTTCGGCGGCCTGCCCAAGGACGACCCGATCATCGCGCTGGACTCCAACCTGGTGCACTATCGGGAGCTGACGGTCATCGGCGCGAACGGCTCCAGCCCCGCCCACAACGCCTCGGCGCTGCGGCTGGTGGCGGAGGGGGCCGTCGTGGTGTCCGACCTGATCACTCACCGGCTGCCACTGTCCCAGGTCCTCGACGGGATCGACCTCGTCAGCAGGGGCGCGGCCATCAAGGTCACGATCGAGCCCTGAGGAGGTTTTTCAATGATGGACAGAACAGCGATCGTGGCCTCGAGCAGCGGGCTGCACGCCCGGCCGGCAAAGATCTTCGTGCAGGCGGCGGCGCGACAGGACGTGGCGGTGCGGATCCGGGTGGGCCAGGGCAAGGCGGTCCCCGCCAACAGCATGCTTGGTGTGCTGTCGCTTGGCGCGACCCACGGCACTGAGGTGACCCTGGAGGCCGAAGGCCCAGGTGCGCAAGAGGCGCTCGACGCGCTGATCGACCTGCTCTCCCGCGACCTGGACGCCGACGAGGTGCCCAGTGGCTGACAGCCTGCCGGGCATGTCCGGGCTGGGCGTGAGCCCTGGCCGTACGGCGGGACCGGTGGTGCGGATGGCCGGGCCGCCCGTGCTGCCCCCTCCCCGGCCGGCGCCCGACACCGACATGGAGGTCGCCGCGGTGTCGAACGCGCTCGACGCAGTGGTGGCCGAGTTGAGGCGGCGGGCTCACGACGCCCGTGACGGCGACGCCGCCGAGATCCTCGACGCGCGGAGCCTGCCGATGCCCGGTGTACCCGCGCCCGGCTACCCGTATGTGCTGCTGGCCGAGGATCTCTCTCCGGCCGACACCGCGGGGCTGGGCGGGCAGGTGCTGGCACTGGTCACCGAGAAAGGCGGCCCGACCAGCCACACCGCGATCCTGGCGCGCGGCCGCGGGCTGCCCGCCGTGGTGGCCTGCCCGGGCGTCCTCGACCTTCCGGACGGCACCGTCGTCTCGGTGGACGGGACGACGGGTGAGATCGGCATCGGCCTCACGCCGGAGGCGGCCGAGCAGGTCCGGGCGCGTGCCCGGGAGGAACGGGCCCGGCTGGCGGCGAGCGCCGGCCCTGGCCAGACGGCAGGTCAACCGGCTCACCTCCGGCGGTTCACACGCCGCCCCGCCCAACATCGGTCTCGCCGCGACCGCGGATCTTTTCGAGCAGGCGATAGCTCTTGCCGGCAAAGCGGTGGAGCGGTGATGACCGAGACCGAGACCTTCCGCCTGCTGGCCTGGACCTGGGATGTGTCCGCCGCCAAAAGGTACGCGGCCAACCGCGCCCCGAACGGGCAGTTGCTGCCACGTAACTGGACGGCCCTGCTCGCCTTGATGGTGATCGATGAGGACCATGCCGAGACGGTGAACCTGGTTGAGCCATTGATCGGGGTCTGTCCAGTGATCGGTGTATCTCGATCTTGACTTGATCTATCGGGTGGTCGGGGTCAGGCGGCCTTCGAAGGTGATGGCGAAGGCGTTCAGAGCGGCCTTCCAGCGGGTGATCCAGCGTTTGCGGCCCTTGCCGGTCGGGTCCAGGCTCATGATCGCCATGTAGACGCACTTGAGCGCGGCCTGCTCGTTCGGGAAGTGGCCGCGGGCCTTGACCGCCCTCCTGATACGGGCGTTGACCGACTCGATGGCGTTGGTCGAGCAGATCACCCGGCGGATCTCGGTGTCGAAGTTGAGGAAGGGCACGAACTCGGCCCAGGCGTCCTCCCACAACTTCACGATCGCCGGATACTTACCGCCCCAGACCTCGGCGAACTCATAGAACCGCTCGAGCGCCGCCGCCTCGGTCGGCGCGGTGTAGACCGGCTTGAGCGCCTTGGCGATGGCGTCCCAGTGCTGGCGGGCGGCATACCGGAACGAGGCACGCAGCAGGTGAACGACGCACGTTTGGACGACGGCCTGCGGCCAGACGGTCTCGATGGCCTGCGGCAGCCCCTTGAGCCCGTCGCAGACCACCATCAGCGCATCAGCGACGCCACGGTTCTTAATCTCGGTCAGCACGTGCAGCCAGAACTTGGCGCCCTCGCCGCCGTCGCCGGCCCACAAGCCGAGGATGTCGCGCTCGCCATCGACGGTGACCGCCATCGCCACGTAGACCGGCCGGTTGGCCACCTGGCCGTCCCGCAGCTTCACATGGATGGCATCGATGAAGATCACCGGGTAGACGGCGTCGAGCGGCCGGTTCTGCCACTCGGCCATGCCGTCCAGCACCTTGTCGGTGATGGTGGAGATGGTCTGCTTAGAGACTTCGGCGCCGTAGACCTCGGCCAGGTGCGCGGAGATCTCGCCGGTGGTCAGGCCCTTGGCGGCCAGCGAGATGACCATCTCATCGACGCCGGACAGGCGCCGCTGCCGCTTACGCACGATCTTCGGCTCGAAGCTGCCGTCCCGATCCCGCGGGACGGTGATCTCCACCGGGCCGACGTCGGTGATGACGGTCTTGGACCGGGTCCCGTTGCGCGAGTTGCCTGTCTCGCTGCCAGCGCGCTCGTGCTTGTCGTAGCCGAGATGGTCGGTGATCTCGCCTTCGAGAGCGGACTCCAGCACCAGCTTGGTCAGCCGGCCCAGCAGCCCGTTCTCACCGACCAGCTCCACCCCTTCGGCTCGCGCCTGGTCGACCAGCCTGGCCACCAGCTCCCGATCCGTCGAGCTCTCCGACTTCTTACGCGCCACCGCGGCGTCCTCCAGGTCGATCTCCGTCGATGCCTGGATCACAGTACTCATCAGGTGCGTTCTCCTTGATCAGGAGTTACACCGAAGACCGTACAGTCCCATTGATCGCCGTCCCTGCTTCGCCCTGCGGCGAGCCGTTGGTGATCGATGGCTGGCATCGGATCCACCAGGCCCTCGCCACAGGGGTCGAGCGGCTTCCGATGATCGTACTGAGTGCGGAGGAGGAGTACGCCTGCCGGATCCATGGAGGGGAGAAGGGTTACGTCTAGCAGAGACGAAAGCCAGCGGGTTTGAGATGACCCGCAGTCTGATCACGCGATGGGAGTGCGTGATGACCGATACCACTTGCTGCCAAGCGGCGATGTCGCTGCCTGGTCTTCTCGAAAGCGTGGGCGAGGCCCGCGCATGGGCGCTGACGGTGCTGCCCGCCGGCTGCCCCCGTGCCGACGATGTGGCCCTGGTGGTGTCGGAGCTGGCTACCAACGCCGTGTTGCACAGCGCGTCCAGAGCCCCAGGCGGGACGTTCCAGCTCCTGGTCGACGTGGAGGCCGATGCGATCGCGGTGGCGGTGGTCGATGCCGGGCCGGCGCCGGTCACCGTCTGCCGCCCGGCTGGTGAGGGCGGGCTCGGCCTGGTCCTGGTCATCGAACTGGCGGACGCCTACGAGGTCACCACGGCGGTCAACGCCCGCAGGACCTGGTGCCGTCTGGAATGGGAGGCCGGCGGATGAGCCAGGTCACCGAGAACCCGTCCGCCTGTTGATCCGGGGGTCTCAGTAGCAATGGAGCAGAATCCATGAACCTGCCCCTGGCCAGGGGTTATTTGAGTTTGGAGAACGCCTGACGATCTCTGCTACTACGGTTCGAGCTGGTTTCGGTGCGGTCGTGGAGTGTTGGTGGGGTTGGCGGTCCAGTTCTTCTCCGACGAGCAGATGGAGCGGCTGCGGTCGTATTCGGACATCGGCAGGGAGGAGTTGAGCAGGTCTTCACGTTGACGCGGAAGGATCTGGGGTTCATCGACAACTTGAGTCGGGGCGGGGGCAGGGTTCGGCGGGGGCGCTTGGGCTTGGCGGTGCAGCTGTGCACGTTGCTGTGACTGGGGGTCGTACCGGATGCCATCTGGTCGGTGCCGCAGGCGGCAGTGCAGCGGCTGGCGGTGTCTCCGGGGTGCTGGTGCAGTACGGGGGCGCAGACCCGTAGTGATCATTTGAAGCTGGTGTGCTGAAGTACTTGGACTGGAAACCGGTTTCGACCAAGGGGGAGAGGCTGAAGAAGCTGGAGCAGTTCCTTCTTGACCAAGCGATGGAGCACGATACGCCGTCGCTGCTGTTCCACCAGGCGGCGTCACGGTTCGGCACCGCCACGCTGACGGTCACCGGCGGTCCGGCCACGCCGTCATCCCCGAAGCCGCAGCGCACCGCGACGACCACGATCACGCTGACGCAGGCCCGCGTGGGCGCCTGGCGCGCACACCCGAAGGCAAACGACGTACGCATTGATGTTTCCGGCTTGGACGAGCGCGTCTTCCAGCTCACTGTCACGCACGAGTTCCGGCTGCCCGACGACGACCCGGACGTGGCCGCGTTGCGCGCGGGCGCCGCCGGCTATTCGCTCACCCCGTTCGTTGAAGACAGGGTGGGCAATGTCGGGATGAACCCGGAAAGCGGCGCTGTCCTGTACCCCGCGTTCACGACCCCGACAACCACGGTGGAACGCGGCTCCGGCCTGGCTATCGTCACTTTCACCGGCATCGGGTACGGCAAGTACGAGACCGACGACTATGTCGCCATCGACTTCTCGCCAGCCTCCGGCGAAGGCGTGTTGCCCTTCTCCGCTCACGAGATCGTCATCACCGCCGAAGGCTGGACGGTCGCGGGTGTGACCGGGCCGCCGCCCCTGACCCAGGATCGGCATTACTTACGGCTGGACGGCTACCGCTCGATGAGGGCGGCCTTTGTCAGAAACGGCCACACTGCGTCGGTGGCGGGCTACCTCGCCCGCGACGACGAGATCGGCCAGCGGGCGGAAGTGGGCAGAGAGGGGGAACAGGAGGAGGAGTTGCGCCGCTCCGACTTCGACTTCCGGGGAAGGGCCGCTGCCGCGGTCGAACCGATGGTCTACCTGGGAGTCTCGCTGGCGATCGTCTACTGATTCGCTCGCGCGCTCGGCGGCTGCTGGTGGCGCCGCCCGCGCAACTGGCTCCTGATCGCCGCGTTGGTGGCCCTGTTCCTTGCGCAGAATTTCCTGAACGACTGGGGCTTCTGGACCGCTCTTGGCGTGTTGGCGGGTGTGCTCCCCGTCCTGTCGCTGTTTTCCGCTGCGCGCGCGGTGCCCGGCAAAAGCCCGCTCGTTACCGGTTCGGTGGCGGCGGCGGTGGTGGGCGTGACGCTGTCGGTCTGGGGACTGGTGATGCTCTCCGGGCAGGCGGCGGACGCCTGGTGGCTGTCCGGCGCGGCGGGGCTCGCGGCCGTGGTCGCCGCGGTGCCCCGGTGGCGCCGGGCGCTGCCCGTCGTGCCATTTCTCGCGATGGGCTGCGGCGTGCTGCTGGGGGTATGGGCGGGGCAGTCCGGCGTCGCTCCCGGCATCGCCGTATGGCTGGCGGTGCTGTCCGTGGCCGGGACCACGTTGGCCTCGGATGGGGTGTCGAGGCGAGCCGCAGTTGGTCGCCGAAGGTGGGACCCTGGTGGGTCGGGGCTGTACTGGTGACCTCAGGCGTCCTGATCTATACGGCATTTCCAGAACAGTGGTACGAGGGAGAATGGGTCTGGCACGGGTACGTCGGCCCTGTAAACAGCATCGTTGTCACCCTGACCTACGCCGTGGCGCTGCTGGTCTCCGCGATGCTCGTCGTCCGCGCCCGGCGGATCGGCCGGACCGCCGCCGCCTTGACGGCGACGACGGCCTGGCACACGGCCGTGTTCTTTGTTCTGACGCTGCGTGGGCTGCTCAGCGGCCCCTCCTCCTTCGGCCAGGCGATGGCGCTTGTTGCGTGGCCTGCCGTCGCCTGGCTGCTGTCTGGGACGGCCCGCCCGTGCAGGTGTCCGAGGCGGAGCACCGTCTGCTTGTCCGGGACATGATCAGGCGGCGTGCCGTCCGCGCTGCATTGACGAACCTGCTGCGGCAGCCGCCGTAGGCGTCCCTGTCCGACTTTGACAAGCAGCGGACGTCGCTGGAGCGCGCGGCCGACGAGAGCGCCGGCCCCGTCGACTCCGATCTCGCGCTCACCCCCCTGGCCGGGCGAACGCCCTGGCAGAACGGGCTGGCCTCCCTGGTGGTGGGGGCGCTGCTGTCGTTGCCGTTCTCGGCGGTACGGGTCGTCGAGTCGGTCGAGACCGGGCAAGGAGAGGGCCGGCAGCTCCTGGCGGGAGCGCTGACGGTGCTGTCCCTGCCCGCGCTCTGCATGGTCTTCGGCTACTTCTATCCCCGCGTGCGTGGCACCACTCCGATCGTGAAGAGCCTGGCCTTCCTGGCCGCCGCCGTCTTCATCCAACTGCCCGGAATTGTCGGGACGCTCGTCGTCTCCATGACGGCGGATCCGAATCTGGCCGATACAACGCCACCCACGCCGAAGGAGGCGCTGGCCGCTGTGCTGGTGGCGGTGGGAAACATCGCGGTCGTCAGCATCGGGCTGGGCCTGTGGTGGGAGTGGCGCCTCATGGCGCTGGCCGGAGAGCCATGGGCGCGTCTCAGGGACATCCGTACGCTACGGGCCCTCGCCGCACCACTGGCCGCCGTCGCCATCGCCGTGGCGACGACCGCCACGACCGTGTTGGTGAACAATGTCATCGCGCCCTTGCCGACCGTCCAGGCCCCCGCCCCGAACGCAGAGAACACCCCACGTCCCTAGGAGCGCGAACCATGGCCCACGCCAACGCCTCACGAGAGCCGAAAGTAAGTATCCATAGGTCATGCTGAGGGCTCGCCAGCGCCCCCTGACGGGGCACTCAGGTGCTGTTCGAGCTGGTGCGTCCGCAGGCAGAGCTAGAGCCAGATAACGCCTCGAGATCTTCCGAGCCACCGACCTGTGATGGGTCGATATCCGCTCGGACCGCTGGTAACAGTGCTGTATTCGAAGCGCGATGTATTCTCCCGATCGTCCCTACCGGTAAGAACAAGGGCGGCGTGTACGGGGGCGGTTGACGAGCATGCGAACGAAAAGTCGCGCTAGTGAGCTGGACGGGAGCGGCTTGGCGTGACATTCCGTTCCGGCTCGGTCTGGACGATGCCGACGTCCTGGTGTTCAGCTTTCCCGGCGGATCCTCACCGCGAAGACCCCTCGGTTCGCATCGAATGCGGCATCCTCCCGACCGTCCAGTGTGGGCAAGCCAGTGTGATCGGGTGCCGATTCCGAGGCCCGAAGGTGGCAAACCCAAGGACATCGAGGTCAAGCAATACGAGGCGACCGACGGCGGTCCGCTCTTCTGAGTGCCCGTGTCACAGCCTGACGGGTCACCATGATCATGCGGTTTCGGTTGAGCAGCCGCGACAGGAACAGCACGCGGCCCGGCGGTCAGCGGCTGTACGCCTCCAACAGCCGCAGCCACACCTCGCTGACCGTGGGGAACGACGGAACCGCGTGCCACAGCCGGTCCAGCGGAACCTCGCCGACGACCGCGATCGTCGCGGCGTGCAGCAGTTCTGCGACATCCGGACCCACGAGCGTGAAGCCGACGATCACTTTCCTGTCCTCGTCGACGACCATGCGGGCGTGCCCCCGGTATCCGTCGGCATGCAGGGCGGATCCGGCCACCGCGCCCAGGTTGTAATCGACCACGCGGATCCGTATCCCGGCGGCCTCGGCCGCGGCAGCGGTCAGCCCTACCGACGCGATCTCCGGTTCGGTGAAGACCACCTGGGGCACCGCGCGCTCGTCGGCCGTGGCCACGTGCCGGCCCCAGCGGCCGTCCTCGACCTCTTCGCCCTTCGCCCGCGCCACGATGACGTCGCCGACCGCGCGGGCCTGGTATTTGCCCTGGTGGGTCAGCAGCACTCGCCGGTTGACGTCACCGGCGGCGTACAGCCATCCGTCACCGATCGGCGTTCCGTCCTCCCCGACCACGCGCAGCGTGTCGTCCACCGTGAGCCAGGCGCCCGGCGCCAGGCCGACTACGCCGAGACCGATGTCCTGGGTGTTCGGTGTCCGGCCGATCGCCACCAGAACCTCGTCGGCCTCGACCTGCTCGTCGTCGGTCATCGTGATGTGCACTGTTCCGGCCTGGTCGCGGTGCACCGATGCGGCTTCCGCGCCGGGGCGTACCGACACGCCGGCGTCCCGCAACGACTCGGTGACCCGCTCGCCGGCGAACGGCTCGGCCTGCGGCAGCACACCGTCACGGGCCAGCATCGTCACCGAGGACCCCAGGGCGGCGAAGGCGGTGGCCATCTCCGACGCCACCACGCCACCACCGATGATCGGGAGCCGGCGGGGGACTGCGCTTGCGGCGGCCGCCTCCCGGCTGGTCCACGGCGCGGCGTCGCGCAAACCGGGAACGTCCGGCAGCAGCGCGCCGCTTCCGGTCGCGATGACCACCGCATGCCGGGCCGTCAAGGGGATCGGACGCCGTCGTCGCCGGTCACCTCGACCACGTTGGCGGACACGATCCGGCCCTGACCACGGTGCAGAGTGATTCCGGCCGAATCGAGCCAGCCGACCTGACCGTCATCCTTCCAATGCGAGGCGAAGGAATCCCGGCGGTCCAGCACCGCGGCCGCGTCGAGACCGTCGGTCACCGCCTCGCGCGCTCCCGGCATCTGACGCGCCGCCCGCAACGCCGCCGCGCTGCGCAGCAATGCCTTGGTCGGCGTGCAGGCCCAGTAGGAGCATTCCCCACCGACGAGCTCGCGCTCGACGACAGCGGCGCTCAGTTCCACCCCGCACCACCCGGTCGGCGACCTTCTCCCCGACCGGGCCAGCCCCGATGACGACGACGTCGTAAGTGTTGTCGTAAGTGCTGCCGTCCATGTCAGTTTCCCTTCGCGGCGCGGCCGAGGCGGATGGCCGAGATGAGGAAGAAGATGCCGCCGGTGATGGCGTAGCCGGCCGCGTTGATCAGCGTCGGGCTGTCCGCGGAGGCACCGAGGATGAACGACGCGCCGGCGAGTACGGAGATGCCGCCGCTGATGATCATCGGCCACTGGCCGCCCATCTTGCGGCGGGTGACCCCCACGATCAGCTGGAGCAGCCCGGCCACGACCGCCCAAGCGCCCCACACGCGCAGCACCGCCGGGATACCGGACGTGCAGGCGATGGCCACGCCGATGGCGGTGATCAGGCTGACCGCGATGTTCACGTACAGCAGGGCAGGTGATCCGGTGGTGCGCGAGGCGCGGGCGTCGATGATGGCGGCGGTCACGTCGAACAGCGGGTAGAGCACGAGCAGAGTGACCGCGAGCGGACCCAGGTTCGCGGCGGTCGTGAACATCACGAGGGCCCAGACGATGGCGAACGCGAACCGGACGAAGTACAGCCGCCGCAGCGCGGACGCGGTCCCGGAGATGCCGGGCCAAGCAGCGATGGAGCTCACGGTGATCCTTTCAGAGTTTGAGTGACGAGGAGACTGCCTTGCTCGTTCCGGAAAGGCACTCCCGGCGCACGGGCGCTGCTGACTGCCATGGTCGCGGCGGATGCTCGATCGGAATCCGGGCCGGCTTCACGAAGGACGGAAGGTCCGAGGTCTTCCGTGCCGCGGACGCCGGACCCGCCGCCGACAGGCCGACCGCGACGACCACGGCCGTACCGATGGACAGCGCGGCGGTGCGTACGTAAAGACGACGAGCCACTGGAACAACTCTCTCGCAAGACAGAACGTTCTATCTCGCATAGCCTGCAATCTACAGTGCAAACTGTCAAGACCGAACGTTCTACCTACTAGGATGGTCTTATGCGCAGCGAATCCGAAGGCCGGCCGTCCGAAGCGCGGTCCCGGCTGCTCAACACGGCCACCCGGCTCTTCTACACGGAGGGCATCCACGCCGTCGGCATCGATCGCATCGTCGCCGAAGCGCAGGTGACGCGGGCCACCCTCTACCGGCACTTCCCCGGCAAGGAAGACCTCGTCCTCGCCTACCTGAACGAGGTCGACCGAGCCATGCGGGGTCAGGCGGACGAGGCCGTTGCCGCCGGACTACCGGCCGCCGACACCATCCTCGCCCTCAGCAAGTCCATCGCCCAAAGCATCCAGTCCCCCGGCTTCCGGGGATGTGCCTTCCTCAACGCTGCCGCCGAGCATCCCGACCCCGAGTCCCCAGTGCACAAGGCCGTGCTCGCCCACCGCCAATGGTTCCTGGAAACCGTCACGGAATTGCTGGCCAAGATCCAGGAGACCGGCGCCGAGCCGGCCGCCCGCCACTTCGTGATGATGCGCGACGGCGCCATGGCCGCCGGCTGCCTGTTCGACCCGGTGCTGATCTGCGAGACCTTCCTGCATGGAGTCGAGAGGCTCCTGCAGGTTTATGCCGCCACCGACTACAGCAGGCTGGCGGGCGCCTGAAGCCGCAGGCCTCCGCTCAGGAATGAAGCGGTCGAGCCTCTGTCGGCGGTTGCCGGCCGGATCCCACGGCGCGGCGGCGGTATTTTTCTCACAACCGCTCTGGCTGACCTGGCATGACGGTCGGCCGCGGAGGCACGCTCCGGACTACTTCACGCGCCTGAAACGGTCCTCGGATCCGGCTGGCCAGCCGTAGTACGCATCGGTGATGTAGGCGCAGAACAGCCGTAAGCCGGTCTGGTAGCTGAGCGGCGTGGCATGGCTGACGTTCTTGATCGCGCGCCTCAGCGAAGAAGGCGTCCGCCGCCCTCCATGCCCATAGGCCGGCGTCGGCGAAGCTTCCGAAGCGCCGTACGAGACGCTCACGGGGCTCGATCGTCCCGAAACAGAGGTCGCGGGCCTCCGTGGACTCTCGGTGCTTCAACTTCTGTGGGGATGGATTGAGTGCCGTGCACTGTCGTGCTGGTGCGATGTTCACTTCGGGTCGATGCGGTGCTGGGTGACCCAGTGCTCGAGGTCGTGGACGCTGTAGAGGGTCAGCCGTGATGTCAGCCGGACGAAAGGCGGTCCTGGAGGCGGTCGGGCGGTGCGCCAGCGGCGGATGGTCGATGGATCGACCTTGAGCAGAGCTGCGACTTCTTCAGTCCCCGGCCATCCATGGACGACCGGGGACTTACATTTTCCCAGTGGCGGGAGAGGCGTATGCACTTGTCGCACCGCTCTAGTTGACGGCTCGCGTCCGTCGGCAGCATCCGAGCGGGTGGTTCATCGGCCTTTGGTGGCGGCGGCGGTTGCCCGGTGGTGTCGGGTTTTGTCACGGGATGGACGCTTTGATCAGCGTGGTCGCTGCCGTGTCGATGTCGGTGGGGGTGCTCCAGCGGCCCAGTGACAGCCGCACCGCGGCGAGGGCGTGATCAGCATCCAGTCCCATGGCGGTCAGGACAGGGGAGGGGGTGTGGGTGCCGCTGTGGCAGGCCGATCCGGTGGAGGCCGCAATTTCCGGAGCGACCGTGAGGAGGTCGTGGCCGAGAACGCCGTCGATGCTGACGTTCAGCGTGTTCGGCAGCCGCCGCTCGGCGGATCCGTTGAGGTGCACCCGGCCGGGTAGGCCGTGCGCTAGCCGCTGATGGAGGCCGTCGCGCAGGGCGGCCAGGCGGGCGGGCTCGCCGCTGGCGAGGTCGCGGGCCGCGAGTTCGGCGGCGGTGCCGAGGGCGACGGCCAGGGCGACGTTTTCGGTGCCGGCGCGCAGGCCGCGTTCCTGGCCGCCGCCGTAGACGACCGGCTCCAGCTCCACCCCGTCGCGTATGTACAGGGCGCCCACCCCTTTCGGGGCGTACATCTTGTGCCCGACCACGGTGAGCAGATCCACGCCCAGCGCCTCGACGTCGACGCCGATCTTCCCGACGGCCTGGGCAGCGTCACAATGCAGCAGTGCGCCATGCTGGTGAGCGAGAGCGGCCAGGTCGCTGATCGGCTGCAGGGCGCCGGTCTCGTTGTTGGCGGCCATCACCGACACCAGCACCGTGTCCTCATCAAGCGCCGCGGCCAGCGCGGCCGGCTCCACCAGGCCGTCGCCATCGACCGGCAGCACCGTGACCCGGGCGCCGTGCAGGCGCTGGAGCGCGTGGCAAGTCTGGAGCACGGCCGGGTGCTCGGTGGCCTGGGTGATCACATGCGGGCGCGGGCGGTCGTCTGCGAGGACCGCGCCGCGCAGGGCAAGCAGGTCGGCCTCCGAGCCGGAGGCGGTGAAGAGGACCTCGCGCGGGCGTGCGCCGATCAGTGCGGCGACCTGGCCTCGGGCCTGTTCCAGTGCCGCGCGCGGCTGCTCGCTGTAGGGGTGGCTGCTGGAGGGGTTGCCGAACAGGTCCGTCAGGTGCGGCAGCATCGCCTCGGCCACCCGTGGGTCGACGGGGGTGGTGGCGTTGTAGTCGAGGTAGACCGGTCCGCCGGCCAGTCCCGGATGCGGGATCGTGTGCAGGGACGGGCGGGCGGTCATGCGGGTGCTCCGGTCTCAACGGGCAGCTCGGACAGCCGCCATTCCAGCATGCCGTCGCTGAGGCGGATCGCCCGGCGGCCGTGATCGGTCAGCAGGCGGACCGCGTCGTGGGCGAGCACGCAGTATTCGCCGCGGCAGTAGACGACGATCTCCGTGTCGGCGGGCAATTCGCCGATGCGGTCGGCCAGTTCGGTGACTGGGATGGAGGCGGCGCCCGGGATGTGGCCGGCCAGGTATTCCTCCACCGGCCGTACGTCCAGCACCACCACATCGCCTGCCTGAACGCGGGCGCGCAGTTCCTCCCGGGTGACCTCCACCGCGCCGTCATCGCCGAGGTAAGCATCACGTGCTGGGGGGACGGTGGCCTGGTGGGTCTCGGCGACCTTGCGCAGCAGGGCGAACAACCGGGCGACGTCGTCACCGGCGAGCCGGTAGTGGATACGGACGCCGTCGCGGCGGGCGGTGACGAACCCGGCCTGCTTGAGTGTCTGCAGGTGGGCAGAGGCGGTGGTGAGGTTCAGCCCTGCCGCCCTGGCCAGGGCTTCGACGGTGCGCTCTCCTTGGGCGAGCAGGTCGAGCAGTTCAAGGCGCTTGCCGCTGGCCAGCGCCTTGCCGCTGGCCGCGAACGCCTCATACAGCTGAGCCTTGGCCTCGATGGGGGTTGTCTTGGTCATCCAATCCTCCATTAATCTATGGAATATCGTACATAGCTCAGGGCTGTGATGCGAGACATTCCCGAGCCATCTGTCGGGCGAGATCGTGGAGGACCATCGTGGGATTCGCTGACGACCATCTGATACCGCTGGTCGACGAAGGGCTGGGCAACAGTGCCTACCTGCTTGATCTGGGCGACGGCCGGGCCCTGGCCGTAGACGCCAGTCGTGACCTGCGCGCCCTGCACGCCGCCGCCCGGCGGCGCGGGTTGACAGTGGCGTACGCGGCCGACACCCACTTGCACGCCGACTTCCTGTCCGGCGCCGTTCAACTCGCCCATGATCACGGGGCCACGGTGCTGGCCTCCGCCACCGGGCGCCGCGCCTTCCCACACCGCGGCCTGGTCGACGGCGACGAGGTCGATTTGGGCGGGCTGACCCTGCGTGCGCTGGCCACGCCCGGCCACACTGACGAGCACCTGTCGTACCTGCTGCTCGACGGCGACCAGCAGCTCGGCGTGTTCACCGGCGGATCGCTGATCGTGGACTCCGCCGCCCGCACCGACCTGCTCGGCGCCGACCGCACCGAGGAACTGGCCCGCGCCCAGTACCGGTCCCTGCACCGGCTGGTCGCCCTGCCGGACGCGACCGCGGTGTGGCCCACGCACGGGGCGGGCTCGTTCTGCTCGGCCCCGCCCGGCGCCGAGCGCACCACCACGATCGCCGCCCAAAAGCACACCAACCCGCTGCTGGCCGCGCCGGACGAGGACACCTTCGTTCAGCGCCTGATGGCGAGCCTGGGCTCCTGCCCCGCCTATTTCGACCTGCTGACCGAGCACAACCGGCGCGGCCCCGCCCTCCTCGTCGGCACGCCGCCGCTGCCCGCACTGAACGCCACTCAAGTCAAGGACCTGCTCGCCAACGGCAGTCAGGTCGTGGACGCCCGCCCGGCGGCCGAGTTCGCGGCCGGTCACATCCCCGGCGCGATCTCCATCCCGCTGCGCGAGCAGTTCGCCACCTGGCTCGGCTGGCTGCTGCCCGACACCGCACCTCTGGTCTTCGTCACCGGAGCCGGCCAGGACCTGGAGGAGATCGTCTGGCAGGCGTACAAGATCGGGTACGAACGGCTGGCCGGGCACCTGGCCGGCGGCATGCCCGCCTGGCTGGAGGCGGGCGGCGCGCAGGCCACCACGGCGTTCGCGAGCGCCGACCAGACCCCGGACGGTCCCTACCTCGACGTGCGGCAGGAGGCCGAGTACGCCGCCGGGCACGTGCCCGGCGCGCTCCACGTCGAACTCGGCGACCTCGCCGACCACACCGACGGCATCCCAGCGGGCGCGGTCGTGGCCTGCGGGCACGGCGAGCGCGCCATGACCGCCGCGAGCCTGCTGGAACGCGCCGGCCACACCGGCGTGACTGTCCTGAACGGCGGCCCGGCCGAGTACGCCGCCGCCCACGGCACGCGGCTCGACGCCACCGAAGGCGGTGAGCGGTGAGCGCAGGCACGGCCGCACCAGTGCGGCTCGGGCTGCGGGAGAACTGGCCGCAGTTCACCCTGCTGGTCATTGTCAACGTGTGCGTCGGTGGTCTGGTCGGGCTGGAGCGCACCACCGTGCCGCTGATCGGCACCGACGTGTTCGGCCTGACCAGCGACCTGGCGGTGTTCTCGTTCATCATCGCCTTCGGCCTGACCAAGGCGCTGACCAACCTCGCCGCAGGCGCGCTGACCGCGCGCTTCCACCGCAAGCAACTCCTGGTCACCGGATGGCTGATCGGCACGCCGGTGCCGTTCATGCTGGCGTGGGGGCCGTCGTGGTGGTGGATCGTGGCCGCGAACGTGCTGCTCGGCCTCAACCAGGGCCTGACCTGGTCGATGACCGTCAACATGAAGATCGACCTGGTCGGCCCGGCCCGCCGGGGACTGGCCACCGGGCTCAACGAGGCCGCCGGCTACACCGCGGTCGGCGTCACCGCGCTGGTCACCGGCTATCTGGCCACCGCCTACGGGTTGCGCCCGGCTCCCGAGCTCATCGGCGTCGTCTTTGTCGCCGCCGGCCTGATCCTGGCGCTGATCGTCCGCGACACCGCCGCCCACGTCGCCCTCGAACTCGCCCAGCACCTCAAGCCGCTGCCCGACGGCGACATCGGGCTGGCGCACACCTTCGCCCGTACCTCCTGGCGTGAGCGTTCGCTGCGCGGCGCCAGTCAGGCCGGTCTGGTCAACAACCTCAACGACGGCTTGACCTGGGGCGTTTTCCCGTTGCTGTTCACCGACCACGGTCTGGGCCTGGCCGCCGTCGGCCTGATCAAGGGCCTGTATCCGATCTTGTGGGGTATAGGCCAGATACCCACAGGCCATCTCGCCGACCGCATCGGCCGCAAGCCCCTCATCGTGTACGGCATGCTCGTCCAGGCCGCCGGGTTCGTCCTCGCCCTGGCCCTGCTGGAGCGCCCCCTGCTGGCCGGGATCCTGTCCGCCGTCGCGCTCGGCATCGGCACCGCCATGGTGTACCCGGCCCTGATTGCCTCCGTCTCCGACCACGCCCATCCCGCCTGGCGCGCCAACGCCCTGGGCACCTACCGGTTCTGGCGCGACGTCGGCTACGCCGCCGGAGCCCTGATCGCGGGCATCCTGGCCGACGCCCTCGGCCTGAACGCCACCGTCATCGCCGCCGCTGTGCTCACCGCCGCCTCCGGCCTGCTCGCCGCCTACTGGATCACCGAGCAGCCCCGCCGCTGACCCGGCGCCGCTGACAGAGCGGCGCTGACAACGCCGGGTGACCCCTGACCCCGCGCGGAGCCGCCATCGGCAGCCACACCGATGGCGGCCGAGCCGAGTACGAAGAACGACAACGGGCATACCGTCGTTCCGTGGTCACCGGCGAGCTCACGTCAGGAGCGGGTGGCGGTGATGAGCCAGATGGCGGCGTTCATGTGGACACCGGCTTGGTCAGCGCGATCGGTCAGAGCGGCGCGTACGTCGCTGAGCGCGGCGTCGCGCTCGTGGGCGGGCACGGTGGCCAGGACGCTGCGGCCGGGCCCCGAATGGGCCAGGTAGTCGACCGCCTCGTCCAGGTCGGCACCGAGGGTGAGAGGAAGCCGCACATCGGTGAGCCGGGCATGGACGAAGCCTGCGCCGGTCAGAACCTGCTCCACCACCGCGGGGTCGGACTGGGCGAACATGCCCGGCCCTTCGCCGAGGGCGGGCATCGTGCCGTAGCGCAGCAGCGCGGCGCCGGGGATGATCAGCCAGTCGTTGGCGGCCAGCGGCTGCCAGGTGGACAACACCAGGCGGGCGCCGGAGCGCATGCCTGATGCAAGGGTGGTGAACGCCGCGGCAGGGTCGGTGAAGAACATCGTGCCGAACCGACTGATCGCCACATCGAACAGGCTGGGGAAGGTGTGGGACTGTGCGTCGGCGTGGACGAACTGCACGTTGCTCAGGCCGCTGGCCGCCAGCCGGGCGCGAGCAGTAGCGGCTGAAGCGGCGCCCACACGCTCAACGCACCCGAAGTGCCCAACGCCACGACGATCAGTTTGTTGCACAGCGGTCAGCCCACGGCCAGGAACGACTGCAGGCCACCACTCGTGATCGTGTCGGTGGCGACTGGCTGAGCGGGCGAGCGCACCTGACGAGCGGGCAGCCTAGTTGCTCGATGAGCGGCCAACATGGTTCCTCTCCTACAGGGTGCCCGTCGAGAAGGTCGGCCTGCCCTCTGATCTTGAGAGCCCGACTCGGGCGTGCACAGGCCGGGTCGGCCTTCGAGGGCAGCCGCGGGCGCGGGCGGAACGGTACGGCCAGCGTTCCAGCTCTGACGCAGCAGAGAGGGTGACAAGCTCAGGTCACTTGATGTTCCATACAGGCGGTGCTCAATTAGTCAGCGAGTAGCGAGCTCATGGGGAGACGATGATTCGCCGTACCCAGGCAGAGCGTTCGGATGCGACGACAGCGGCGCTGGTGTGTGCCGCGAGAAACTTGTTCGGTACCAATGGTTACGCGAAGACGTCGATTGACGCGATCGCCGCAGTGGCGGGCGTCACCAAGGGTGCCGCCTATCACCATTTCGGCGGGAAGATGGAACTGTTCCGCGCCGTGTTCGTTCGCGAACAAGAGGAATTGGCGGCAAAACTCGAGCAGGCCGCCTCCGAGGAGAGCGACGCCTGGACCGCGCTCCGCCGCGGCGCTCGCACCTTTCTGGAATATTGCCTCGACCCCAGGTTCCGGCAAATCGTGTTGCTTGATGCGCCGTCATTGATGGGCTGGGAGAGGGCCCGGGAAATCGAGCACGATCACACGCTGCGGGTCCTCCTGGCCGGCCTGCGCTTGGCCGCTGGCGATGATGCGGATGACAAACTGCCCGCTCGGGCGCAGCTCATCTTCGGCACGTTGTGCGAAGCCGGCATGCTTCTCGCCCGCTCGGCGGACCCGGCAGCCGATCTGCCTCGATTGGCCGCGGACGTGGACCGTTTTCTGGAGGCACACAGATCGTGACCAGGTGGGGCAGGACCCGCGTCGACATTTGATCAACCAGTGAGTGCCCACTGCTTGGGGCGGGTCTCGTATATCCGCACCGCCACCAGCAATCCTGAACAGGCGGTGATTGCGGCGACCGCCCAGACTGCGACGTCGAGCTCCCAGAGGTCAGCCAGCAGACCGGCGAGCAAGGCACCGGCAGTGATACCGCCGTCGCGCCACAAACGGTAGACACCCACCGCGCGGGCGCGCCATGCGGGGTGGGCCACGCCGCCCATGACCGCCAGCAGTGTCAGATACACCAGTGCGGTGCCGACCCCAGGAGGAGCTGCGCGCCTGCCCAGATGACGAACGTGTCGCCCACGGCGACGCTGGGGATCGCAAACGCTTGGACGAGGATTCCTACCGTGATCAGGTCGTACAGGAGTCACGCTGGTCACGCGCCTTGCTCCAGCTGACGTCCGGTGGCCTTGGCCCAGTCCTCGGGGCCGCCGTTCAGCACACGCAGACGCCGGTGGCCGGTCCGGGCCAGCAGGCTCGCCGCCGTCATGGCGCGCTCGCCGTGCCCGCACATCACGACGAACGGTTCATCCGGCACAGGCGCGCCAGGGAGCTCGCCGAGCTCGACGTGAACGGCGCCAGGAATGTGTCCGGAGACGTACTCGCCGTCCTGTCGCACATCCAGCACCGCCTGGTCCCCGATTTGGCCTGGGGCGATCATGGGAATGGTCTCCAGATCGCCCGGCCAGGGTTCGGCCAGCTCGCCTGCCATTGACTCGTATCCGATCTTCAACGCCTGCCAGACGATCTCATCGGCGTCCTGATCACGATCCCGCACGATGACGATGGTGGTATCGAGATCCAGCAGCCAACCGAGCCAGGAAGCGAACTGCGGTCGTAGCGGAATGGAGATCGCACCGGGGATGTGCCGGGCCGCGAAGGCAGCTGCCGGACGTACGTCGACCAGCACAGCCCCATCGCCCAGCAACGCCAGCACATGGACCGCGCTCAGCGGTTCCAGTCGTGCCCGGCCGACCAGGCCGGGCCCACCCCGGTTGATCTCCGCCAGGCGCCGGAAGTAGGGCGGGAAGCTGCCCAGGCTGTCCAGGAACCTCCGTACGAAGGTCTCCTCATCACCCAACTGGAGCAACGGATTGGAGATCTTCTCCTTCCCGATCGTCGAGGTCCGCTCGGCACCTGGAGACGCCGAGCAGAACGACCCGGCGCCATGACTGGGCCAGATCGCCGTCTCGTCAGGAAGCGCCATCAGGCGGCGCAACGAGTGGTACTGGGCGAGGGCCAGCGGCTCCGTGTGTTCGGGACCGGCCAGGTCCGTACGCGCCGCCGCTCCCACGATCAAGGAACCGCCGGTGAACACTCCCAGCACTCGGTTTCCGTCCAGCAGCAAGTACGCCAGATGCTCTCCCGTGTGGCCGGGGGTTTCCCACGCCCATAACACCAGCCCGCCCAGGTCTACCTCATCCCCATCCCGCAGTCCGACGTGATCGAAAGTCCGCCCGCCGGAGGCGGAGGCCACAATCCGTGCTCCATCGGTGGCGGCCAGCTCGATTGCGCCGGTCAAGAAGTCGGCATGCAGGTGGGTCTCAGCGGCGAACGCCACTCGGAGCCCACGTCGATCTGCTTCGGCCCTCATCTCTCGCAGGTCACGCGAAGCGTCAACTGCCAGGGCCCGGCCATCGCCGAGATCCACCAGGTAGGCGGAGTTCCCCAAGCCCTCATCCACGATCGGGATCATCACGTCCTTCCTCACCCAGGTCGCTTCTACGGTATTCCAAGGATCTATGGATGATTGTCATCGGTACGATTTATCGCCACAGTGGGAGGCAGGGTCTCCTGGGACCACCCGAGCTCGCCCTCGAACAACAGCGGCGCGGCGGTCGGACGGCCGGCGACCTTGTCGGCGTTGCCGGCCATCCAGCGGGCGACCGCCTCGTACACCGCCTCCCGCCCTGGCTCGCCCGTCGCCTCCATCTCCTGGACGAGCTCCTCGTCCGCGAAGAACATCAGCACGTACCTCACCGGGCCGACCTCCTCGTGTCGTTCCTCCAATGACCGTGCGGTGCTTTGGCCGCGGCATCCGTGACTTCTCGCTACACCCGTCCAACGGCCTTTACTCAGAAGACGGTTGGCGCACTGGCTGATACGACAATCCCGCGAAAAACCGCCCGCGCCCGCGGATGACCGACACGATCACCAAGCGGGTCCACGATCTCGGCGCAAAATTCCTCATTGCGGTTGTGCCACCGAGTCACTTGTCTATTGTCGAACTGCCGATGCCCATGGCATCGACCAAGGAGAAGTCTTCCGGAAGGAGTAGATCATGTACCCAGTGATGAACGCCATCGACCTTGCGGTGGCCGACATGGACAAGACGATCGCCTTCTATGCCATGCTCGGGCTCGATTTCAAGGTTGATGCCAACATGCCCGACCACGCCTCCTGCGATCTGCCCAACGGCATGCACCTCATGCTCGACACCGAGCCGTTCCGCAGTTCCTACACACCGGGCTGGAACAGCCCGGCCAGCGGTTCCAGAACGTTCTTCGCCTTCGAATTCCCCGCACCAGCAGAAGTCGACACGAAGTTTCGTGAACTCACCGACGCCGGAGCTACATCGCTCACGGAACCCTGGGACACGCCCTGGGGCATGAGATACGCGACCGTACTCGACCCGGACGGGAATGGCGTCGACCTGTACGCCCCGTTGCCCAGCACCTGACCAGGGCCCGGCTTTCCGCGCCTCCGGCGTAGCCAGGACACGCCGGAGGCGCGACCGTGCCGTGCTACGAGACTCTTGCTCCGGGCTCGAGCACTGGCGGGCGATCAGCTTGGCCGCATAGCGGCCAGAACGGCTGACGGCGTATTCGTACCTTCATGGCAGGCGGAGCCGGTCGATGCGGCCACCTCGGGAATCGCGGCCGACACGTCGCGGCCGACGATTCCCTCGATGCTGACGTTCAGCGTCCCTGGCAAAGATCCGTTGGATGGCCGTGCAGGTGCACCATTCCGGGCAGCAATTCGGGAGTTCTCGGTGGAGAAGATCCCGCCTCATCCGTGCCGAGGTGTCGACCAGTTCGGCTCGGGCGATCTCGGCGGCGCGCCCAACCCGACGATGAATGCGACATTCTCATGACGGTCATCGATGTGCGGCCGTACGAGGAGTACGCCGCAGGCCACATCGCCGAAGCCATCTCGATCCTGCTGAACTACCTCGCCGACCGCTCACGGATCTGCCGAGCGACTCGACCATCGTGGCCTACTGCCGTGGCGCCTACTGCGAGCTCGCACATGAGGCCGTCCGTGCGCTGACGGCTCACGGCCCGCCGCGCCCTCCGTCTTGAAGACGGCATGCTCGTGTGGCGCCTGTCCGACCTGCCCATCGCGATATGACCCACTGATGGCACCATATCTCGCATTCTTAACTATATCTATCAGTAGTCGTCTAGGGATCCGCGAGTTCGCCGACCCTCCGGAGCCCCAAGGCGTTCGCCAGGCGCGCAACGGCGTTGAACTGGCATATCTCCCATACCGCCTCCAGGATCTGCTCCTGATCCCAGCCGGCCGCCCGCAACCGGTCGAAGTCGCCGTCCTCGATCCGGTGCGCCTCATGCGTCACGCGAGCCGCGAAACGCAGTAACTCGCGAACGTTTTCGGGGATCGGCATGCCATCGACATCGGGTATGGCAAGGCTCTCCACCAACCGCGGGTCGGCGTCGATGAGCGTGAGGAAGAACGTATGGGCGTCCGCGCAGTAACGGCAGGCCACCTCACGGGACACGAACGCCGCGATCAGTTCCTTCACCTCACGCGGCAGGACCCCGATGGAGAACATCGATTGGTAGCCCACCCAGAAGACCTCGAGCAGATCCGGTCTGCCGCTCAGAAGCTTGAACACATCTGGGACGAAGTCGAGGCCGAAGTGCCCACGGATGTCCGAGTAGAGCCGCGAGAGATCGCCGCTTGCGGCGGAATCCTGCACGATGGACACGCGTGCCCGAGGTGATCCAGATGCCATGACTCCTCCGGCTCAGTCCGGATTCCGGGTGTATTCTATCTAGAACTAAAGTAGTTGTCGTAGCGACGATTGAAAAGGAGTGCGCGCCATGAGCCACTCGCGCAGGTACTACGGGCAATACTGTGGCCTTGCCTCCGCTCTCGACGTCATTGGTGAGCGCTGGACGCTTCTGATCGTGAGAGAGCTGCTGCTCGGCCCCAAGCGGTACGGTGAGCTGCTCGCTGCCTTGCCTGGCATGGGGACCAACCTGCTTGCTGATCGCTTGAAATTCCTTGTCGAGAACGGCGTTCTGACCAAGCCCGCCAACCGGGACCAGGGCTACGCGTTGACCGAGGTCGGCCGCCAGCTTCGCGATCCCGTGCTCAAGCTTGCCAACTGGGGCATGGGATTCCTCGGCAGGCCCGACGATGACCTGGAAGTGCGGCCTCACTGGGGCTTCCTGGCCGTGCAGTCCATGATCGATGCGAATCGTGCCGGCGATGTGGACGAAGCGTACGAGTTCCATGTGGATGACGTGGTGTTCCATATTCAGGTCGCGGATGGCCAGGTCAAGGCCCTGGAAGGTCCTTACGGGGGCGAGGCCGCCATGGTCGCCCGCACGGACGCGTACACGTTCGTGGAGATCGGCGCGAAGCGCCTGACGCCGTTCGAAGCCCTCGCCTCGGGGCGCCTCTCGATGATCGGGGATGTGGAGTCCATCATGCGCTGCAGCGCCTTGCTGGGACTGGCTCCGGGAACGCCCACTCACTGATCTAAAGCATCTAGCACGGCGTACCCGAAAAGGAACGTCTTGACTATATATCTTCATAGTAGTCTACTTGCGGTGAGATCGCTGTTCAGCAGGACCTGACAAGGCCTCGAGATCTCTCTCGCCGGGGTGCGATGGCGCATAGACAGTGGGAGTGTTGCGATGAGCGAGCTGACCGTGGAAAGCGTTCGCCTGACCTCACTGTCCCCGGGGGCGGGGTGTGCGTGCAAGCTACGCCAGGGTTCCCTGACCCAGCTCATGAGCAGCCTCGGTCCTCTCCCTCAGCCGATGAACGAGAACCTGCTCATCGGCTTGTCAGAGGGCGATGATGCCGCGGTCCTCAAATTGAACCAGGATCAGGCGCTCATCGTGACGACGGACTTTTTCACCCCGATCGTGGACTCTCCTTTCGACTGGGGACGCATTGCCGCGGCCAACGCCCTTTCCGACGTGTATGCGATGGGCGGGCATCCGACGATCGCGCTGAACCTCGCCGCCTGGCCGGCCGACGACCTGCCGATCGACATGCTCGGAGAGGTAATGCGCGGAGGCGCCGCCGTGGCGACGTCGGCCGGTTGCGCGGTGGTGGGCGGCCACACCATCGACGACGCCGTGCCCAAGTACGGCATGGCCGTGGTCGGCATGGTCCACCCGGATCGGCTCCTGTCAATCGACCGCGTCCAACCAGGCGATCGGCTCATCCTGACCAAGCCTCTGGGTACGGGGGTCATTTCCACCGCCATCAAACAGGAGGCGGCGGGTAATGACGTTGTCCGCGCGGCGGTCAGGTCGATGACCACGCTCAACTCATCGGCCAGCGAGGTGGCCGTCGCGGCGGGGGTGTCCGCCGCGACCGACGTGACAGGCTTCGGGCTGCTCGGCCATCTCCACAGAATGCTGGCGGCCAGCGGCCTCAGCGCCGAGATCTACGCCGATAGAGTCCCTTTCCTTCCCGGGGCGTGGGAACTCGCCCAAGCAGGCTTTGTGTCCAGGGGCACCCGCGCCAACATTTCGTTCCTCGAATCGGCTGTCGACATCGCTGACGAGGTGAGCGTCGAGACCAGCATCCTGCTGCACGACGCGCAGACCTCAGGCGGACTGCTCATGTCCGTGCCCCAACCCGCGGAGCAACTGCTGGAGGAGCTGTGGAGGCGCGGTCTTTATGCGACTTTGGTGGGAAAGGTGATCGACGGAGACGCGGGCCGGATCGTGGTGACGGGCGAGCAGCCGTGAGGTGACCAGGAATGAGCAATGACGCACGCCGGGCGATTCCCAAGATGGATGTGCTCCTCGCCCATCCCTGGCTGGTCGAGCAGGTGGAGACCTGGGGACGGCCGGTGGTCGTTACAGCCGCACGACGCGTGCTCGAATACGCGCGCCTGGACATAGGGGACGGCCACGAGCTGCCCTCGCTCGACGATCTCGCGCAGACGGTGGCCAAGGCCATCGAAGCACTGCGCGCCGGGCGGCTGACATCGGTCATCAACGCGACCGGTGTGGTGCTGCACACCAACCTCGGGCGCGCTCCCCTGTCGGCGGCCGCGCGCGCGGCGATAGAGGACGCGGCGGGATACTCCACGGTCGAGTTCGACCTTCAGACCGGCCAGCGCGGCAAACGCGGCACCGCGGTGCGGGCCCTGGTGTGCGAGCTGACGGGCGCGCCGGCGGCACTGGTGGTCAACAACGCCGCCGCGGCCATCCTGCTCGCGCTGTCCGGCCTGGCCAAGGACCGCGAGGTCATTGTCTCTCGCGGGCAGCTGATCGAGATCGGCGGCGAGTTTCGCATCCCGAGCGTCATGGAGGCCGCTGGCGTCACTCTCGTGGAGGTTGGTACCACCAACCGCACGCATCTGAGCGACTACCGGAGCGCCATCACCGATCGAACGGCCATGCTCATGGTCGTTCACCCGTCGAACTACCGCATCGAGGGTTTCACCGCCCAGCCGCCGCTGTCCTCCCTGGTCGAGCTGGCGCGGGAGCATGGCATACCGCTGCTTCACGACATCGGCTCGGGCCTGCTGCATGGCTCGATGGGAGATGAGCCGACGCTGGAGGACAGCCTGCAAGCGGGCGTGGACCTCGCCGTGTTCTCCGGCGACAAGCTGCTCGGCGGTCCCCAGGCCGGGATCATCGTCGGTCGCGCGGATCTGGTCACCCAGCTGAGCCGTCATCCCATCGCACGCGCCGTACGGATCGACAAGCTCAACTTGGCGGCCATGGAGGCGACGCTGCTCTCGCATCTGAAGGGCCGGCTCGACGACCTTCCGGTGTGGCGGGCGCTCAAGCTCACTCCCGAGGACATCCGCCCGCGTGCGGAGACGCTGGCCGCGCTGTTTGGCTCGGCCGCCCGCCTGCGCCGAGGGGTCAGCGTGGTGGGAGGCGGCAGTCTGCCGGGCGAGGGATTGCCGAGCGTTCTGGTCGACATCGATCCCGCACCGATCAGTGAGGCGGTCGCGATGGCCCGGCTCCGGACCGCCGATCCGCCTGTCATCGCCCGTACTGAGAAGGGGCGTGTCGTCGTCGACCTCCGCACAGTTCCGCCGGAACAGGACCAGCTGCTGGGCGAGATCCTCCTCGCCATGCTGAAGGCGAGCGACAACCCAACCTGAGCACGAAGGACACGGCCATGCATGTCGTAGCGACAGCCGGACACGTCGACCATGGTAAGTCGACGCTCGTCCGCGTGCTGACCGACACCGACCCCGACAGGTGGGCCGAGGAGCGTCGGCGTGGCATGACGATCGATCTGGGCTACGCCTGGACGAAGCTCCCGTCAGGGGAATGGCTGGCGTTCGTCGACGTGCCGGGACATGAACGCTTTGTCACCAACATGCTGTCCGGTGTGGGCCCCGTGCCCGCCGTCATGATCGTGGTCGCCGCCGACGAAGGCTGGATGCCGCAGTCGGCGGAGCATCTGGCGGCCATCGACGCACTCGGCGTCCGGGATGGCCTGCTCGTGGTGACCCGAAGCGACAGAGAGGACCCGGAAACCGCGATAGCCGAGGCCCAATCGGAGATCGTCAACACCTGTCTCGGTGAGGTGGAAGCGGTCGCCGTCAGTGGCATCACGGGTGACGGGATACCCGCACTCCGCTCGGCGCTCAGCCGCCTCGTGCGGAGGTTGCCCGCACCCGATGACGCCGCTCCGGTGAGGCTGTGGGTGGACAGATCGTTCACTATCAGGGGCAGCGGGACAGTCGTCACCGGCACGCTTCCCGCGGGAAGAGTACGGGTCGGCGACGAGCTGTTGCTCGCCCCTGGTGGGGCCCGCGTCCGAGTACGGGGTCTTGAATCGCTCAAGGAACGAGTGGACACCGTAACGGCCGTGGCGCGCGTGGCGGTCAACCTCAGAGGAGTGGACAAGGGCGCGGTGACCCGTGGCATGGCGCTGGTGACCCCGGAACACTGGACGATCACCGACCAGATCGACGTGCGACTGAGGGGTATAGCAGCGGAAGTCCTGCCTCGCGAGCCGAGCCTGCATATCGGTTCCGCTTCGACCGCCGTCTACGTGCGGCCACTTGGCCCTGACACCGCCCGGTTGACCTTGGCCTCACCCCTGCCGCTCCATATCGGTGATCGCGCGATCCTGCGTGATCCGGGATCGCGGCGTATCGCCGGACTCACTGTCCTGGACGTGTGCCCACCGCCGATCAAACGCCGGGGCGGAGGAGCGACGATGGCACGTGAGCTCGCGGGCTGGCCGGAGGTGCCGGACGCCCAGGTCCTGCTGAGCCGGCACAAGCTCCTGCGCAGGGCCGATCTGGTCGTGATGGGATGTGAGCCGCAAGGCCGGCCTGTCGCGGGTGATTGGCTGGCCGATCCTGCCCATTGGGAATCGCTCCGTACGGATCTGACCGAAGCCGTTGCCAAGCATGCCGCCAACCATCCGCTGGATCCCGGACTCACTGTCGACGCGGCGCGGCAACAACTGGGCCTGCCGGACAGGCGCCTTGCCGAGGCTCTGGTTCAGCCGCCCTTGCGACTTGAGGCCGGTCGGATCGTCCGTCCATCACAGGGGCCTAGCCTCCCGCCTGAAGTGACAGAAGCGGTCGACCGGCTCCGCCAGGACCTTGAACGCTCCCCGTTCCAGGCCCCCGAGGCGTCCCGTCTGGCGCAACTGCGGCTGACCGGCAGGACCTTGGCCGCCGCGGCCCGGGCGGGAGCGGTGCTCCGCATCGCCGACACGGTCGTGCTGTTGCCGGAGGCCGAAGCGGAGGCGGTGCGGATCCTCGGCGAGCTGCGCCAGCCGTTCACAGCCAGTGAGGCAAGGAGAGCGCTCGACACCAGCCGTCGGGTGGTCATCCCGTTCCTGGAGTTTCTTGATCAACGAGGACACACCGTTCGTGTGGACGGTAACTCGAGACGGCTCAAAATCAATAAGTAGCCTGACCTGACATAACAGCAAAATGCAGAAATCATGCTGGACGAACTTCTATCGACACCATTGATGCGATACAATTCCAGGTGTTGGAGACGTTTAGGTGTCTGGTGGCCCTCACGGTCTACAAAACCGATGGGCGGCGTGATGCGTCGCCGGCGGGTTCGATTCCCGTCCGTCTCCGCTAAATGGAGGCCCCGCACGGCGGGGCCTCCTTTTTATTTCACGACGACTCTTTAGTGGTAGGCCGGGAATCTTTAGGAGTACGGCGCATTCCTTTAGGAGCACTCGCCGGATCCTCTGCCGGCGCCTCATTCGCCACAAGGTCGATCTCCACCGCCTCCACCTGGGGGAACGCTCCTCCCGTCAGGAAAATGGTGACATTTCACCCCCGAGACGACCACCTCAGCACATGCTTGACTATATCTCTTTAAAGTAGTCCAATGAATGAGATGTCCAGAGAGGTAACACCAGGTCGAGGAACACACGGGAGCGCCACATGACAATCGCGGAAAGCCCTGCCACCACTCTCACTCCTGACGTCGCCTCACTGCTCGAAGAATTCCGCGGCACTTTCGTTCCGGTCGCCGCGGACTTCCTCGAGGGGCGGATCTCGGCCAACGAACTGCGCAGGCGTTGGAAGCCGTTTTACACGGGGACCTTCCGGGAGTACGACCGCACTGTGGAGCGGGTGTGGCGGGATTCGACCGGCACGGACGGCACCCTGGAGACGGGCTCGCCGCTGGCCGACCCCGTCCACGAGCTCCCCCTCAAGCACTTCCCGGTGAGCGTGGCGCAGAACAACCTCGATCGCCTGATCGAGGTCCTCGCGACCGAACTCGGAGACCGGACGGTCAAGGACACCGAGAGGCTCGAGCGGAAGATCGACTTCGCGCACGTCGTCGATTCTCTCGATGAGCTCATGCAGTCACTCGCCAAGTAGGCGGTGACATCGAGCAACAGTAAAAATCCAGACGAAAGGTTCAATTGTGAGCGAACCTCAACGTCCCCTCAAACCCCTCGTCGAGAACGAGCAGAGCGCGGCGCTCTCGTCTGCGGAGGTTGTGAAGGGTCACGAAGCGGCGTGGGGAGGCGAGGGTAACCTCTACCCGATCCGTCCTTACACGCTGACGTCGGCCTCGCTCGAGGCCTTCACCGTGCGGGAGCGCATCCACGTCCGGGTCGAAGGGCTCGGCGAGGACATCGTCGACTTGCACGGCATGGCGGTCTACCGTCGGCACGACCCCAAGGCCGCCGACGGCCAGCCGCTCACCTGGGCGAACTCCACCATCACCGCGCAGTTCCTGGCCCTCCAGGTGACCGGGCACAGCGAAGTGTTCGGTCAGGTCCGGGTGTCGAACTCACCGGGAAAGGCGGAGGGAGCACGGGTCAAGCCGAGCCCGCCGCCGGAAGATCACGGCATACAACCGATCAAGGACTGTATCACCATGCTCTATCCTCGGTTCGAGGTTGAAGAGCTGGGCACCACCATCGACACCGGCAGCAAGATCGTTCGGCTGGAGTCGCGGGTTGCGATGGTTCCCCCCATCGGGGACGTGTCGCGGACGTCGCAGAGCTACACGCTCTTCGACCCTGAAGGCCGTCAGGTCGGCGAGCTCATCGCCGCGGACATCGAGATCGGCTCGCTGATCCACCATGTGCCGATCCAGAGCGCGGTGATTCCGGCCGACCTCGCCGAAGTGCTCGCATAGGCCATCGAGAATGAACGACGTGCGCGTTGCCGTGCCGGTCCGCGCGAACCTCCGTGCGGGCCGGCACGCTTCCTATGGATTCTGCATCGAGGCCGATCTGGGCCACAAACCCATGCGTTATCTGTTCGGCCGGCGGTTCACCGGCGGCGGGGGAGAGGGAGTGGCGCAGACGGCACTCTTCGTGATGGAACCGGAGGTGCTGTCCGGCACCTACGTGTGGATCACCGAAGATCCGTTTGAGCGGACCTGTCAGGTCCAGACGTACCTGCCGACCATGAAGAAGCCGATTCAGGTGTTGGAGCGGCTGGTCTTCGACTGCCTGCCGCTGACGGACGTCGGCTACATCGACCTCATGGCCTGGGCTCACCCGGCGCTCGAGCCGATCGACCCCGATGGTGAGCGGGGTCTGGTTCCGATACGACCGCGGCGTACGGAACTCAAGCGCTACGAAGGACCGGCCACAGTGCCGGGGCTTCATATCACGGAGTCCGTCACCGTGGGCGACGGAATCGTGGTCTCCCGCCTCGTTCATCGGGGAGCGCGCCAGATCCGCCGATGGGAGGTCGTGGAGTTCGGCGACGCCGCGGAAGACCGCCTGCCGAAGCGCATCAAAGTCTCCCGGCCTGACAGCGGTCACCAGTCGGGTTTCGTCCGCTCCACGGAGGCCGTGCCGATCCCGCCCACGGCTTTCGACGGCTCCCCAGAACAACTGCGGGAAGTCATGGAGAGGCGACTGGGAACAAGGCGGGGCTGACCATGCGATTCCGGACTGCCCCGTTCCTGGTGGCACGTGCCTTCCGCATCGTGCTCTGGACGGTTCTCGCGATGGCTCGGGTCGTGCTCGTCCTCGCGCTGCCGTCGCGGCGGACGCGGGCCGAGCGCGTCGCGTCCGAGGTCGTGCGGCTGGCCGAGAAATTGCAAGGCGCCTTCATCAAGGTAGGGCAACTCCTCGGCACGCGGGCCGATCTGGTGGGGACGACGATGGCACGAGCGCTGGGTGCCTTGCAGGACGACGTCACGCCCATGCGCGCGGTTCACGCGCGGCGAGCGGCAGAGCGCGCGCTCGGGCCGCTGCCCGGGGAACTGGCCCGAGCGCTGGGCGGCCGACCCGTCGCGAGCGGATCCATCGCCTGCGTCTACCGTGCCGAGCTGGATGGTCTCGCGGTGGCCGTCAAAGTGCGCCGCCCCGGGATCGAGCGTGCCATGTCAGCCGACATCGGGATCGTCAAGGCTCTGATGCGGGTGCTCGGCAGGCTCCCGCCGCTGCTGCGAGTGCCGCTCGACGACATCGCGGAGCAGCTGGGGGAATGCCTGATCCGCCAGTTTGACCTGGTCTCGGAGCGGGTCCACCTTGAACGTCTTCGCCGGGACCTCGCGGATCTTCCTGAGGTCGTGGTACCGGCGACCGTTCCGGAATGGTGCGGCGACGGTGTCATCACCATGGAATTCATCGATGGACTCGACCGCACGATGACCGACCGCCTGCCGGCCACGGTTCGCGAGACGGGAATGGCGGTGCTGGTCCGGGCCGTGTACCGGATGCTCTTCCTGCATGGCTTCATCCACGTCGACCTGCACCAGGGCAACGCGTACATCAGACGGGACGGCTCGGTGATTGTGCTGGACGCCGGGTTCACCTACCAGATGACCCCTGACGCGCGGCTGAAGTTCACCGAGTTCTTCGCGGGCATGGTGCAGGGGCGTGGCGACGAATGTGCCGAGATCTTGTTGTCCACGGTTCGTAAGGTCGCATCCGGCGCTGATGTCGCGGGATTCAGGCGCGACGTCTCCGAGCTGATCGCCCGCAGTGCGGGATTGGTGGCCGACCGCTTCAGCCTCTCCTCCTTCTCCGTGGAGCTGTTCGACCTCCAGCGCCGGCACGGCCATTTCGCCGACCCCCAGTTCGTCTTTCCGTTGCTGTGCCTGCTCGCCGTGGAAGGTGCGGTCAAACGACACCATCCACTTATGGATTTTCAACTGGAAGCGGCGCCGTACCTCATGCACGGCCTATTGACAGAGCCGTCCCTCGACTGAACTATATAATTATAAAGTACCGTTTGATCATGTTTGACCGGTACGTCACCTGACAGGCCGTCCGGGCGATGTCACGCCCGGCCCGACGTGTCGCGGATCACCAAGGAGATCACCGTGCGACAGTGCCTGAACGAACGGCAGCGAGGCTTCCTGAGCCTCGCCGAAAAGGTCGCCCCCGCGCTGACCGAACGCGCTGTCAAGAACGACCGGGACAACGTCTTCCCTTACGACAACTACGCCGACCTCCGCGCGGCCGGGCTGATGCGGCTGACGGTGCCGGAAACCCTCGGAGGGCTGGGCGCCGAGCAGGGAGAGATGTTGCTGGTCCTGGAACGGCTGGCACAGGCCGACGGCGCGACGGCATTGGCCTACGCCATGCACGCGGCGCCGCTCGGCTCTTGGGCCGCCGTATGGCGGCAGACCGGAAACCCCATGCTGGAGCATGTTCTCGGGATCGCCGGTCGCGATGGTCTCGTGCTGGCGGCCATCTCCAGCGAGATCGGCGTCTCCAATCTGTTCCTCGACGCCCGTACCAAGGCCGAGCGGGTCCCCGGCGGCTTCCTCATCAACGGGAGGAAGAACTTCGCCACGAACAGCGCGGTCGCCACTCACTGCGCGACGACGGCACACTATGACGACCCCGAACTGGGCCCGCGGTTGTTCGTGGTCTTCGTCGACATGTCGGACCCGGCGGTGACCGTTCACCAGACCTGGGACACGCTCGGCATGCGGGCCACCCAGAGCAACGACGTGGTCTTCGAGGACCTGTTCGTGCCCGAACAGGCAGTGGTGCAGTCGGTACCGATCGGCCACTTCGACGCCGGGATCCTGGAGACGATCATCTGCTGGCAGGCCCCCTCGTTCGGCGCGGTGTACACCGGAGTCGCGGCCGCCGGCCTGGAGTGGGTGATCGACGTGGTACGGCGCCGCGGGTTGACCAGGGACACGCGGGTGCAGGACGCCATCGCCGATTGCGAGATCCTCCTCGAGATCAACCGCAGTGTGCTGCACCGGCACGCGGAGGAGTTCGTCAGCAGGCGGCTGGTCGAGCAGCTCGGGGTGCAGGAGGGTCTGGCCCGCTGCGCCTTCGTCAAGAACACCTGCACGAACAACGCAGTCGCGATCTACCGCCGCCTCGTGGACGTATTGGGTGGCGCCGCGTATACCCGCACCCAGCCCTTCGAGCGCTTGTGGCGGGATGTCCAGGCCGGGCTCATCATGCCGATCTCCAATCTCATGGCCAACGAGCTCATCGGCGCCACCGCGCTCGGCGTCTCCGTACGTCCCGTCGCGGGCGCGGACGCCGCCGGACCCGCACTCGCCACGACGGGAAGTGCCGGCTGATGCGACTCCCCAAAGCCGCGCTCCTGCTGGTGTCGGCCGTGCTCGTCATGACCGGCGGCTGCGGCGCCCAGCGGACCGCCGACGAACCCCTCCACGTCGGCGTCATCCCCAACATCTCGCCCGACCAGCAGCGCGCCCACTACGAGCCGTTCCGTGCCTATCTCGAGGGCCGGCTCCAGCGGAAGGTGGAGTTGTTCGTCGCCGCGGACTACGCCGGCGTGGTGACCGCCCTCACGGCCAAGAAGATCGACCTGGCCTATCTCGGCGGTCTCTCCTACGTGCAGGCACGGGAAAAGTCCGCGGTCACACCGCTGGTGTCCGAGGTCGACCAGGAGACGGGCACTCCTGAGTACCTGGCCGCCATCGTGGTCCCGAAGGATTCCTCCGCGCGCTCGGTCCGGGACGTGGTCGCTCGTGGCAGCCGCTTCGCCTTCGGCGACGTCAGCTCGACCTCGGGCAGCCTGTACCCGCGCGCGATGATCGTCGAGGCTGGGGCCCGCTGCGAACCGGGCGACCTGACCCGGTGTCCGCCGCTGAAGAGCGTGCGGTTCACCGGGGGCCATGACGCCACAGCCCGGGCCGTCTTGTCGGGCAGTGTGGACGCCGGAGGGATCGAGCTGCGCATCCTCCACCGCCTCGAGCGCCAGGGGACGGTCCCCAAGGGAGGCTTGCGGGTCGTCGGCACCCACAAGGTCATGGGGTACCCGTGGGTCGCCCGGGAGGGTTTGGACGGCAACATCCGCTCCGCCATCACGGACGCCTTCCTGGCGATCAAGGATGCGAAGCTGCTCGACCTGCTACGCGCCAAAGCGTACGTCCGTGTGTCGGGCGTGCATTACGCCGACGTGCGAACCAAGGCGGCGGAACTCGGGCTGCTCGCCGAACAGGGCAGGTAATGGGGCTGCTATGCGAATCGAACTGGCGGACGTCACGGTGCGCTTCGGTGACCAGACAGTGCTCGAGGACATTCACCTGACCGTGGCGGCGGGTGAACGGGTCGCCCTGCTCGGCCCGTCTGGAGCCGGTAAGACGACGCTCCTCAGAGTGATCGTCGGCGCCGTCCCGCCCGTCACCGGGTGGATCCGGGTCGACGGACTCGATCCCTTCGGATCCAGGTCCGAAGTGACCGCGCTGCGCCGATCCATCGGCTGCGTACGCCAGCGAGATGATCTCGTCCCCGGAATGACCGCCAGAACCAACATCCTGGCGGCGGCTGCCTACCAGTGGCGTCTGATCGACTGGCTCACGGTGCTGCGCGGAGCCGTGCCCCGCCGCTACGTCCGCCGTCTGACCGAGCTGGCCCGCCGGCACGAGATCGAGCAGCTGCTCCCTGCCAGTGTGGAGCGGCTCTCCGGAGGGCAACGGCAGCGCGTGGCACTGGTCCGGGCCCTGCTGACGGAGCCTCTCCTCCTGCTTGCCGACGAGGCGACATCTGGTCTCGACCCGGTCCGTGCGGCGGAGGTCATCGAACACCTGCTGCAAACCGAGGCCACCGTGGTGGCCACGACACACGACCTGGCCGTGGCCTCCTGCTTCGAACGCGTCGTGGCGCTCCGCCACGGCCGCGTGGTGTTCGACGGCGCCGTACCCGAAGCAGATGACCTCAGCCGGATCTACGGCAGAGCTCTCGTGGCGGAGCGGGTGACATGATGACCGAGCTTCCCCCGCGGCGGCGCGCGCTCCGCTGGACTTTAGCCATCGGCGCGGCCGTCATGGCGGGCTGGGCCATCAGCGGCACAGGCGTAGGGCCGGCGTCCCTCCTGGCCGGCAGGGAAGGCGCCGCCGACATCATCTCCGGGCTCTTTCCACCGGACCTCGACGGCGATCTGCTGTCACGCGTCGCCGTCGCGGCGCTGGAAACAGTGCAGATCTCAGTAGCGGCCATGGTGTTGAGCATGGCGATAGGCCTGCCCTTGGCGCTGCTGATCGCCGCCAATGTCGAGGCGCCACGATGGATATCCGGAGTCGCCCGGGGAACCGCCACGCTCCTGCGCAGCGTGCACGAGCTCCTCTGGGCGCTGCTGTTCGTGGCCGCGGTAGGGCTCGGGCCGGCCGCCGGTGTCTATGCGATCGGCCTTCACTCGGCAGGTGTGGTGGCCAAGCTCTGTTCGGAGCAGCTCGAGGCCGTCGACCGCGCGCCCGTGGAAACGATGAAACTGACCGGCGGCTCTCGCCTGACGTGCGCGCTGCTGGGAATTCTGCCTCAGGCCCGGGCCAACATCGCCTCCCAGCTCCTCTACCAATGGGAGTGCGCGATCAGAAGCTCGATCGTCATCGGCTTCGTCGGAGCCGGCGGCATCGGGCAGGCGCTGGCCATCGCGCTCCGCCTGTTCCGCTATCAGGAGCTGGCGACCCTCATCGCTGCCGTCGCGATCCTCGTCGTGTGCGTGGACCGCATGTCCAAGTCCCTCCGGGGTCGCCTGGGCGCGACGACGCGCTGGATGGCGCCGGTTCGACCGTCCTATGAAAGGAGCACGCCGTGAAAGTCCTGTTCGTCCTGCATGACCCTCCTTACGGCACCGAGCGAACCTACAACGGCATCCGGTGGGCGCGCACCCTGCTCGACGAGGAGGAGAACGAGGTCAAGGTCTTCCTCTTCGGGGACGCCGTCGTTTCCGTGATGGCGGACCAGCGCACGCCCAACGGCTACTACAACGTCGGCTCGATGATCCGCACTCTGATCGACCGAGGGGCCGAGGTCGGGAGCTGCGGCACCTGCCTGGATGCCCGAGGCATCGACGAGTCCCGCGCGGCCAAGGGGCCCCATCGGTCATCCATGAAAGAGCTGTCCGGTTGGACGGCCTGGGCGGACAAGGTGATCAACGTTTGATCCGGGAGGGTCCATGCCTCGCAATGTTGTCGTCCTGGGTGCTGGAGTTGGCGGCCTGATCGCGGCGTCGCGGCTACGTGAGCTGCTGCCCCAGTCCGATCGTGTCGTCCTGGTCGATCGCTCGTTCGACGGGGCCCTCGGGCTGTCACTGCTGTGGGTCCTGCGGGGCTGGCGCACCGCCGAGTCGGTCAAAGTACGGCCGACGGAATCCGCGCTGCGCGGCGTTGAGATGCTGAAGGCGGAGGTTCAGGCCATCGACCTCGATCGCCGCTCGGTGGTCGTGGAAGGTGGCGAGCTGAGCTACGACGCGCTGGTCATCGCTTTGGGGGCGGCGCTCGATACGGGAAGCACGCCGGGATTGGACGCTGCGATCGCCGCCGGCGTCGCGACGGAGTTCTACACGCTGGAGGGAGCCGGCGCGACCCATGAGCGGGCACGGAAGCTGAACCACGGCCGAGTGGCGTTCCTAGTGGCAGGAGTGCCGTTCAAGTGCCCGGCGGCTCCGTTCGAGGCTGCCCTGCTCGCAGCCGACATGCTGCGCTCACGTGGCATCCCCGACCGGATCCAGATCGATGCCTTCACGCCCGACCCCCTGCCGATGCCTGTTGCCGGACCCGAAGTCGGCAAGGCCTTGGTGGGGATGCTCGAGCAACACAACATCGGATTCCACCCGAACAAGATGATCGACCACATAGTGCCGGAGAGACGGCAACTGGTCTTCTCCGACGGCAGTCGCGAGACGTTCGAGCACCTCGCCGTCGTCCCGGCACATCGACCGCCGGCGCCCGTGGCCTCGAGTTTCGGTGGCTGGATCCCGGTGGACCCGCACACGCTCGTCAGCGAGGCCGACGGGGTCTGGGCCGTCGGCGACGTCACACTCCTGAAGCTCCCGAACGGCAAGCCGCTGCCCAAGGCGGCGGTCTTCGCGGAAGGCGAGGCGGAGACGGTCGCGATAGAGGTCGCACGTTTTCTGGGAATGGAGGGCCCCGATTCCTCTTTCTCGGGATACGGCTCGTGCTATATCGAGCTCGGCGGACACTGCGCCGCCAAAGGTGAGGGGCGGTTCTTCCACGAGCCGGCACCCGAGGTGACCCTCTATTCTCCCTCGCCCGACTTCCATCGGGAAAAGGTCGCGCAAGAAACCGACTGGCTCAAGCGATGGAATTCATGAATCGCCGAAAACTATATGTAGCTCAAGCACACCACTAGAGATAGGTCGACAGAGGAGAGACCATGCCCCACATCGCGATCCAACCCGAGATGGCGCCCGGCACGCCCGGCCTGTTCCAGTACCGGCCGGAGACGGGGCGCCCGCTCGCGGAGTTGGCCGAGACCCTGCTCCGCAACCCGCACTCGATGAGCCGGGCGGACCGGGAGCTCATCGCCACCTACGTCTCGGCGCTGAACGAGTCCAAGTTCTGCTACTCGACACACCGGGAGGTCAGCGGCGCCCAGTACGACGAGGGCCGCCTGCTGGTCGACAAGGTCATGAACGACCCCGACAGCGCCCCGATCCCGGAGAAGCTCAAGAAGCTGTTGAAGATCGCCGGAGCGGTCCAGCGGAGCGGTAACGCGGTCACGGAGGAACTCGTCACGGACGCCCGTAACGCGGGCGCGACGGACGTCGAGATCCACGACACCGTGCTCATCGCCGCGGCGTTCTGCATGTTCAACCGGTACTGCGACGGTCTCGGCGCCTACACCCCCGAAGACCCCGAGGCCTACGTGGGCATGGCCGAGATGATCCTCAACGGCGGCTACCGGATGTGCGTCACAGGCCACTAGCACACAAGCGCCCAGTCCCGGGTCCGCGATGGGCGAGCCCGGGACTGGAGCATGGGATCGGTGAACATGCGATACGTACTGCTCTATTGCGGCGGCGATGATGCCGAGCCAATGAATGACGAGACCAGGGATCTCCTCGATCGGTGGTTCGCCAAATACCACTCCAACATCGTGCACAGCCGACGGCTGAAACCCGCGGAGACCGCGACCACAGTCGACGTGAGCTTCAGCCCGGATCCCGTGATGTGGGACAGGCCGTTCGCCACGCCGGCGCTCAGCGGGTACATCGAGGTCGAGGCGGCCGACCTCGACGAGGTGCTGCGCATGGTGCGAACGTGGCCGGGCTCGCCGACCGTGGAGATCCGCCCGATCGTCAGCGCATCGACGCCATCGCCTTGATCACTCGCTCCACCTCGTCCGGACTGGTAACGATGCTCGGCCCGAACCGGACGAAGGACTCACGGTACGGCGTCGAACCCGCCGAGATCGCGTGCTTGGTGAGAAGCCGCTGGACGACGGCGTCCGGCTCCATGCCGTTGACCGCGCAGCAGATGACTCCGGCCGATAGCTCCGGAGACGTGGGCGTCACGAGACGGACGTTGGGCAGCTTGGCGAGCCCTTCCTTGAGCTGGACGGCTTGGGACCTGATCCGCTCCGCGACGGCCGCCTTGCCGATGGACTCGTGGAAGGCGACGGCCTGCGGTACGGCCCAGCGGTTCTCGAACGAGTGGTAGCCGCCCGGAGTATTGAGGTCGGCCGGCGGGCCGGGGGTTCCCGTCCAGGCCTGCCGGGAGAAACTCGGGATCACCGGTCGAAGCAACGGCCAAGCATCCGTTCTCGCCCAGACGAATCCGGTGCCTCGCGGGCCGAACAGCCACTTGTGCGTGGCCGTGATGAAGACATCGGCCCCCAAGTCGCTCATGGAGGCGTTCTCCGCGGCAAAACCGTGGACACCGTCGACCACGATCAGGACCCGTCGGCTCGGGCCGCGCCGGGCGTTGATCTCCTTCACCGCCTGGCTGATCTGCGACAGCGGCAACTTGACGCCGGTGCTCGAGTGAACCCAGGTCAGGGCGAGCACCCTGGTCCTGGGGGTGATCCGGCGAACGAGCCTGTTCACGATCTCGTCGGCGGAGGCCGTGGCGGGATTCTCGTACAGCCGCACCCTGTGGATCACGATGCCGTCGGTCTCCGCGCGCAACCGCAGCGCCTCGTGGCACGAGTAGAAGTCGTGCTCGGTGGTGATCACCTCTTCGCCGGCCTTCAACCGCAGGCCGCCATAGACCAGGCCGAGCCCCATGGTGGTGCTGTCGGTCAGCGCCACCTCCTGCGGCTGGGCCCCGATGTACCCGGCGATCGCCTTGCGCGTGTCGTCGCTGCGCTCCAGGTCGTAGAAGCCGATCCCGTAGTCCTGAGGTCGGCTGTCCAGTGCGTCTCGGTACTGCGTGATGGCGTCCCGTACGGGAGCCGGATGCGCGGCCAGCATGAACGCGGCGAAGTGCGCGTAGCGCGAGGTGAGCGAGAACTGGGCACGGACCGAGCCCCAGTTCCGAGGGTCGAAGGCCGGGCCGGGCGCTCGCCGGGTGGCCTCCCCCGCGCAGCCCGCGGACATCGCGGCGACGCCGGCCATGAGGACGGCGCGTCGTCCCAAGCCTGCCGAAGCGTAGTCGAGGGGATTGCTCTGGATCTCCTGGTCTGCCACGACGCCTCCTCGGTAACACGAAGCCTCTTCCCACTATATATTTTTAAATCTACATGGCCATCTGTGTCGCGCCGCAGTCTCCGAAGGTGGTATCGGAGGTGCTCCCTTCGATACCTGACAGGCTTCTTCGATAGGAGCAGTTGAATGCTTGTCAGCGCCGCTCATAACATCCAGGCGAAGGGACAGGTAATGGCTCGATTTATCCAGAAGAGAAAAGCCCGGAGCAGCAAGAAGAATCCTCACTTGCCGACGCTCGACCTGCGCACACCGTCAGGCCGGACGCTGCCGTTCTAGGCAACACATCGGATCCGCTGACCCTGAGAGATTTGCCATGAGAGCGCGAATGATCCGTCGAATGCTCGCCATCGGCCCTCGCAAGCTCGCCCTCGAGGGCCGCTGTCATCCAGCCGAGGCACCCGAGACTCAACGCGCTCTCGAGGAGGTGGTGAAGGCCTTCGCGGTCGGCTACAACACGGCCCTAGCAGGTCCGACCGGTGAGCTCACTTTCCCTGATCTCCCACGGGAGCTGCGCGGATTCGCCTTCGAGGGCGCCGCGATGAGCACCGCGCTGGTCGACCAGCTCACGATGGGAGGCGGTCGCGGCCTTCGAGAGCTCGCCGCCGGCGCAGGGGAACGGTACATACATCTGATTCACGTAGGGGCGGGCTGGGCGTACGCGCGCCTGCGGCGGCGTCCTTGGGCGGGTACGGAGTTCGCTCATCCCCTGCTGGGCTGGCTCGCGTGGGACGGCTGGGGCTTCCACCAGGCATTCTTCCACCCGCAGGCGGTCTTCGTCAGGCAGGCGGTCGAACGCCGCGGACGAGGCTCCGTCCAGCCCATCCGCGACCAGGGGGCCGGCCGGGCGTTGTGGTTCTACGCCGGGGCGAACGTGGCGCGGATCGCCGGCATCATCGGCGGTTTCCCGGCCGGGCGCCGACGCGACCTATGGGCGGGGATCGGGCTGGCCGCCGCGTACACCGGAGCGCGGCAGGGACCCGCCGTCGATGAGTTGCTCACGGCCGCCGATGGATACCGGGACCACCTGGCGCAAGGAGCCGCGTTCGCGGCCAAAGCCCGGGTCCTGTCGGGAGTGATGCCGTCCGGCTGCGCGGCGGCCGTCGAAGCGATCACTGGAGTCGACGCCGAGACCGCGGCCGACTGGACCGACGGCGCGCTGAGCCACGCCATCCGGTTCCCCGACTCGCCCGACGCGTATGAGATGTGGCGGGCGGGCATTCGTGATGCCTGGAACCTGAGGGCTCACGGGGTGGCCTCATGATGCGGCGGCTACGGCCCTGGACGGCCCGGTTGTGCTGCATCGTCCTGCTGATCACCGCATGGGTCGCCGCCCGGCCGCCGTCCGGTTCCGCCGCGGAGCTGGACGAGCTGGCACAGCGGTTCAGTTTCAGCCGGCAACCCCTCAACGCCGCGACCGCCGGCCGTGACGTCCGGATCGTCGCGCCTGCCTTCGAGCACATCAAGGGGTGGATCTCAGCCGTGGGAGCGAGCGTCGGCCTGGCCGACCTCGACGGTAACGGCCTGGCCGACGACGTCTGCCTGATCGATCCCCGGGACGATTCGGTCACTGTCGGCCCGCTGCCCGGCACGGGCGCCAGATACAGCGCTCTGCGGCTCACCCCGGCGCCTCTCGCGTTCGACGCGACCATGGCTCCGACAGGGTGCGTCCCCGCCGACTACAACGAAGACGGCCTCCATGACCTCCTGGTCTACTACTGGGGCCGCTCTCCGGTGATCTTCCTCAAGACCGCGTCGGGGGCATACGTGCCGCGGGAGCTCGTGCAGCCGTACGAGGTGTGGAACACCAATGCGCTCTCCCTGGCGGACATCGACGGGGACGGCCACGTCGACATCGTCGTCGGCAACTTCTTTCCCGACGACGCTCGAGTCCTCGATCCGGAGGCGTACCAGGACGAGTTGCAGATGCAACGCTCGCTGTCCGACGCGCGCAACGGTGGCACGAACCGCATCCTGCTCTTCCGCTCCGCGCGAGCCGGTCAGGAACCGGCTGTGGAGTTCGCCCCTGTGGCCCAGCCTTTCCCGGGCGATCTCGCCAAGGCGTGGACTCTCGCCATCGGCGCTCAGGATCTGGACGCCGACGGGCGGCCGGAGCTCTACTTCGCCAACGATTTCGGCCCCGACTATCTGTTGCGCAACGTGTCCACGCCGGGTCAGGTCCGTCTGCAGGTCCTGCGCGGCCCACGCCATCTCACCACGCCGAAGTCCAAGGTGCTCGGCAACGACTCCTTCAAGGGCATGGGCGTGGCCTTCCCCGATCTGAACCTGGACGACGTGCCGGACATGGTGGTCAGCAACATCACGGAGAACTTCGCACTCCACGAGAGCAACTTCGCCTGGGTGAGTACCAGGAAACCCGTCATCACCGGTGACGTGGCCCAGTACGAAGACCAGAGCGAACCGCTCGGCATCTCCCGGTCAGGGTGGGGCTGGGATCTCAAGACCGGCGATTTCGCCGGCGACGGAGACGTGCAGATCGTCCAGACCACCGGCTTCGTCGCCGGCACCACCAACCGCTGGGCCAACCTCCAGGAACTCGCCATGGCCAACGACGACCTGCTGTCGAAGCCGGGCGCCTGGCCGCGATTCGCACCGGGAGATGATATCTCGGGCGACGACACGAATCCGTTCTTCGCCCGCGGCGCCGACGGACGCTTCCACGACATCGCCGCTCGCCTCGGCGTGTCGGATCCGGGCCCCTCGCGGGCGATCGCCCTGTCGGACTTCGACCACGACGGCCGCCTCGACTTCGCCGTCGCCAACCAGTGGCGCCAGTCCTACGTGTACCGCAACACCCGTGCCACCAGCGCGCCCTTCCTCGGGCTGCGGCTCCTCACGCCCGCAACCGCGGGCCGCTGCACCGCACCGGCGGACGAGCTGCGGCCCGCGATCGGCGCCACGGCCCAGATTCTTTCCGGTGCCCGTGGTACCAGGTCAGGGCAGGTGTACCCGGCCAACGGACACGGCGGGGTCTCGGCGCCGGAGCTGCTCTTCGCGCTCCAGAACCCTCAGACCCCCGTGACCGCCAAACTCACCTGGCGCGATCCGTGCGGTGCCCGTCACGCCGCCAACGTCTCGCTCACGCCCGGCTGGCACACCCTGGCGCTGCTCGCGAACGGTTCCACTCAGGAGGTTAAGCCGTGACCGAATCCCCCGCACCGCGTGACAAGCGCGTCGCCGCCCTCCGCCGCTTCGCCGTCTCGATCACGGTGCTTACTGTGGTCGGGCACGCCGCGCTCGGCTTTGAGCAAGCGTTCATCACCCCGGTCGCGGCCGTGATCTGCGCGTACGTGCTGGAGCTCGGGCTCGAGGTCATCGACGCCCGGACCCGTCAGCGCCCCATGAAGTTCCAGCCGACGTGGCGCAGCATGATCGACTTCCTGCTGCCGGCGCACATCACCGGGCTGGCCTGCGCCATGCTGCTCTACGCCAACGACCGCGTGGAACCGATCCTGCTCGCCGTGACGATCGCGATCGCGTCCAAGTATCTGGTCCAGGTCCCGGTGGGCGGGCGGTTGCGCCACGTGCTCAATCCCTCGAACACCGGCATCGTCGTCGTCCTGCTCCTCTTCCCCTGGGTGGGAATCGCCCCGCCGTACCACTTCACCGAGTGGGTGAGCGGACCCGTGGACTGGCTGATACCTGCCGGGATCCTGATGGCCGGCACGATGTTGAACGCCAAGCTCACCGGCAAGATGCCGCTCATTCTGGGGTGGCTCGCCGGGTTCGTGGCACAGGCCGTGATCCGGAGCGGCATCGAGGGCACGCCCGTGCTGAGCGCGCTCCTGGTGATGAGCGGCACGGCCTTCATCCTCTTCACGAACTACATGATCACTGATCCTGGGACGACACCGGTCCGGCCCAGGAACCAGGTGTGGTTCGGAGTCATCACCGCAGGCGTCTACGGGACCCTGGTCGCCTTCCACATCGTATTCGGGTTGTTCTTCGCCCTGACGATCGTGTGCGCGCTTCGCGGGGTCGGGCTCGCACTGCTGGCGTGGCTGGCAGGCGCGCCCCGGCCGCAAGTCGAGCCGGAGCCGGAGCTGGCCTTGGTGGGCGCCTCCCGTGTCGAGGGGGAAAGGGCATGACCGACGCCATAGCCATCGTGGGGATGGGCTGCCGCTACCCGGACGCCTCGGATCCCGGTCAGCTCTGGGAGAACGTGCTCGCGTGCAGGCGTTCCTTCCGGCCGATCCCCCGAGAGCGGCTGAACCTGGAGGACTACGCCCCCGATGGGGGTGATGCTGACAGCACCTACGTGAGATTCGCCGGAGTACTCGAAGGGTGGCAGTTCGACCGCGCCCGCTTCCGCATCCCGGGATCCGCTCATCGGGTCACTGACACGACGCACTGGCTCGCCCTGGACGTCGCCGCCGACGCCCTTGCCGCCGCCGGCTATCCGGACGCCCGCGGGCTCGACCGCGACCGGGTCGCCGTCGTCCTGGGCAACTCGATGAACGGCGAGTTCAGCCGAGCGGTCGGGCTGCGGGTGCGCTGGCCCTACGTGCGGCGGGTGCTCCAGGGCGCCCTTGCCGAAGAGGGATGGACAGACGAACAGCGGGCAGGCTTCCTCGCGGCGGCCGAGCAGGCGTTCAAGGCGCCCTTCCCGGAGCCGAACGACGAAAGTCTCGCGGGAGCGCTGGCCAACACCATGGCAGGACGGGTGTGCAACCACTTCGACCTGCATGGCGGCGGTTACACGGTGGACGGCGCGTGCGCGTCCTCGCTCCTGGCCGTCACTACCGCCTGCTCCACGCTGCTTGCCGGCGAAGCGGACTTCGTGCTGGCGGGAGGGGTCGACATCAGCCTCGATCCCTTCGAGCTCGTCGGCTTCGCGCGCACCGGGGCGCTCGCCACCTCGGACATGCGCATCTATGACGCATCTCCCACGGGATTTTGGCCAGGTGAAGGCTGCGGCATGGTCGCGCTCATGAGGTGGGAGGACGCCATGGCCGCAGGGCGGACGCCCCTCGCGCTCATCCGCGGCTGGGGTGTCTCTTCCGATGGGCGGGGCGGGATCAGCAGGCCGGAGAAGAACGGCCAGCTTCTCGCTTTATGGCGGGCGTACACACGTGCCGGATGGGGGCCGGAGACGATCTCGCTGTTCGAGGGACATGGCACCGGCACGGCGATCGGCGACGAAGTGGAGCTGTCCGCGCTGATCGAAGCCCATCGTTGCCTGCGCAGAGATCAGGCGGCAGCGCTCGGATCGATCAAGGCCAACATCGGCCACACCAAGGCGGCGGCGGGCGTGGCGGGCCTGCTGAAGGCCACACTGGCTCTGCAGCGTCAGGTGATTCCGCCGACGACCGGATGCCGAGAGCCTCATCAACTGCTTCGCCGCGACGGAGCCCCTCTGCGCATCGTGTCTGACGCCGAGCCGTGGCCGGAGGCTCCCTTGAGGGCCGCCGTCAGCGCCATGGGATTCGGCGGCATCAACACCCATGTCGTTCTGGAGTCCGAGGCACGGCGCCGGCGAAACGGCCTGTCCGCTGCGGAGCGCAAGACAGCGACCCGGCCGCTCAGTCACGAGGCGTTCGTCGTCGGCGGGGACACCGTGCGGGAACTCGCCGGCGCCGTGGCCCGCGTGGCGGAGACGGCCGGCGGCATGGCCTTCGCCCAGCACGTCGACCTGGCCGCCGAACTCGCCGCGACCGCCGCCGAGCGGTCGGGGCGTTTCCGCATGGGCATCGTGGCGCGCGACCCCGATCAGCTCGCCCGCCGAGCCGTGCAGGCCCTCTCGATGCTGGACGATCTCGAAGGGAACGCGGAAGGAATCCCGCTCATGGCCCCCGGGATCGTCGCGGCGCATGGACGCGCCGCGACGATCGGGCTGCTCTTCACCGGCCAAGGGGCGCCGCCGACCACGTCGGCCGGAGCGCTGGGGAAGGTCCTGCCGGAGGTCGAGAGCGTTTTCACCAGCGACTGGACCCTAACAGCCGACACTGCCGTCGCCCAGCCCTCCATAGTGCGCGCATCCCTGGCGGGCCTGAAGTGGCTGGCGAAGCTGGGTGTGCGGGCGGAGGCGGCAGTCGGACACAGCCTCGGGGAGATCACCGCCCTCCACTGGGCCGGCGCCCTGTCGGAGACGGACTTGCTCGATCTCGTCACCCGACGTGGCCGGCTCATGAGCGAGCTGGGGACTCCAGGGTCGGGCATGGTGTCGATCGCGGCATCGGCGGCGTCGGTCGCCGAGTTCATCGACGACACCAGCCTGACGATCGCCGCCGACAACGGCGTCGCCCAAGTCGTCGCAGGTCCACTCCCGGACATCGAAAAGGTCCTCGAGCGCGCCGCGCGCGCCGGTGTGACGGCCCAGCGGCTGCGGGTGAGCCACGCCTTCCACACGCAGGAGATGAAGGCGGTGGAGCACCCGCTTTCAGAACATCTCTCGCGCATGGCGATCCGTCCGGTGGAGAGGCGGGTTTACTCGACGATCAGTGGCCGCCTGCTCACCCCGGCTCACGACCTGCGTCGCCTGCTGACCCTTCAGGTCACCTCGCCCGTGCACTTCGGGCGGGCGGTCACCGCTCTCGCCGCCGAGTGCGACCTCCTCGTCGAGGTCGGTCCTGGACAGGGACTCGCTTCCATGGCGGCAGCCCAGACCTCCGTCCCCGCGGTCGCACTCGGCGTGGGCTCCGCGTCAGCGGAAGGCCTGTGCCTGGCGGGGGCCGCGCTCTATGCCGCCGGGGCGATCAGCGACCTGCGGCCGTTCTTCGCCGAACGATTCCATCGCCCGTTCGATCTCGATCGCGCCCCTGAGTTCCTGAGCAATCCCTGCGAACGTGCCGCCGAGCCGGCACCGCGGTCCGAGCGCCCGAGCCCGGGTGAGGCTGACCACGTGGGCGAGGCCGACCGCGTGGATGACGTGCCGGCGATGGTGCGAGCGCTCGTCGCCGACGCTCTGGAGCTGCCGTCCGACGCCATAGCCGACGACGATCGGCTGCTCAGCGATCTCCATCTCAACTCGCTACGGGTCGCCCAGCTCAGCCTGCAAGCCGTGACCGCCGCGGGACGTGCCATGCCCATCGAGCCGCTCATCATGTCCGACGTCTCGGTGGCCGACCTCGCGCGGGCGATCGAAGCCCTTCCCGCCGGGGGAGACGGCGATGAAGCAGCAGCGTCTCTCCCAGGGCTGGCCGACTGGCACCGAATCCTCCTTCCCACGGCGGAGCCCGTGACTCTGCCCGAGCAGGCGGAAACCTATGCCTGGCAGGTGGTCGGCGCCGGTCCCCTCCTGCATGGGCTGGCGTCACTCCTGCCCGTCCCGTCGGCGGAACGCTCGGCAATGCTGATCTTCCTCCCCGAAGATCCAACGGACAGCGACGTCGACGTCATGGTCAGCTCCGTGCGTGCGGCCGTTGCCGAGGGCATGCCCCTCACGGTCGTCGACCACGGCGACACCGCATCAGGCTTGCTCGCGACGATCCGGCAGGAATATCCGGGCCAAGTCGCCAGGTGGATAGGCGTGGCCGACTGTCACAGCCCTGGAGCCCTCCTGCGCGTCCTCCGGTCCTCGGGCGAAGAGACGCCAGAGATTCTGCTGGATTCCGCCGGGCGTCCCTGCGTGCCCGCCTACCGGCCGATCGCCCACGCCGGTGACCACTCCACGCTTCCTCTCACCGCCGCGGACGTTGTGCTCGTGACGGGAGGAGGCAAAGGCATCGGCTTCGAGACGGCGCTCGCGCTCGGTCGAGCCTCGGCAGCTCGCATCGCCCTGCTCGGGCGCAGCCGGCCGGACTCCGACGAGGAGCTTCGTGCCAATCTCGCCAAGCTCACCGAGGCAGGCATCACCTTTGTGTACGAGCGCGCGGACGTCACCGACGCCGCCTCCACGCACCGCGCTATAGACGTGATCTCCCGGACCCTAGGGACGATCACCGCGGTGGTGCACAGTAGCGGCGTCAACCGGCCACAACGCTTCGCCGACCTCGATGCCGCCGCGTTCGCCGATCACTCCGCGCCCAAGCATCACGGACTGCGCAATGTGATCGCGGCGCTGGACCGGGACGCGTTGCGCGTGGTGATCTCGTACGGCTCCGTGATCGGCCGCTTCGGGCTCGGGGGGGAGGCGCACTACGCCCTGGCCAACGGCAGACTGCGGGAGTACATGCGCATCCTCCGTCGTGAGCTGCCGCAATGTCAGGTCTGCGATGTCGATTGGACGGTCTGGTCGGGCGCCGGGATGGGGGAGCGGTTCGACGTGCTCGACAGCCTGATGCGAGCCGGGGTCGTCCCCCTCCCCTCGGCGAAGGGCACCGACCTGCTGCTGGAGTTGCTCACCGTTCGGCCGGACACCTCCTCGGTGGTGGTCACGGGACGACTTCCCCAGCTCACCTGCGCATACACCGCGGCCGAGCACCGATACGTCCAGACCGCTCCCTTCTTCGTCCCTGGCATCGAGCTGGTCGCCGAGGCCGAACTGAGCGCGGAGGCGGATCCTTATCTGGCTGACCACCGGATAGACGGCCTGCGGGTGCTTCCTGCAGTCTGCATGCTCGAGGCCATGGCGCAGTCGGCCCACGTTTTGACGGGCAGCCGTCCGATGGGCATCGCCGATGCGCGCTTCGACCGCGCGATCCTGGTGCCCGACGAAGGCACGCGCACGATCAGGCTCTGCGCGCTCGTCCGTGAGGACGGCGACATCGACGTTGCCGTGCGGAGCGACGAGAGCGGCTACGCGGTGGATCACGCCTCCGCCAGGATTCTCATGTCCGAGCCGCCGGAGACCGTGAAGGTGCCCGAGCAGCGGTTGTCGTTGCCCAGCCATGACGGGCGAGGGCTGTACGGAGGGTTGTTCTTCCATGGGCCGCTGTTCCAACGGTTGCGCGGCTACCAGCACCTGGAGGCGACAGGGTGCACCGCCGTTCTCGCGAGCGGCCCCGACTTCCCGTTCGGCCCTGGACTGCCCACCAAGCTGATGCTCGGCGATCCGGCTCGCAACGACGCGAGCATCCACGTCCTCCAGGCCTGCGTGCCCCAACGGCGGCTGCTGCCTGTAGGGTGCGCCGCTTTCATCGTGCAGACAACGCGGAGCACGGACGGGGAGCTCGTCCTGTCCGCCGTCGAGCGAGAGCACTCAGGCGCCGACTACCTCTATGACGTCACGCTGCGCGAACGCTCTGGCCGCCCCGTGCTCAGCTGGACAGGGCTGCGTCTTCGCGACGTCGGCCCGCTCGATCCGGCAGGCGGCCGACCCGACCTCTTGCTCGCCCCATATTTGGAACGAGGCGCGGCTGCCCTGATCCCCGACTCCCCTGTACGAGTGGAGGTCACGCCCAGCGGAGCCGATCGGGCGAGTGCCCGCCAGAACGGACGCGGCCGGAGCCATCTCGACGGTCTGGCCATGGCAGTTCACGGACGTGGTGTGGTCGCCTGTGACTGGGAGTGGGCCGATGGCGACCCGGAGGCTCTGCGTGGGCTCATCGCCTGGACCGCGCAGGCAAGGGAGATCGCCCGGTTGACAGGCGAGCCCGAGGCCCATGTCCTGACCCGGCTGTGGACAGTTCGGGAATGCCTCTCCAAAACCGGCAGGACGGGCCAGGCATCGCTCACCGTGGCCGGAGCGTACGAGCAGGGCTGGGTACTCATGAGGGCGGGCAAGAGTCACGTGGCCTCAGCGATCGTCGACATCGGCGGCGAGTCCCGCCCCGCAGCCGTCGCCGTTCTGGTCGAGGGGGAATCGTGAAGCGTTTCTACGAGTACCGGCACCTGGTGACCTTCGCCGACACCAACCTGGTGGGCAACGTCTACTTCACGAACCACCTGGAATGGCAGGGCGTCTGTCGCGAGCATTTTCTGGCCGAGCACGCCCCGGGCGTCATAGAAAGGCTCGCCGACGACCTCGCTCTGGTGACGGTCTCCTGCTCGTGCGAATACTTCTTGGAGCTCTACGCACTGGACCAGGTTTCGGTACGCATGTCGCTGCGCGGTATCGAGGCCAATCGCGTTTCCATGGAGTTCACGTACTTCCGGGTCAATACCGGCCTTGCGCAGCTGGTGGCCCGAGGCGAGCAGACGATCGCGTGCCTGGCCAGGAAGGACAACGGGCTGGTGCCCGTGGACGTGCCCGAAGAATTGCGCGCCGCTCTCGACGCCTACGCGGGCCGGCCAGCGTGAACGGCGAGCGTCTGCCCGTCCTGGGCGTCGTCGGATGTGGCCGGATGGGCTCCGCGTGCGCCGAACTGTTCGCACTCAACGGGTTTCCGCTGCTGCTCGCGTCACGGCGCCGGAGAACGGCAGAGGAGCTCGCGCGGCGCCTGCCCAGGGCAGCGGCGGGATCGGCCGAGATGGTGGCCGCGCATGCCGACCTGCTGATCCTGGCCACGCCCGCGGATGTGACCCGCACGGACATCGCGCCCAAGATCCGCTCGTTCGTCGCGGGAAAGCCCGTCATGGACGTGTCCAATCCCATGTTCTATCGGAACCTGGATCCCTGCTCGTCCTCGGCAGAGGCGATCGCCCGGGCGCTTCCGGGAGGTTGCCTGGTCAAGGCGCTCAACTGCGTTTCCGCCAAGCAGCTGGCGCGCCTGGAACAGACCGTCACCGTGCCGATAGCGGGTGACGATCCGGTGGCCAAGCGACTCGTCACCAGCGTGCTGGAACGCGCCGGTTTCGATGTCGCCGACGCGGGGCCGCTGTCGTCGAGCAGGCTCATCGAAGGGCTGGCTCACCTCCTGTGGCAGCTCGGCAAGCGCGGAACGCTGGGGGACTCCATCGGCTTCCGGCTGGTGCATCTGGCATCCGACCCCGCGCTCGTGCCGATCACACCTCGTAGGTTCTGACCACGGTGACGTCCGCCCTGAGCAGGTAGAGCCAGTCCGGCGGCGCGGCATAGCCGGGCAGATCCGTCAATGTGCCGGGACCGGCCTGTGTGTCGCTGACTCGCAGGCGGACAGGCTCATCGCTCTTCGTCAAGCTAAGAGTGACCTCGGTTCCGTCGGGATCCGGGGCCACGAACGTGAAGCCCGATCCCACGATCTGTCTACCCGCCACGACAATCTCGCGTATCTCGCCGTTCATGACCGACAATGCGATAGAACTCACGTCACGCTGCGATCGCAGAAGGACTCGAAGCCGGCGGGTCGAGCCTTCGGTGGTGTCGTCGAGGATCGTGAGTGCGGGCGCGGGCACGTCGGAGGCTTTCGCCGGGCCGACGCAGATCGGTTGCGCGCCCCACACGTCGATGAAGGGATGCTCGGTCTGATCGGTGTGCACGTAGCCCGCGTTCCAGGCGTCCAATGGCGGATCGGCCCCCCACATCGCCTGTCTGGTGTCGGCGTCCATGATGTACCGCAATGTCGTGGCGCCCGGCTGGTCGGGCGAAACGCGGTCGGTGACGAGCCCGCGTGCGACGAGGGCGGCGGCGATGCCGAAGGCCAGGACCGGCGGCAGGTACGCCCACCTCCGCGGCCATAGCTCTTCGATCAGCGGTAGCGCCAGGCCGGCGCTGAACGCCAGCCGTGGAGCGGCGGTGATGCCGGCCATCCGCAATCCCAGAGGCAGGAGCTCCCACGTGCCGGCACCGATGACGGCCGCGGGGACGAGACTCGCCGCCGTCACGGGAACATGCCACCGTGGCGGGCAGAACATCGTGGCCAGTCGCCCCGTGGCGGCGCCCAGGGCAGGCAGTGCGGCCAGGTGGGAGGAGCCAGGGGACAGCACGGCCAGGGCGGAGCCGAGCGTGGTCGGCCAGACGAGCATCCCGACGGCCGGGGCCTCTGGGCCCCACCGTCGCCGAGCGACGCCGTACCATCCCAGCACGATGCCACCGACGAGGGCCAACAGCCCGGCCTCGAAATGGCCGGGACGGTAGGTCGTCGACATCCGCATGGTGGCGTACTCGGGCCGGACCCGTACAAGCATGGGCCACAACGCCTGCCCCGCGGCGACGGACAGTCCCAGCGGCAGCAGTGCCGATGCCGTCCCCGCCAGGAATCCGGAGAAGCGGACGACGCCGCGGCGGTGTCCCGCGACGACCAGTGCGGTCGTGGCGGCCAGGCCGAGCGCGGCGAGCGGAATCGCGGCGCGAGCCGGATAGTGAGCGAGAGCGCCGCTCGGCGTGTTGAAGTAGACCAGTCGCTCGGCGTCGTCAGGCTCGGACAGATCCGACTCGCCGAAAGCCCGCGTCAGCGCCAGCATGTTGGACCCCAGCTGCTGCAGCGTGGGCTCGTCGACATGACCGGGGTCGTCCAGCGGACTGTGGAAGTACGGGGCCCCGGTGATGTAGCCGGAGTCGAGTCCGGCCAGGCCCGCGGCGAGGAACGCGGACAAGTCTGTGTCATTGGGGACCCTCGCCGCGATGTCCGCGATTCCGGAATCGGCCACTGGATACGGTGCCGACCGCGCGAACGTCCGGACCAGCCGAGCATTCGGCTGAGACGTGCGGAACATCAGCACGGGCCCGCGATTCCCTCTCGCGTCCCAATTGAGGACGATCGCGGGCCCTTGTGCCAGGGGATGCTCGTCGGTGAACGCGGCCGCGCCCAGGAGCCCGGCCTCCTCGGCATCCGTCGCGACGAAGACGACATCGTTGCGCGGCGGCGTCGGATCGGAGGTGAGGGCTCGGGCAGTTTCCAGCAGAGCCGCCACACCGGTGCCGTCATCGCTGGCACCTGGGCCGGACGGCACCGAGTCGTAGTGCGCCGTCACGATCACGCGACCCGTGGGGGCGGCGCCGGGCACCACGCCTACGATGTTGAAGACCCTGCCGAGCACAGGCCGGCGATCGCGCGGCGATCTGCCCACCGCTTCCTGAACCTCCGTGCGCAGGCCCAGCCGTCGCATCTCACTCACGAGATAGTCGCGCACCCGGGCATGTTCGGCGCTGCCGACCGGATGAGGGCGGCGAGCAAAGCGCCGGACGTGCTCGTTCGCCCGCGCCGCGCTGAACTCACGGGAGGCTGCGTCCGCCGGAAGAGGGGGCGGCGGACGCAACCTCCTGATCGTGACGACGGCGGTGGCGGCGAGCAGTCCTAGCGCCAGCAGACCGGGCAAACGAGACATGAGCGCACCACCCGAGCCAGGCCGGGATCAGCCCGCCGGCTCTGCCTGCGGGGCCGTCGAAGGCGGAGGGGAGAATTCAAGGCGGCGAATCAGCCCTGCGCCTGCCGCGCCCCCTACCGTGATGACGGTCAACGCGATCAGTGCGGGTGTGAACCCGTCGACGAACTGGTCGGCCGAGCCGTACCCGCCCGCACTGGAGAAGACCGCGGCCGCCACCGCGACGCCGAACACCGCGCCGACCTGCCTGATCGTGTTGCTGACGCCTGCCGCGATGCCCACGAGCTGTGGCTCGACAGAGCGCATCACCGCGGAGGCGGCTGTGGGGAACGCGACCGCGACGCCGACGCCGGCGGCGAGCAGCGGCACGATCATCATGCCGTAGCCGATGTCGGCCATGGCCATCAGCGCGATCGCCAAGAAGCCGACGGCGTGCAGCAGGAGCCCGACGATCAGCAGGGGGCGTTCTCCCTTGCTGTCGGCCATGCGCCCGGCCATGGGAGAGATGAAGAGCGCGAGAGCGACCCAGGGCAACATGCGGACGCCCACGCCGAGAGGATCGTGGCCCAGGGCGAGCTGGAGGTATTGGGCGAAGACGAAGCCCACGCCGTACAGCGTGGCGGCCAGGGAGAAGCTGACCACGCAGCCGCCGACGAAGCTGCGGTTGCGGAAGAGATCGAGAGGCATCATGGGAGCGGTGGTGCGATGCTCCCACCACAGGAAGGCGACCAGGGCCACGACTCCGCCGACCAGGCCGCCGAGCACGTACGGGCTGGCCCATCCGTCCTCGCCGCCCCTGATGAGCGCCTGTGCGATGCCGTAGACACCCAGGGTCGACAACACCAGTCCGAGCAGGTCGATGCGGTGCGCGATCCCCTTGCTTTCGCTGATCCTGACGAGGCTGAGGATGATCACGACGATGCCGACCGGCACGTTGAGCCAGAAGATCCACTGCCATGAGAGCAGTTCGATGATGGCCCCGCCGATCAGCGGCCCCAGCGCGACGGCCAGGCCGGAAATGGCGCCCCAGACACCGAATGCCGCACCTCTCTGTTCGGGAGGGGTGGCGTCCGTGATGACGGCCAGGGCGAGCGCGATCGCGATTCCGCCGCCGACCCCCTGGAGAGCGCGGGCCGCGATGAGGATCTCGATGGTCGGGCTGATCGCGCAGACCAACGAGCTGACGGTGAACAGGGCGAGCCCTGAGACGAACAGCAGACGCCGGCCGTAGCGGTCTCCGAGCGCCGCGCCGGTCAGGATCAGGGCCGCGAAGCCCAGCTCGTAAGCGCTGATCGTCCAACCGAGCGCTGCCGTGCCCGCGTTCATGTCCTGATGGAGTGTGGGCAGAGCGGTCGTGACGACCAGTACGTCAAGACCGACCATGAAGGAGGCGAAGGAGGCGAGGACTAAGGTCCACCGCTGACGAGACTGCGAGTAGGCGGCGTCGAGGCCGTCACTAGTGGCCATGGGAGGCTCCAGTGGTTACTCTACGAACTCTTATTAGGCCAATGATCGATTTTTGCGATGATTCGAGCTAGAAGCCTGGTTCCGGGTCTGAGCGTAACATCAAGCTATCGATTATTGAAGTGAATCAGCCGTGTTGGCTCGCCGCATGCCCACGATCGCGTTGAGCACCGCGGGGATCGTCAGAACCGCTGCCAGCAAGAAGGCCCGCGCTACGCCGTCAGAGAGGGCGGTGAGCGGATCCGCGCCCTGGGCAAGCCTGCCGGCGGCGTAGGTGTTGGCGGCGGTCATGGCAATGGCCAGCCCGATCGCCGCGCCGATCTGCGCAGCGGCCTGGACGACGCCTGCCGCCAGGCCGGCGGTGCGCTCGTCCGCCGACGAGGTCGCCACAACTTCGCTGTTGATCCAGGCGAACGGCATCCCCACACCGACGAGGACGAGTCCTGGAAGAATGTCCGTGAGGTAGGCGGAATCTGGTGCCAGCCGGGTCAGCAGCAACAGGCCTCCTCCGATCGCTGCCCAGCCCAGCAGGTACGGCACACGTGGGCCGAGGCGGTTGAGCAGATATGTGCCCAGCGGGCCGACCAGCAGCACCATGCCGACGACAGGAACGAGCATGAAGCCTGCTGTCAGCGCACCGGCGCCGTGAACTCGCTGGAGGTAGAGGCTGCCGACGACGATGACGGGGATCGTGGCGGCGGAGACCAGTAGCACGCCGACGGCACCGCAAACGAGCCGGCGGTTCCGGACGAGCGCAGGCGGCACGAGAGGGTGACTGGCCCGGGACTGGATGAGCGCGAAGGCGATGAGCAGGATTGCGCCACCGGCGAGGATCGCGAGGGTGAACGGGTCGGCCCAGCCGTGTTCGGCGGCGCGTACAAAGCCGTAGACCATAGCGAGCAGGCCACCGGTCATGCACGCTGCTCCGGGCACGTCCGCGCCGCGAGCGCGCTCGGTGCCGTCTTTCGGCACCAGGCGGAGCGAGGTCACCAGGATGGCCACGCCGATCGGGATGTTCACGTAGAAGCCCCAGCGCCAGTCGAACTGGCTGACCACGACGCCACCCGCGCAGGTGCCGGTGATGGCGCCGATGCCGCCGACCGTCCCCCAGATGCCGACGGCTCTGCTCCGTTCGGCTGGGTCGGTGAACATGGCGATCATGATCGCCATGGCGGCGGGGATGAGCAGTGCCGCAGAAACCGCCTGGAATGCGCGGCCGGCGATCAGCCAGGGGCCGTCGGTGGCGGCGCCGCACATCGCGGAGGCCAGGACGAACCCAAGGAGGCAGGTCAGGAACAGGCGCCGCCGGCCGACGATGTCCGCGAGCCGCCCGCCTAACAGCTGGAATCCGCCGACCAGCAGGACATACACGTTGGTGACCCACTGGGCCGCCGTCAAGGTCATGTCGAGGTCGCGCTGGATGTCGGGAAGGGCCAGCGCCACGATTCCGGCATCAGCGTTGGCGACGAACGGTGCCACTGCCACGACGGCGAGGGCCGCGGTGCGCGTCCGAGCACGGACGGGGCTGACGGAGCCGGCGATCGGCCTGAGGGCATAGTCGACGACGGTCATGGCTACTCCTGGGATGGGGAGAAGGCACGCGACGGGAAGCGCGTGAGCTCATACGACCGGTCGTTACTACTCTTTAAATGTTAGGCAGCGCTTACGAAAGCGTCAACTGTCGTAGCAGAAGTTTTCGGACCCATGCAGACTGGACGCATGGAAGACAGCCTGGATGTGCCATCACCTTGCCTGATCGTCCTGGTCGGTCCGGGTGCGTCGGGGAAGTCGACGTGGGCCGCGAAGAGCTTTCCCGCCGAGTGGATCGTTTCGAGCGACCATCTCCGCGCCATGGTGGGAAGCGGCGAAGACGACATCGCAGCCAGCGCGGATGCGCTCACGCTTCTGCTTCAGATAGTGACGATACGCGTGCGTCGGCGGCTGACCACAGTGATCGACACGCTCGGCCTCGACGTGGAACGCCGTCGCGCCTGGCTCGCCCTGGCGCGCGAGAACCAGATGGCGTGCGTGGCGGTGGCCTTCGACACGCCTGCCGCCGAGTGCCGCTCACGCAATCAGGGACGGGCCAAACGCATTCCGGTTGACGTGCTGAACAGCCAGCTCCGTACGTGGCGTCGCACCAAGGAGACGCTGGCCACCGAGGGCTTTGACAAGGTGATCTCTCCCCGGCCCGTTCGCGTGGTGCCCAAGGCGTTCTCCGAAGCCGCGGCCGCCGCCCGGCGCCAGCATGACGAACCGGCCGGGATGCGGTTCGGGCTGCACCTGGCCAGCTTTTCCTTCTCCCGCGACAGGGCGGCCACGGCGGGCCATCTCAGGGACATCGCCGAAGCGGCGGAGTCCGCGGGATTCGACGGCATCTACGTGATGGACCACTTCCGGCAGATTCCGCAGATAGGCCGGCCTTGGGACGACTTCCTGGAGAGCTGGACCACGCTGGCGTACCTGTGCGCGCACACGTCGCGGGTACGACTCGGCACGCTGGTCTCCGGTATCACCTACCGCAACGTCGCGCACCTCGGCAAGATCGTTGCGACTCTGGACATATTGAGCCGGGGCAGGGCGGTCTGCGGGGTGGGGCTCGCCTGGTTCAAGGAGGAGCACCTGGCCTACGGCTGGGAGTTCCCGCCGGTCTCCGCGAGATATGCACTGCTGGAGGACGCGCTTCAACTGTTGCCCCTGATATGGGGACCAGGCAGCCCGCGGTTCGATGGGCGTGTCCTGTCGGTGCCGGAGGCGGTCTGCTATCCCAGACCCATCCAGGCGAAAATACCCATCATCGTGGGCGGCGGAGCTGAGCGGCGGACGCTGAGGCTGGCCGCCCGCTATGCGGATGCCGCCAATGTCTTCGGCGACGTGCGCACCGTGCGGCACAAGGCGGGAGTGCTACGTCGCCACTGCGCCGAGGCCGGCCGCGATCCCGAGCAGGTCGCACTCACACATCTGTCCACCGCCCTGGTAGGGGCCGACGACAGACACGTGACACAACTGGTGAGCCGACTTCGCCCGCCCCGACGGGATCCCGCTCGCTTTGCGGAGTCGGTGAACGCCGGCACTGTACATGATCACGTAGGCCGTTTCCGAGAGCTGGCGGAAGCAGGCGTGGGAGAGGTCATTGTGCGCCTGCCGGATCTCTCGGACACGGAACCGATCGAGCGCATGGCGAAGATCATCGCGGCCTTCCGTTGAGCGCCGGGTTCAGCCGACCGCGCGAATCTCTTCCTCGCCGTCGCCGCCCTCGGCCAGCCGCCGGGCGAGGTTCACCGAGTCGCCCCACATCTGATCGAGGAACCTGCGCAACTCGGCCAGTCCATCCTCGCTCGCCCGATAAAGACGCTTGGTGCCTTCCCGGCGCTCAGAGATCAGCTCGGCGTCTTTCAACACCTGGAGATGCTGGGAGACGGCGGAGCGGGTCACACCCTCGAAATGCTCTGCGATGTGACCCGCGGACAGTTCCTCGCTCGCGACGAGCCGGAGAATCGCCAGACGTCTCGGCTCGGCGATCGCGCGCAAGGTGTCATCCACCTGTGGCATTCATCCCCCCAAGCGGACTGAAGAGTTCTTCCAATTGCCTAGTATGCGCCAGCACGTGGAAAGTCGCATTGATCTGGAGGACCTGTGCCCACGGAACCGGGCTGTCCAGGCGCACCTCGCCATTGTCCACGATCTTCGAGGGGACCAGGGTAGCGGCCTGCTCAGGGGTGAGGCACTCGGTCAGCTGGGCAAGCCTCTCGCCATTGGCCTTGACCAGGGCGCAGAGGTTCGCCCACCCCCCGCTCTCGGCGGCGATCCCCAAGAGCACGTCTTCGTCGATCGCCTCCGCGTTGTCGAACGTCAACGCCCGTCCAGCGATCAGGAGCTCGGTGGCGTCCGCGAGGAGAGCATCGTTCTTCGCCACGTGAGCGAGCACGAACTCGGCAGGCCACTCCCCAGGAGGCGGAGCCATGCGCTGCTGGTCCGCACACTTCTCGGCCACGTTCAGCAGATTCGCGTGCGCCTCGCGCAGCGCAGTGGCGTCCATGAGATCTCCTTTGCCAGTGATATGGGCTAAGCCGTCACGCCGCCCAGGGCGCGATCGGGTACCAGATGTAGCCGCGGCGGGCGAGCAGTCGCACGTCCCAGTAGAGAAGGGTGAACACGCCGGCGACGATGAACGCGGCCCCCATCACCACGGCCATGCGGCCCGGTTTGGCGGTCATCCACCGATTCATCTTGCCTCCGGGCAGCAGCGCCATGCCCAGGAAGAGCGTGCTGATGATGATGATGTTGCCGATCGACTGAAGGACGAAGGCGAAGACCCCGTACAGGACGTTGTGGCTCTCCGCGGCATCCCTGAAGAGCTGGCGGAACAGGCCGTACGGCCGCCCGATGAGGAAGGCGCCGATGAGGGCGCCCATGAGCGCCATGCGGGCATGCGGGTAGCGGCGTGATACACGAGCGAGCGGATCGCGGACGATGCCCAGGGCCGCCAGACCCAGGTAGATCATGACGATGCCGATGATGCCGAACGTCACCATCGACTGCACCGAGCGCGGTGTGAGTCCCGTGGCTGTCGCGGTGCTGAACTGGGGCATCGATGTGCCGACGATGGCGACCACCGCCCCGTACAGGGCCGAGACGACGACCATTCCGGCGGCGAGGTGTGCCAGAGGCCTGAGCGCCGCCGCCAGACGTCCGCGCATGGTCCGCTGATCGCTGAGCAGCGGCGCCAGAGCGCCGAACGCGGCGATGTTGCAGGCGGTGAACGTGCCCGCGAGACCGGTGACGAAGGCGAAGATCAGCCCTGCGGACACTCCCGCTATGGGAACCTCGTTCGCGTCGTGGCCGAGCAGTCCGTCGGCCACCGTGTGGCCGATCGTCTGGTCGACGAAGTGCGCGGACCAGACGACGGTGAGCAGGAATCCCGCCACGACGCTCAGCGTGACGACGAGCCACCGCCTCCGGGGCGTCTGCTGCTCTGTGGGTTGCGACTGCACAGGTGGAACCACGGTTGTCATGGCATGCTCCACTGACGGAGAGGAAGGAACCGCTGCAGCCAGGCGCTAGCGCGCGAACATCCGCTCAAAACCCCCGAGGATGTTGGGCCAGCCGGCTTTGTGCTTCGCGTAAAGATCCATCATCATTGGGCCGAGCTTCTCCCACCCGTGATGAACCAGCTCGACACGGGTCAGCCGCGGCCCCAGGGTCTTGAAATAGAGCAGTACCTCTGTGTAGATGGGTCCCGGCAGCACCTCCCAGGAGAAGGCGAAGAACTTCGGCGGGTCCCACTTCTGGATGTGACCCCAGTCGCATTCGCGCCCGTCGAACAGCACCTCGTAGATCCGGCCGCCCACGTGTTCCTCCACATGGACGGACTCGACCTGGCCGGGTTGGATCGCGCTGGTCTGGATCGGCCACCAACTGCCGATCTCGCGGATGAAGGTGTTGAAAGTGCGCTCCCGGTCGGCCTCGACCATTATCGCGTGCCGGATAGGTTCCACGATGGGCGGGATCGCATCGTCCATGGGATCGACCTCTGTCCTTGGGCGGCCGCCCTCGGCCAGGTAGCCGTCCTACCTGGCCGCAGGCGGGAGTGTCAGCGCTGCCAGAGGCCGACTCGGTTGCCGTCGGGGTCCTGGAAGACCGCCATCACGCCGGTCCCGGGGATTTCGTACGGGGGTACCTCAGTCTTGCCGCCGAGGCGTTCGACGTGTTCCAGAGACGCCTTGGCATCCTGAACCGCGACGTAGAGGACGATGCCGGGCTGGTTGCCGTTGCCGGCCTGCCCGATTCCGCCGGGGATCCCCTCACTGGATCCCGTGTCGACCATGCCGTAGTTCATCGGGTTGTTGGCGTCGATGTTCCAGCCGAACAGCTCGGCATAGAACTTGTGTGCCTTCGCGGCATCCTTCGCGGTGATGTCGAACCACGCAACGGGCTGTCCCATGAGCATCCCTCCGACGTTGGATGTTGACCCGAGCCTAGGAGCCCGGTTGCGTAAGTTCTACCTGTCGAAGGTGGCGACTGTCTATACCTTTTGTTAGTTGCAGGTATCGAAAGATACGTAGATGCGCGCGGATCAGTGGACTGTTTGGTCCGGCAGATTGCTTCTAAAATGCTTAGTTACCTGCTCGACGACATGCGATCCACTCCCTTGATCAAGGATGCGCTCATGGCCTTGTTGACCGCGTCGATGCGCGAGACCGCCCCGAGCTTGGCGAAGATCTTCCGCATGTGCCGCTTCACCGTCGCCTCGGTGAGGGACAGGCGAGAGGCGATCTGGGAGTTGCTCATCGCCTGCGCGGTGAGTTCGAGGATTTCGCGCTCCCGATGGGAGAGCACGCCGGAAGGCTCCTGCTCCGTCTGGGCCAGGCTCTCGCGGGAGACGGAGAGCAGCACCCGCCCATCGTCGCGACGAGCACTGCGCACGGCCGACACCAGCTCGTCCATGCTGACGCTCTTCAGCAGGTAGCCGCGAATGCCGATGGCAAGCAGGCTCTTGAGGAGAGGAGCTGCGTCATACATGCTCAGGATGATCACTTGCGATCTCGGCGACACCTTGTGCAAACGCGTAACAGTCGTCTCGACGTCGTCGCCGGGGATCTCGACATCCAGCAGCACTACATCTGGCTTCGTCTCGCCGGCCAGAGCCACGGCTTCCTTGGCGTCACCGGCCTGGCCGACCACCACCAAGTCCTGCTGGGACTCAAGGATCTTCTGGACACCCTCCCGCACGATCGTGTGGTCATCGACGAGCAGAACAGTCGTGGGTCCCTCGGCCATATGCCTCTCCAGCAGACGCAGTGCGCTCACGGTAACCCAGCCCCGTCATGTCGGTATAGTCGGAGAGTGGATGAATGGCGGACAATGAGTTCTTATCTCCCTTTGGCGGTTGTCCGTCCGGTTTAAGTGACTATGATCTGCGATGTATCGGTGCTCAGAACGCTCGTCTTCGGCAACGGGGGGAGAGAGTGACGAGAGTCGATCAGGATGCCAAGGAGCCTCCCGGATTTGTTCTCGCCGCAGCCGTCGAAAATGATCACGTCGACATCATGGCCGCATATGAGCGGGCCTTACACGCTGCAGGCAGCCCTCTGGCGAACGACCGATCGCGCTGGGAACAGGCAAAAGAGCACGCACGTAGAAGCCTCATAGACCTCGTCGCAAGCCTTCGGGCGGGGGCGATCCGCGTGGCCGAAGACGACACTTTGCGCGCGCGGGACACCGACACCGCGACGGTCGCGCCAAGCCCGAACCCCACGGATTCATGGCAGGCCGCGGCCATCTTCTTCGAGATCACTTTGATGCATGTGTTACGGCGGATGAACGAGTCCGATCATTCATCGGGATTGATCCCGCTCACTACCGCTTCGTTGTATCGGAGTATCTCGAGACACATCGAGGAATCCTGCATGGCTCATTCGGGATTTCTGCTCAACCGAATTCATAAGGCGCACGTCGAGGAACGTCGCCGCATCGCCCGGGAACTGCATGACCGTGTCGGCCACGACGCGAGCATGGCCTTGCGCTCTATCGAATTGGCCATCATCAGCCAGGATGATCCGGCTCAAGCCTTGCGGACGCTCAAGACGGCTCAGGTGGCCGTGCAGGAGATCTTGCGGAGCGTACGGGCGCTGACCTCGGATCTGCGCCTCCAAGAACCCTTGGCCTCGTTGGAGCAGGGTCTCGAGGTCTTCATCGCGAGCGTCAAGTCTCCGGGCATGGATGTGCGCCTGCGGGTCAATGGGAACGAGACATGGGCCTCGCCGGAGGTCCGTGACGAGTCGTTCTTCATCCTTCGGGAAGCCATCCGGAACGCGGCGAAGCACGGTGCTCCTGCCCTGATCCTGGTAAGGGTCGACATCGCGCCTCATGAGCTTCGCGCCACGGTGGAGGACGACGGCTGCGGCTTCGACCCGCGGCTGCCCCGGCGATCAGGAGGCGCCGGCCTGTGCACCATGGCGGAACGGGCCGACCTCATCGGCGGCACCGTCACCGTCATGCGGCGGCCGAGCCGCGGCTGCAAGGTGGAGCTGATCGTCCCGCTCGTACGGCGTGCATCGCTCCAGCGGCGGTGACGCGCCCATGCGAAAGCCCACCGGTTCGAGATGCTCATCGAGCCGGTGGGCTTCGGGCTGGGCGACGGTCTTCGCGCCCTATCAAGCGACCTGGTCCAGACGGGAGACCGCGGTGAAGGTGAAGCAGGACTGGGTACCGTCGTCCTTGACGTCGACCATGATGAGGTCGCCGGAGCGGAACTCCCCGTAGAGGATCTTCTCGGAGATGTTGTCGTCGAGCTCACGCTGCATCGCCCGGCGCAGCGGCCTGGCCCCCAGGATCGGGTCGTAACCGCGCTCGGCCAGCAGCGCCTTGGCGGCGGGCTCCAGGTGCAGGCTCATACCGTGCTCCGCGAGGCGCTCGTTCACCTTGTCGGCCATCAGGTCGACGATCTGGATGATCTCGTCCTTGCCGAGCTGGTGGAAGACGACGACGTCATCCACGCGGTTCAAGAACTCGGGCCGGAAGTGCTGCTTGAGCTCCTGGTTCGTCTTGGCCTTGACGCGTTCGTAGTCGCCGGCCAGGTCGTGGTCGGACGCGAAGCCGATGGGCACGCCTCGCGACAGTTCGCGGGTGCCGAGGTTGGTGGTCATGATGATCACCGTGTTCTTGAAGTCCACCACGCGCCCCTGAGAGTCGGTCAGCCGACCATCGTCCAGCACCTGGAGCAGCGTGTCGAAGACGTCGGGGTGCGCCTTCTCGATCTCGTCGAACAGGACTACGGAGAACGGCTTGCGACGGACCTTCTCGGTGAGCTGGCCGCCCTCGTCGTAACCGACGTAGCCGGGAGGCGGGCCGAACAGGCGGGAGACGGTGTGCTTGTCCATGAACTCGCTCATGTCGAGCCGGATCAGCGCGTCGTCGTCACCGAAGAGGAACTCGGCCAGGGCCTTGGTCAGCTCGGTCTTGCCGACACCGGAGGGGCCGGCGAAGATGAACGATCCACCGGGTCGGTCGGGGTCCTTCAGGCCGGCGCGGGCCCGGCGGATGGAGCGCGAGAGGGCCGCGATGGCCTCGCTCTGGCCGACGATGCGCGTACGGAGCTCGTCCTCCATGCGGAGCAGCCGCTGCGACTCGCCCTCGGTGAGCCGGCACACCGGGATGCCGGTGGCGTTGGCGAGCACCTCGGCGACCAGGTCTTCGGTGATCCGCCTGTCCTGCGCCGTGTCCACGCTGTGCAGGCGCAGCTGGGAGCCGGCCTCGTCCAGCAGGTCGATCGCCTTGTCGGGCAGGCACCGGTCGTTGACGTACCTGTCGCTCAGCCGGGCTGCCGCGACCAGGGCGGCATCGGTGATGGTCACATCATGGTGTGCCTCGTAGCGGGCGCGCAGGCCCTTGAGGATCTCGATCGTGCCCGCCACCGACGGCTCGGCGACGTCGATGGGCTGGAAGCGCCGTTCAAGCGCGGCGTCCTTCTCGATGTGCTTGCGATACTCGTCCAGCGTCGTGGCACCGACCAGCTGCAGCTCGCCGCGTGCCATCAGCGGCTTGAGGATGCTCGCGGCGTCCATCGCGCCCTCGGCGGCGCCGGCCCCGACCAGCATGTGAAGCTCGTCGATGAACAGGATGATGTCTCCACGGCCGCACACCTCGGCCAGGACCTTCTTCAGCCGGTCCTCGAAGTCACCGCGGTAGCGTGCACCCGCGACCAGAGTGCCCAGGTCGAGCGTGTAAAGCTGCTTCCCCTTCAGGGTCTCGGGAACCGTGCCCGCGACCAGGCGCTGGGCCAGCCCCTCCACGACCGCCGTCTTGCCCACGCCGGGCTCCCCGACGAGCACGGGGTTGTTCTTCCTGCGGCGGGACAGGATCAGCATCACGCGCTCGATCTCATTGTCCCGGCCGATCACCGGATCGAGCTTGCCGTCGCGCGCGGCGTCGGTGAGGTTGCGGCCGTAGGTGTCCAGGGTGGACGGGGGAGCCGTCTCGGGGCCCACCAGCGTACGGGCCTTGGGAAGGCCGCCCGCCGGCCGCGGCTCCATGCCCAGCTTCTGCATGATCTGCTCGCGAACCTTGCTCGGCTCGGCTCCTAACTTGGCCAGGACCTCGGTCGCCTTGCTGTCGTGCGCGGCCAGCAGGCCGAGCAGAAGGTGCTCGCTCCCGATCTGCCGGTACCCCAGCCGGTGCGCCTCGTGCTGCGAGAGCACCAGCACCTCGTTCAGCTGAGGCGCGAGCGGAATTTGACCGGTCTGAGCCTGGCTGCCCATACCGGCGATCTCTTCTACCTGCTGGTGTACGTCGTCCAGGCTGATGCCAAGGCTGCTCAGTGCCTCGGTGGCAGCCCCGTCGCTCTGAATGAGCCCGAGGAGAAGGTGCTCAGGACCCACGTAGTTGTGGTTGAACATCCGGGCTTCCTCCTGCGCCAGCGTCACGATCTGCCGCGCCCTGTCACCAAACTGCTCGTACATTTTCGACACTCCTTGTCCCTGTTTTGGGGCAGACTCCACCCACGCACGGGCTCTCAGCCTGATTCAGCGCAAGCGAAACAACGCCAATGAGTGGGTGTCCGCAGAACTCTTTGTGATCGATTACGGGGCGCCTCGGCTAGTGGGGCGCCGACCCGTTTCCGCCGCCGTTCGAACCCTCCGCGAGGGATCGCGCACGGTCGAGGCTGTCACTCCACAGGCCCTCGAAGAAGGCGCGCAGCTCACCGAGGGTGATCTCACTCGCCCGATACAGCCGGCGAGTTCCGTCCCGCCGCTCGGTGATCAGGCCTGCGTCCTTGAGTACCTGAAGGTGTTGAGAGACCGCCGACCGCGTCACCGAGAAGTGCTGGGCGATCTCGCCGGCAGGCAGTTCGTTGGTGGCGATGAGACCCAAGATCGCCCGGCGTCGCGGCTCGGCAATCGCCCGCAACACCCCGTCCAGATCCCGCTTCTCATCCATGGTTCACATCCGGTGTCTCGATTGTCGGTCCAGCTCCTCCGCTTGTCGTTCGGCTTCGGTTGCTGACACTCAGAAATGTACGTCGCGGCTTACGTTAGCGTCAACTGTCAAAAGGAAAAAATCATGGAAGGCTGACATTTGGCCAGGTCAAGTGCCATATCGCCGCCATGCGAACACCTGGCCGGGAACCCAACCTTGGGGATCATGCTTTACGGCGCAACCGTATTGCCAAATACGGCCCGTCGCCGGTTGACGTGGTTCTATATGTTTCTAAAGTCGAGAGGGCAGAGCACCACGATGGACGAGGAGAACCGCATGGTGCGACTCGGAATGCTCATCGATCTCAACACCTGCATCGGATGCCATGCCTGCTCAGTCGCCTGCAAGGCCGAGTTCGACGTCCCGCTCGGCGTCTTCCGCGACACGGTGAAGTATGTCGAGGACGGCACCTATCCCCACGCGACCCGGCATTTCATTCCCGTTCTGTGCAACCACTGCGAAGACGCGCCCTGCCTGAACGCCTGCCCGACAGGGGCGATCGTGCGCCTGGAAAACGGCGAGGTCACGATCGACGAAGGAGACTGCAACCTCAATCGGTTCTGCATGGCCGCCTGCCCGTACGGCGCCATCTATGTGGACGTCGAGAAGAACGCGGCGCAGAAGTGCACCTTCTGTGAGCATCGGACGGCAGAAGGGCGGCAGCCGGCCTGTGTTGAGGCGTGTCCCACCAAGTGCCGGATCTTCGGTGACCTCGACGATCCCGACAGTGAGATCGCCAGAAAGGCCGGATCTCACCCCGTCCGATCATGGAAAGAGGAGAAGGGAACACAGCCCCGTGTCCTGTACATCGACCCCCGGAACGCCCTGAGCCTCATCGCCGAGGACGGCGTGCAGATCGACACGGAGGCCGACTTGCCCGGAACACAGTGATGACCCTAGGCGATCCGCTCCCGGAGACGCCGTGGGGCGCCCCTTTGGGGGCTTACTTCGTCCTGGTGGGAATGCCGAGCGGGCTCACTGTGATCTCGTGGTGGGCACGGACGCGGCGGTATCCCGGTTGGGCCGCGGTGGAACGTGTCGGCTCTTGGGTGGCGCTGGGCGTCCTGGCCGTGGTCAGCGTCATCTTGGTGGTGGACCTCGGCCGTCCCGCCGGCTTCTTCCTCATGCTCACCCGTTTCGACAACCTGGGATCGCCAATCTCGGTCGGGGCCAAGCTCATTGCCGTCAAGATGTTCCTGCTCGCGGTGCTGCTCTATCAGCTGGAGCGGCGCCGGCGAGCGGACAGGAGTGCTTCGGCGAGGACGCTTCCACGATGGATCAGAACCGTGCCGGCCTGGCTTCTGATCGCGCTCAGCTTCGGGCTGGCCATCTATCCCGTCTCGGTCCTGTCGCGTTCATGGGGATCTCCCTTGGCCGCCACCAGTGGGGCAGCGCTCATCTTCCTGCTGACTTCCCTGCTCATGGGTGCCGCCGGCGCCGTACTGATCGTCGAGTTGATGCCCCATGTGGACAGCGCCCGAAGTGTGTCGCGGGCAGGGATGGCGACGTTGCTGGGCGGCTATCTCCTTGCTCTGATATTCGAGGGGCTGTCCCTGAACGGCGATCCGCTGCAGCGGCGACTGCTGGCTGAGGTGGTGGCAGGCGCGTACGCGCTGCCGTTCTGGGGCCTGGTGGTCGCGGTCGGCGTCGCCACGCCCACCGCGTGCCTGCTCCTTTCCCGTCGGCGAGCAGCTGTGATGGTGAGCGCGCTCGCGATCCTCGTCGGCGCGGCCGCCGTCCGCTACTTAATCTTCCTTGCAGGCTGATCAAGGGGACTCTCATGTTCGACGATCTGACGCGCCGAGACCTCTTCCGCATCGGCGCGCTGGCGGGTGCCGCCGCCGCTGGACTGGGAACGATCGAGATCGTCAACCAGGCAGTCGAACCAGGTCCTCGATTCACGCCTGGCAAGACGACGGGTGCGGTCACGCGGGTACCGTCCATGTGCCAGATGTGCACAACCGCCTGCGGAATCATCGCCAACGTCCGTGAAGGGCGGCTGCTCACGATCGAGGGCAATCCTGAAGATCCAAACAGCCGAGGCTCAATCTGCGCCAAGGGGGTCGCCGGGCCCTCGGTGCTGTACGACCCGTACCGACTGCTGTATCCGCTGAAGCGGGTCGGCAGACGTGGGGAGGGCCGCTGGCGGCGGATTTCCTGGGAGGAGGCATACGACGAGATCGCGGACCGGCTGCGCGCCATCCGCGAGAGCGGACATCCTGAGGAGTTCGCGCTCCAACAGGGACGCAACCGATCCAAGGACATCGTCCGTCGTTTCCTCAACGCATACGGCACCCCGTCGCACTTCACTCACCGGGCACTGTGCTCGTTGAACCGACGTGCCGCCATCCTGACGACGATCGGCGAATCAGACTGGGACCTCGGAGACTTCGAGAACAGCCGCTACATTCTGAACTTCGGCTGCAACTGGGCCGAAGCCCACCAGGGCCATATCCCGGTGGCCACCCGGATGATGCGTGCCCGCGAGCACAACAACGCCAAGATCGTGACGCTCGAGTCGCGACTCTCCAATACGGCGGCCCTGTCCGACGAATGGTTCTGCGTGAAGCCGGGAACCGACGGGCTCATCGCGCTGGCGATGTCCAACGTGATCTGCGCCGAAGGCCTGTGGGACAAGGAGTGGTTCGACACCTGGTGCAACTACCCGGCGGACAAGTACGCCGAGCACGTCCGCTCCTACACTCCCGAGCGCGCCGAAGCCGAAAGCGGCATGCCCGCCACGGCGATCCGCCGCATCGCCCGCGAATTCGCCGCCGCCGCCCCGCGGTGCACCACGATCTGCAACCGCGGATCCCACGCCCACCGCAACGGTTTCTACAACGATCGAGCCATCACCGTGCTCAACGCCCTGGTCGGCAACATGGGCAAGGCCGGCGGCTGGTGCTGGCATCCGAACGCCGAATGGGACGACAAGCAGTTCCCCGAGCCCGGGCCCATTCCACCCAAGCCCACGGTCCGCAGTGTCATCGCCGATGCCAAGGACTGGCCACTGGCCAACGCCTGGCAGGGCAGGGAGATGAAGGTCGGCGAGATCGTCTACCTGTGGATCAAGGAACGCCGGCAACGCGTCTCCGCCCTGATGACCTACAACTGCGACCAGGCGTGGGCTTGGCCCGAGGCCAACCTGGTCAGGGACGTGCTGGCGGACGAAGAGCTCATCCCCTTCCACTTCTGCATGGACGTGATGTACTCGGAAACCGCCCATCTCGCCGACATCGTCCTGCCCTGGACCACCTATCTGGAGCGGTGGGACATCGACGCACGACCACCTCAGGGACTCGTGGACTACGTCGGACTTCGCCAGCCGGTCGTCCGGCCGCTCGGGGAGACCAAAGACCTCCGGGAGGTCTTCCCGGAGCTCGCCCGGCGCATCGGCGGCGGCATGGAGCGGTATTTCCCCTGGCAGACGCCGGAAGAGTACTTCGAGGAGTACTTTCGCGCCGTCCCCGGTGGCCTGAGCCACATGCGCGCCCACGGTGCCTGGCAAGACCCCCGGAAGCGGCCGCACTACCTGCCCTACGAGCGCCGGCTCAGTGACGAGGAACTGGCCGGAAGCGAGATCGACGAGCCGACGGGAGTCATCTACAAGGGCACTGATCCCAAGACCGGCGAACGCCAGGCGATCGGCATCCTCATCAACGGCATCGCCCGCCGTGGCTTCACCACCCCTTCACGCAAGGTCGAGGTCTCCAGCACGTTCATCGCGGTGAAGGGCGAACAGGCCGACAAGCGCATCGATCCGCTCCCGATCTACGACCCCATCCCCAGCCATAGCCGACCTTTCGCCGCGGACGAGCTGATCATGATCAGCTTCAAGTGGAACGTCCACAACGCCCACCGGACCGGCCAGTCAAAGTGGCTCCAGGAGATCGTCCACTCCAATCCCGCCTGGCTCAACACGGCCACGGCGGCGCAGCTCGGGCTGTCCGAGGGGGATTGGATAGAGGTCACCAGCTTCCGCCCGCATGACCCGCACGTGCCGCACGGTGACGGCTCGGAGCTCGGATCCCTGCGCACCCGCGTCCACCTCACCGAGGGCGTACATCCCTCAGTGATAGCCATCTCCCATAACAGCGGACGCTCCCACGGCGGCCCAATAGCCACCAACGGCCGCGACCAGGCACGAATCCCCGCCTACGGCCCCGCATCCCACGACGCCAAGGAACAGCCATGGTGGGCGGGGGCTCTCAGCGTTCCACAGAACGACATCATGCCGATCTATCCAGACCCTGTGTCCGGGCAGCAGGCCTACCACGACACCATCGTCCGTATCCGGAAACTGTGAGGGGCCGGATGTGCGAAACGAACTGAGTGCCAGGCGGAATCTGTACGAACTTGCCTCCCGAATCCTGTCCAGAGAGATCGATCCGCCGCTCTATCGAGCCCTGCAAACCGCTGAGACCGAACTGACCGACGAATCCAGCGGCGCCATGCTCATCAGCCCCCACCTCGAACAAGGTGGAGAAGAACACGCTTTGGAGGCGCTCTGCGTCGAGTTCTGCCGGCTGTTCATCGGCCCTCATGCGCTCTGCCCTCCGTACGAGTCAATTCAACGCGGCGAGGCAATGCTAGGTGGCCGCGCCGAACGCGCATTCACCCATTTCCTGTACCGCCATGGCCTTCAGCCCGCGGTTCCCCAAGACCTCCCCATCCTGGCGACCGACCACCTGTCGGTGCAGTTGGCGGTCTTGTCGCATCTCCATGACCGTACCCTCCGCTCCGGCAGCACCCCCGAAACTCGCCACATCGTCGAGGAACTCCTGAATGAGCACGTCCTGCCGTGGGCTCCTGCCTATCTCGACACGATCCGATCGGCCACCGATCTCAACCCCTACCAGCTGATAGCCGAGGTCACCGCACAGTTCCTCCGTACTGAGCAATCCCTTGAGCTTTGCACGAGCTGACGCAAGGCGCTGAACCGGCATCCCCGAGCCCAGGCTTCCCCGTCGCCTGGCTGGTCGGCTCGGTTTCTATGCCGCAGGTCGGCCTCACAGAGCGCGCCCGCCGCCCGTCGTGACCGCCGGCGCTCAGTTCGCCATGAAGCCCGAGGGGCGGCGCAGGGGCCACGGGTCCACGGTCTCCAGGGCGGCCGCCAGGCGGATCAGCACGGCCTCGTCCCAGGGACCGCCCACCAGCTGGGCGCCGATCGGGAGACCGGCCGGGGACATGTGCAGGGGAAGGCTGATCGCCGGCAGGCCGGTCATGTTGCACACCGCGGTGAAGGAGATCATCTGGGTTTCGGTGACCCGCAGCCCATCGGGGTTGTCGTTGGCCTCCTGCAGCACGGCGTCCACGGGCGGCGGAGGGCAGGCCATGGTGGGGGTGAGCAGGACGTCGAAGTCGGTTCCCCACTGGGCGACGACGGCGCGGGATTCCGCCTGCAGGCGGAGCGCGGCCCGTACGTATTCGCCGGAGTGCCTGGTCGTCGCGCGCTCCATTCGGCGGCGCAGGTGCGGTTCGGCGAGTTCCGGCTGGTCGTAGGGCACGCCCCACAGAGCGGCGTCCAGGACCGTCAGCGCGTACCCCGTGATGGCCTCCTCGCTGAAGAACCGGGGGGAGACGGGGAAGACGTCGTGCCCGAGGGATTCCAGGAGCCGCGCCGCCCGCTCGGCCGCCTCGGCGCAGACGGGATCCACCGGCATACCGGTGGGCGCCTCGGTGAGCAGGCCGATGCGCAGCCGCCCGCTGTCACGCCCCACCTCCTCCGCGAAGGGGCGCTCCGGCGCGGGTGCGCGGTACATGGCCAGCCGGTCCGGTACGGACATGACGTCGAGCAGGGCGGCGGCGTCGCGCGTGTAACGGGTGATGGCCCCCTCGACGGTGGCGTGCTCCCAGGCCGCCACCTGCTGCGGGACCCGCCCCCGGCTGGGCTTGAGCCCCACCAGGCCGCAACTGGAGGACGGCATGCGGATCGAGCCGCCGCCGTCGTTGGCGTGCGCCACGGGGCACAGCCCGGCGGCCACCGCGGCCGCCGCTCCTCCGCTGGACCCGCCGGGGCTGCGGAACGGGTCCCAGGGGTTGCGAGTGGTGCCGAAACGGCTGTTCTCGGTGGTGGACAGCAGGCCCATCTCGGGCGAGTTCGTACGGCCCATGAGCAGGAACCCGGCATCCACGAAACGCTGCACGACGGGTTCGTTCTGCGGCCTGGGCCGGTCGTCCACGCCCAGGGAGCCGTACGTGGCCGGCTGCCCTTCCGCCTCGGTGAGCTCCTTGATCGGAATCGGCACTCCGTGGAAGGGCGGCAGGTCCGCACCGTCGGTCACGGCCTGCTCGGCCCGCTTGGCGGCGGCGCGCACCTCGTCGTCGTTGCGCCAGACGAAGGAGGTGAGACCGGGGTCGTAGCGGTCGATCCGGTTCAGGTAGGTGTCGGCGATCTCAACAGGGCTCAGCTCTCGCTTGCGTACGGCCGTGGCGAGGTCGACGGCGGCGGCGAAGGGGTCCATGTCAACTCCAAACAGGGATCAGCGAACCATCAGCAGCTCGTCGAGCTGCCGGCGGGTTTCGGGGCCGACCGGCGCGTCGAGCACGACGCGGCCCGCCTCCATGACGACGGCGCGATGGCACCAGCCGAGCATCAACCCGGCGTGCTGGTCGACGACGATCACGGCCACGCCGGCCGCGGCGACGGCGGCCAGCCCGGCCAGCACCTCGGTCACGACCGAGGGCTGCAGGCCCTGGGTCAGCTCGTCGATCACGACCATGCGCCGGCCGGCGAGGATCGCCCGGGCCACGCCGAGCTGCTGTTTCTGCCCGCCGGACAGGGTGCCCGCCGGCTGGCCGGCCCGCTCGGCCAGCAGCGGGAAGAGGTCTCGCGGGTCGATGGCGGGGACGAATCCCTTCCGCGTGGCCAGCCGGACGTTCTCCGCGACGGTCAGCGATGGGAACACGCCGCGGTTCTCGGGCATGAGCGCGGCGCCCCACCGGGCGAGCAGGTCGGGACGGCCCGGCGGCACGGCGTGGCCGTCGAAGACGATCTCACCGCCCTGCCGGTCGGCCAGGCCGAATATCGTACGGAGGAGGGTCGTCTTACCCGTCCCGTTGCGTCCCAGCAGCGCGACCACCTCACCCCCCGCGACCTGTGCGGTCACGCCGCGGACGACGTTCGCCTGCCCGTATCCGCCGGACATTCCAGTCAGTGTCAGCATCAGCCCCGCCCCAGGTAGGCCTCGCGCACGGCGGCGTCGGCCACGATCTCGTCCATCGGCCCATGTGCGATGATCCGGCCGCCGTGCAGGACCACGACGTCGTCGGCGAGCTCTCTGACGATGTCCATGTCATGCTCGACGACGAGCATGGCGCAGCCGGTCCGTTCGGCGACCTGTTTCAACTCCCGGGTCAGCCGCCGGGCATCCTGGCGTCCCATCCCTGCCGCCGGCTCGTCCAGCAGGACCAGCCGCGGGCTTCCGGCGAGGACCATGGCCAGTTCCAGGCGCCGCCGGTCGGCCAGCGGCAGGGTGCCCGCCGCCGTCGTGTCGCCGGTGACCAGGTCCTGGTAGTCCTGCGGCAGGTCGGCCCTTACCGGTGCCTCCATGCGGGCCAGCCGGATGTTGTCGGCGGGAGACAGCTCGGTGACGACACTGGGAATCTGGAACATGCGGCCGACACCCATGCGCACCCGGCGGTGCACCGGTACGGCCGAGGCGTCCTGGCCGAAGATGCGCACCGTGCCGGCGTCGGCCGCGAGCTGGCCGGCGACGATGGCCAGCAGTGTGCTCTTGCCCGCGCCGTTCGGCCCGATCAGGCAGACGCACCGGCCCGGCCGCACGGTGAGGTCCACGCCGTCGAGCACCCGGACCGGGCCGAAGGATTTGGCGATCTGCTGCAGGCTGAGGGCGGCGTCCGGGCCGGATTGCGGCGGCGTCCCGGACCCTCCGCCCTTGGCGGTGGCCGGGGGCAGTTTCACGGTGGGCGTGCCGCCCGACAGCCAGGTGCGGGCCAGGCCCGCCAGGCCGTCCGGCGCGACCTGAACGATCAGGACGAACAGGATGGCGAGTCCCAGGACGTACCAGCCCTGCCAGCTGGGGCCCAGGATCTGCTGGCCGGTCGTGAGCGCCACCGCGCCGAACACGGCGCCCAGCGTGGATTCCCGGCCGCCCACGGCGAGCCAGACCAGGACGCTGGTCGACAGCCCCAGGCCGAACACGGTCGGGGAAATCAGCCCGGCGACGGGGGCGTAGAGCGCTCCGGCGATCGTCGACACGGCCGCGCTGGCGGCGAAGGCGGCCGACCGGACGCGGACGGTGTCGATGCCGGACTGCGCGGCGCGTTCCGGGTTGCGGGCCGCCGCTGTCAGCCGGGCTCCGAACCGGCTACGGACGATCAGCAGGGTGCACAGCCCCACCACCAGGACCACGGCGATCAGCGTCCGGTAGTAGGTCGTGACCACGTCCGAGGTGGACACCGTCAGGCCGTTGCTTCCGTTGGTGAGCGGCGTGAGCGTGGTCGCCGCCTTCTGCAGGAGCAGGCTGACGCCGAGCGTCAGCAGGATCAGCGGCGCGTCGGGGATGCCGGACGTCAGGCTGATCCTGACCACGATCAGGGCGATCACGGTCGCCGCGACCAGGGCCCCGGCCAGCGCGAATGCCAGGGGAACGCCGTGCTCTTCGCTCAGCGCCACCGCGTAGGCGCCGCAGCCGAAGAACGCCGCATGGCCGACGCTGAGCAGTCCCGCCCGTCCCCAGGCCAGGTCCAGGCCGTAGGTGAACAGGCCGTAGCACAGGCCCAGGGTCAGGGTGGCGACGGCGAAGGCGCTGAGCCCGAAAGGCGCCGCCGCCAGGGCGAGGAGCACCAGTGCGGTGGCGGCCACGGCCGGCCCGCGTGGCCGCCCCCTGCGGAGAGCCCCGGTGGACACCGCCGTGACGTCGGGCGTGGGCCGGTCGCTCACGACGTCGGCGGCGACGTCGCCGCCGTTGCCATGGATTCGCTCGCTCATGAGCAACCCTGCTTGGCCACGTTGTCGGCGATCGGGCCGAGGTTGCGTGTCACCTTGTAGGCGCCGCCGGGCTCGATGGTGGTCTCCAGCATGTCCGCCTGCAGCAGGTGGTTGGCCGGCTCGAAGTGCGTGCCCTTGCCCAACGGGGAGTCGAAGCGCATCTTGCCGATCTCGGTGTTGATCGCCTGCGGGTCGTTGCGGCCGACTTTGCCGGCGGCGGCGAGGAAGAACTGGACGCCGAAGTAGGCGTTGCCCGCGACCTCCGGAATGGGCGGCGTGAACGTGTACTTCGCACGGTAGTCGGCGACGAACTCCTTGCTCTCGGCGTTGTCGAGCTGGTCCGTCCAGCGCACGACGTGGGTGCGCCCGTTCACGAGATCGGCGAGCGCCGGATAGTAGTCGGTGTCCAGGGGCGCGCCGTCGTAGCCCAGCCTGGACGTCAGCAGCCCGAACTGCTTGGCCTGCCGGCTGAAGGCCACAGCGTCCGCGCCGACCACCATGGACAGCAGCACGTCGGGCTCGGCGTCCTTCAACCGGGTGATGACCGACTGCCAGTCGGTCTGGCCGAGCGGGCTGTACTCCTCGGCGACGATCGTGCCGCCGGCCGACTTGGCGATCTCCTTGGCGATGCCGGCGTAGAAGTGCGGGTAGTTGTAGTCTGACCCGACGATGGCCACCCGCTTGCCGTATGTGCCGATCAGCTCAGGGACGCTGGGGAGCAGGATTTGGCGGGTGGATTCGCCGAATCCCCATGAGTAGGGGAAGCAGCCCTCGGTGTCGCCCAGGATGGCGGTGCCGAACGGCACCTTGGCATCCTCGGCCACCTTGCTCACGGCCTCGGCGGTGTCGCCGGTGATGGTGCCGAACAGCATTGACACGCGATCCTGCTGGATGAGCTTGCGGGCCAGCTGGGTGGAGGTGGCCGGGTCGCCGGCGTCGTCGACGACGACGTACTCGACCTTCTTGCCGCCCACCCCGCCGCTGTCGTTGACCTTCTGCACGCCCAGCTCGAGACCGCGCTGCAGTGCCTTCCCCGTCTCGCCGACCGGGCCGGTGAGCGGGACCACCACCCCTATCTTCAGCGGCGCCCCGGAGTCGCCCGCGGCGCTGGAGACGGCCGATCCGCTGCACGCCGTCAAGGTCAGCAGTGCCGCCGCAACGGTGGTCAGGACGACCGTGCGGGAGAAAGGATGCGACGGGACCATGAGAGCAACCTCCGTACGTGGGAACGCGACCTGAGCGCCGCGGCCCCGATGATGACGATGTAGAAGAGGGCATCGGCGAGGGTGTCGGTGAGCCAGGTGCGCAGCAGGACCGCCAGGGCGGCCACCAGGAATGCCGCCGTGACCGCCGCACCGAGGGCACCAGGGCGGCTGAACAGCAGGGCGAAGAACATGGGCACGAGCAGGCCGAAGCCCATCGACGGATTCACCGCCAGGAGCGGGCTGTACAGAGCCCCCGCGAGCACGGCCAGCATCCCGCCGGCGACGAAGGCCGCGGTCCGCATGCGGCGCGGATCGGTGCCGAGCAGCGCCGCCATCGTCGGGTTGTCCGCGACGGCGCGCAGCGTGAGCCCCCAGCCCGTCCGGTAGGCGGCGAACAGGACGGCTCCGATGACCGCCACGGCCACGAGGCCGGATATCAGCCGGTACGCCGGATAAGGGGTGCCTAGCAGCTCGACCGTGCTCTCCACGGGAGCCGCGGCCGTCCGGGACGTAGAGGTGAAGACCAGCTCGGCGACCTGCCGCAGCGCCATTCCCACACCCCAGGTGACCAGCATCGTGGCCAGTCCGTCCGCGAGGGGGCGCCGCAACAGAATCCGCTCGATCATCATGAGCGGCGCCACGCACAGCACGCAGGCCAGCAGCACACGCCAGCCGAACGCCACGGTGGTGGCGGTGGCGGCCACGTACGCGCCGGTCATCGCCAGGTCGCCCTGGGCGAGGTTGACCACCCGCAGCGCGGCGAAGATGATCGCGACACCGAGGGTGAGCAAACCGTACAGCCCGAATTGGCTGAGGATGGCGAGGAGAACGTCCACGATCTGGTCCGCCTTTCACCGCGTTGACCGGATGGGATGTTCAGATGATGGCCGCGATGTGGTGGTCGAACTGGCGCGAGAGCGCACACTTGTGGTCTTCCAGCGCTTGGCCCGACACTGAATCACGCGCGAACGGCCCGGTAGAGGAGTGGCCATGCCCATCGAGCGGAGACAGGACGGCACCCTTGTCTACGGTTATCTCGACACCCCCGCACACCATGGTGTGCGCGCTTCCGACGCGGTGCTCGTACGGGACGAGGGGCGCCCCTACCAGGCGGAGATGAGGCCGTACCGCTTCGGCATGATGGGGGCGTGCGAGTTCACCAGCGATGATCCGGTCCGGGTGCGCTCCCTTCCGTCGCCGTCCGTGCCGGACGGGGAGTATCTGCTCAGCCTGCTCCGGTCCGGACGCGGCCGGCTCGAACAGGACGGCCGCCTCGCCTCGCTGTCGCCCGGCGAGTTCATGCTCTACGCCGGCGGGCGGCCGTTCCGGCTGGAGCTCGACGGCCCCTACCGCTATTTCCTGATGAGAATCCCGGCCACGGTGGACCGGCTCTTCGGCACCGCCTGCGACGTCACCGCCAACCGCGAGATCCTCCGGCTGCCCAGCGCGCGGATCCTGGCGGCCATGCTGACGGAGATGGCCGATCAGGCGCCGGGGCTGGGCCCGCTGGCCGGACGCGAGCTGGGCGAGCACGTCACCGCCATGCTCGGGACGGTGCTGCGCGAGTCGTCGCGGCCGGATCCGCCCGGTGACGGCGCGGCCCTGCTGGCGCGGATCCTGGACCACATCGACCAGCACCTCGGCGACGACCTGCTCCCCGGCACGATCGCCGCCGCCCACCATGTCTCGCCGCGCTACCTGCACAAGCTGTTCGAGCAGCAGGGCCAGACCGTCGGAGAGCACGTCCGCCGGCGGCGGCTGGAGCGCATCCGGCAGGACCTGGGCGACCCCGCGCTCGCCCAGGTGCCCGTCCAGGCCATCGCCGGACGCTGGGGGCTCAAGGATCCCAGTCATTTCAGCAAGCTGTTCCGGTCGGAGTACGGGATCTCGCCGCGCGAGTTCCGGCGGGAGGTGATCAGCCAGAGCGGCGCTCGCGCGTTGCGTGCCGGGAGGTGAAAAGGCCCCCGGTCCCACGCCAGATGCCGGGGACCGGGGCGAATCGCTCGTTTCAGGCTGTCGAGCCGAAGCGGAACGCGGCGAGCCGGATGTCGCCGTGCAGGTTCACCTGCAGGTCGTGGACGCCTTCCGGCGACATCTCCAGGTCTTCGGCGACGGTCGTCCATGTGTAGCGGCACCCGGTGACCGGCACCGGGATTTCGGTGAGGAGCCGGTCGCCCGCCAGGAACTCAAGCTTCCCCGCACTCATACCGGCGACCTCGGCCTCGATGCGGATGGCCCCGGACAGGTCGGTGGAGCGGAACAGCAGCGTCGCGGGCTGGGCCTGGCTGGTGGGAGCGACCGCGTCGCCGGTGGTGCGGGTGGCGTCGACCAGGGTGATGCCCGTGTGGTCGTCGAAGTCGACGGCCGAGGTGTGCCTGTCGACGACGACGCGGGGCCCGGGGGTGGGACCGCTCACCATGATCGGCGCCACCTGGGTGATGTCACCGGCGGAGCGGCCCACCAGCACCTCATAGTCGCCGGGGTCAGTGGTGAAGGCCCCGCCGGCCACGTCCCAGTGAGCGAGGTGCTCGGCTGACAGCCGGAAGGTGAGCTCCCGGCTCTCGCCCGGTGACAGCACGACCTTGCGGAAGTCGGCGAGCCGCAGCCGGGGGGCCTCGTAGCGCGCGTTCAACGCTCGGACGTAGAGCTGCACCACCTCGGATCCCGGCCGGGTTCCGGTGTTGGTCAGCGTCATCGAGACGTCGACCGCACCGTCCGTGGTCAGGGTCCCCGAGGAGAGCCGCAGGTCGCCGTAGGCGAAGTCCGTGTAGGAGAGTCCGTGGCCGAAGGGGTACAGCGGGGCGGCCCTGTGGTACTGGTAGGTCCAGCCCGCCTTGATGATGTCGTAGTCCAGCGGGTGCGGGAGCTCGTCGTCGCCGAGGTACCACGTCTGCGGCAACCGCCCCCCGGGGTCGGCCTCGCCGAGCAGGACGGCAGCCAGCGCTCGGCCGGTTTCCTGCCCGCCGTGGGACGTCCACATCATGGCGGGCAGGTGCTTGGCGGCCCAGTCCAGGGCGTAGGGGTAGCTGCTCATCGTGACGAGCACGGTTTCGGGGCGGACCTCGGCGACCGCGCGCAGCAGCGCCTCCTGTCCCGCGGGCAGCGCGAGATCCCGGCGGTCTTCCGTCTCGCGGCCATTGATCAGCGGGTGGTTGCCGAGCACCACGATGGCGACATCGGCGTCCTCGGCGGCGGCCCTGGCCTCCGCCGTACCGTCATGCAGGAGTTCCCGCTCCCAGCACTCGGCGTCGGCGGGGGTTTCGGCGGTGACGCTGAGCCGCCCGTCGACGGGGTCGACCGCGGCGTACCGGCCGGTGCGAACGTTGCGCAGCACCACGCTTCCGGGGACCGGTTCGAGCTGGAAGGTTTCGTTGATGAACCAGGTCTTGAGCACCTCCCGGTCTGCGGCCAGCGAGCCGTCGTCCTGGACGCTGAGGTAGCGGCCAGTGGCGGCGTCACGCAGGGTGAGCGCCCCGCCGCCCCAGTCGACGACATCGAAGGATGACCCGCCCAGCAGCTCACCGGTGGAGCGGGCCCGCAGCGCGATCCGGTCGGCCCCTTCCACGCGGACGACCTCGCCGAGCGCCTCGTCCAGCCCCGCCGCGACACTGATCTGGTACGGCAGGGTACCGCTGTACCAGTCCTCGAACAGGGTGTCCACGACGGGTCCGATGACCGCCACACGAGGAGTGCCCGTCAGGGGCAGCAGGCCGTCGTTCTTGAGCAGCACCACCGACTCGGTCGCGGCCCGCAGGGCGAGAGCCCGGTGTTCGGCGCAGTCGATCACTTCGGGACCGATGGCGGCGTACGGGTCGAGGTCCGGGTCGAACTCCCCGAGCCGGAAGCGCAGCGAAAGTTGCCGTCGCACCGCGCGGTTGATGTCCTCCTCATCAATCAGTCCCTGGCCCAGCGCCTCCCGCAGCCTGCCGACCGGAGTCGCGCTGTCCTCGCCATGGTCGGTGAAGCTGTCGATGCCGGCCTTGAGCGCGGCGGCATGGGATTCGACGTGGTCGTCGAAGTAGTGCTCCAGATCGACCAGGTTGGACGGCGCCTCCGCGTCGCTGACCACGAACAGCTCGTGCCCGGTGGGCTCGGCCCACCGCCGCAGCTCCGTCTCGATGAGCGGGCTGACGTGGCAGGGACGGCCGTTGACCAGGTTGTACGCAGCCATCACGCCGGTGGCCAGGCCCGAGGCGACCACTGGCCGGAACGCTGCCAGGTCGTATTCCTGCAGCACACGGGGACGGACGCCGGAGGAGGTGACGCATCGGTCGTCCTCGTTGTTGTAGGCGAGGAAGTGCTTGAGCACCGGGGCGGCACGAAGGAAGGTCGGATGGTCGCCGGCCAGGCCCTTGCAATAGGCCACGCCGAGCCGCGCGGTGTGCACCGGGTCCTCGGAGTAGCCCTCCTCGTTGCGCCCCCAGCGCGGGTCGCGCAACAGGTTCACCACGGGAGCCCACGCCTGCAAGCTGTTGGCGCCGGAGCCGATCACGGGCGGGCGGTGGCGGTGGAAGGCGCGCAGCTCGACGGAAATGGCCTCGGCGACCAGCCGTACCAACTCCTCGTCCCACGTCGCCCCCAGGCCCACTGCCTGCGGGAATACCGTCGCCACCCCCAGCCACGCCACGCCGTGCAGGGCTTCGGACCCGGTGCGGAACGAGGCGATGCCCAGACGCGGCACGGCAGGCGCGTACTGGTGCAGCATCGCGATTCTTTCGTTGAAGGTTAACCGTCCGAGTAGATCGTCGACGCGCTTGTGCATCGGCAGTGCGGGGTCCCTGAAGGGAACCGTGTCGGCCGCGGGCAGAGACGGGGAGCTCACGTGTCAGACCTCTAAGCAGGCTCGATGGGAGTGTGGTCAGCGAAGCGCATCGAAGCTGTCACGAGCCTGACGAACTGTCAATGCTTCATCAGAGAGAAACTTTCGTTTAATAACTTCCCTTGCGCAGTCGAAAACGTGTCATTAGTCTCGCGGCAACACGGAAGCGCTTCGACGACAGGGCCACCCGGCGAGTGGAGGGGCCTGGGAGCGCCCGAGCCGGCGCATGCAGGGTGGCCATGGGCGTGGAAACGTGCGGGAAACAAGCCCTTGACAAGAGGTGTCTCCGGAATCGAGAGTAATGGCATTCCGCCTGACTACGTAGTCAGGCCGAAGGTCCGCCCAGTCTGACTACGTAGGCAGGATCGAGGAGCCCTCATGTCGGAGGCCCGGCGCCGCGCCCCTACCAGCACCGACGTCGCGCGGCGCGCCGGCGTCTCGCAGAAGACCGTCTCGCGTGTCATGAACGGCGAGCCGTACGTCAGCGCCGACGTTCGGGAGCGGGTTCTCGCGGTGGCTCGCGAGCTCGGGTATCGCCCCAACACCGCGGCCCGCGCGCTCCTTCTGGGCCGCTTCCAGCGCATCGGGATGGTCTCGCTCGGCAGTTCGCTGTACGGGCCCTCGGCGCTGCTGGTCGCGCTGGAGCGGCGGGCCCGGGAGACGAGCTACGCGTTCAGCGTGGTCCACACGTTCGAGGGCAGACCGGACAGCATCGTGAGCGCGGTGGAGTCCCTGCTGGACCAGGGTGTGGACGGCATCGTGCTGTCCGAGCCGATAGACGATGGGCAGGAACTGCGCATCGACCCGGACATCCCCGTGCTCAGCTTCGGCAGGTTCCCCGGCCTCGACGGGCCCCGGTTGGTGGTCACCGGAGCATCCGGCTTCGATGCGGGCCGGCTCGCCACCGAGCACCTGCTCGGCCTGGGGCATGCGACAGTCTGGCATGTCGCGGGGCCTGGTCAGTGGCTCGCGTCGCGCGACCGCGCCCGTGGCTGGCGGCACGCGCTCGAGTCCGCGGGGATCGCCGCGCCACCGCCGATTGAAGGGGACTGGTCGCCCGCCTCGGGTTACGAGGCCGGCCGGCGACTGGCCGCAGACCCCGAGGTCACCGCGGTGTTCGTGGCCAACGACGAGATGGCGATCGGCCTGCTGCGGGCCGTGGCTGAGGCGGGCCGCGCCGTCCCCGAAGAGGTGAGCGTCGTCGGGATGGACGACATCCCGGCCGCGGCGTACCTCTCGCCACCGCTGACCACCATCCGCCAGGACTTCGAGGCGATCGCCTCGCACGCGCTCGACCTGCTCGTCCGCCAGATCGAGAACGCCCCAGGCTCGGCGACCGTGGACGACCTACCGGCGCAGCTCGTGCTACGCCGGTCGACCGCCCCCCCAAGGAGTAAGAGATGACTTTGCCGAGGATGAGGTGGCTCGCCGTGGGAGCCGCAGCGGCCCTGTTCCTCGCCGGATGCGCCGGCGGCACGACCGGCGGCACGACCGGCGGCACGACCGGCGGCACCGGCGGCGAGGGCAAGCCCGCCGCCATCAGCCAGGCCGACATCCACAAGGCGATGAAGACGCCGACCGAGCTCACGTTCTGGACCTGGCTGCCCGACATCGACAAGGAAGTAGCGCTGTTCGAGAAGAAATATCCCGCCATCAGCGTCAAGGTGATCAACGCAGGTAACAGCCAGGCCGAGTACACGAAACTACGGACGGCGCTCAAGGCCGGCAGCGGCGCCCCGGACGTGGTGCAGATCGAGTACCAGCACATTCCCGGCTTCGCCATCACCGGCAGTCTGCTGGACCTGCGGCCGTACGGCGCGGAGGCGCTCAAGGACCGGTTCGTCGACTGGGCGTGGGGCCAGGTGAGCGGCAGGAACGGCGAAGTCTGGGCGATCCCCCAGGACACCGGGCCGATGGGGATGCTCTACCGCAAGGACATCTTCGACAAGCACGGCATCGAGCCGCCGAAGACCTGGGATGAGTTCGCCGCCGCGGCCCGCAAGCTGCACGCCGCCGACCCCGGCGTGTACCTGACCAACTTCCCCACCAACCACAACTCCATCTGGACGGGCCTGATGTGGCAGGCCGGCGTCAAGCCGTTCCAGATGAAGGGCGCCGACCAGATCTCCGTCGACGTCGCCGGTGAGACGTCGAAGAAGCTCGCCTCCTACTGGAGCGGCCTGGTCAAGGAGGGCGTCGTGTCCACCGACGCCGACTTCAGCGACCAGTGGTTCCAGGCACTCAACAAGGGCAGGTACGCGACCTGGCTGACCGCCGCCTGGGGCCCGCTCTTCCTGTCCACCAGCGCCAAGGAGACCCGCGGAAAATGGCGTGTCGCGCCGTTGCCGCAGTGGACGGCCGGTGAACAGAAATCCGGCAACTGGGGCGGCTCGACCAGCGCCGTCGTCAAGACGACCAAGAACCCGATCGCCGCGGCCAAGTTCGCCGAATTCCTCAACAGCGACCCCGAGTCGGCCAGGATGCTGACGACCCTGCAGTTCCTGTACCCGCCGACCAAGGCGCTGCTGAGCGACCCGGCCTTTGTCGAGCAGAAATCGGACTTCTACGGCGGGCAGCAGGTGAACAAGGTGTTCGCCGACATCAGCGGCACGGTCCCCACCGACTTCGCCTGGCTGCCGTTCATGGACCAGATCAACAACGACTGGAACGAGACGGTGGGCAAGTCGCTCGCTGACAAGACCGACCCGGCCGCCGGGTTGGACCAGTGGCAGCAGACCATCACCACCTACGCCGAGAAGCAGGGCTTCAAGGTCGCGCGATGAGCGTCATGACAGTGCCGCCGTCCCGGCGGGCGAGCGCCCGCCGGGACAGGGCGGGTTACCTCTTCGTCGCGCCGTTCCTCATCATGTTCGTCGCCATGCTCGTGGCGCCGCTGGCGTACGCCGGATATCTGAGCCTGTTCCGGGAGCAACTGATCGGCGGCGTGAGGTTCGCCGGTCTCGACAACTACATCCAGGCGCTGAGCGACGAGCGGCTGCTCGACGGCGTGCTGCGCGTGAGCCGGTTCTTCCTCGTCCAGGTGCCGATCATGCTGGTGCTGGCGTTGTTGTTCGCCCTCGCCCTGGACAGCGGCGCGATGTTGCTGTCGCGGGTGATCCGGCTGGGGATCTTCGTCCCGTACGCGGTGCCCGGCGTGATCGCCGCGCTGATGTGGAGTTACCTGTACGGCCCGCAGTTCGGGCCGATCACCCAGCTCGCCGAGGCGCTGGGCCTGCCCGCGCCGAACCTGCTCAGCAGCGACTTGATGCTGGGCTCGGTGGCCAACATCGTGACCTGGGAGTTCACCGGCTACAACATGATCATCCTGTACGCCGCGCTGCGCGCCATCCCCACCGAGCTGTACGAGGCCGCGGCGGTGGACGGTGCCGGCGCCTGGCGGATCGCCTGGAGCGTGAAGATCCCCGCCCTGCGCCCCGCCCTTCTCATGGCACTGATCTTCTCGGTGATCGGCAGCTTCCAGCTGTTCAACGAGCCGGCGTTGCTGCAGCGCCTGGCCCCCAACGTCATCGACAGCGCCTACACCCCCAATCTGTACACCTACTCCCTGGCCTTCGTCAGCCAGGACATCAACTACGCGGCGGCCGTCTCCTTCCTGCTCGGGCTCGTCATCGTCGTGGTGTCGTACACCGTCCAGCTCGCCGTCGCCCGGAGGAGAAGATGACCGTCACCGCAACGGCGCCGCCCCGGGCCACGGCCGGCGCCGCGCACTCCGCCGCAGCGGGCCGGCGTCGTAGCCCGGTGCTCACGTTGGGGATGCTCGCCGTCCTGGTCTACTTCCTGCTCCCGCTGTTCTGGTTGGTGGTGGCGGCCACGAAGACCACCGGCGCGCTGTTCTCCAGCTTCGGGCTCTGGTTCGGCGGGGACTTCGCGCTGGCGGCCAACGTCCGTAACGTCTTCACCGCTGACGGCGGAGTGTACGTCCACTGGCTGCTCAACACGGCGATGTACGCGCTGGTGAGCGCGGGTGGCGCGGCGCTGCTGGCCGCCCTGGGCGGCTACGGGTTCGCCAAGTTCGCCTTCCGCGGCAACAGGCTGCTGTTCGGAGCCGTCCTCGGCGCGATCATGGTGCCCAGCACCGCGCTGGTCATTCCCACGTACCTGATCTTCTCGAACGTCGGGCTGGTGAACACGCCCTGGGCGATCATCCTGCCCTCGCTGGTGAACCCGTTCGGGCTCTACCTCATGCGGGTGTACGTCGAGGAGGCGGTGCCCGACAGCCTCCTGGAGGCGGCCCGCATCGACGGGGCCGGCGAGTTCCGGATCTTCCGTCAGGTGGTGCTGCGCCTGCTCGCGCCGGGCTTCGTCACCGTGCTGCTCTTCACGCTCGTCGCCACCTGGAACAACTACTTCCTGCCGCTGATCATGCTCAACGACCCCTCCCTCTACCCCGTCACCGTCGGCCTGGCCAACTGGGCCGGGCGGGCGTCGGTGGGCGGCGGCGGCACCGGCGACGTCATCCCCCTCGTGGTCACCGGCTCACTGTTGTCCATCATCCCGCTGGTCGCGGCGTTCCTGATGCTCCAGCGCTACTGGCAGAACGGCCTCACCGCCGGCGGGGTCAAGCAATGAACGAAACGAAGGGAACATACGTGTCGCGAGTGCTTTTCGGCGCCGCCTACTACCCCGAATACCACCCCAGTGATCTGCTGAAGACCGACCTCGACCTGATGGCCGAGGCGCGCTTCTCCGTCATCCGGGTCGGCGAGTCCGTCTGGTCGACCTGGGAGCCCGAGAACGGCCGCTTCAACCTGGACTGGCTCCAGCCCACGCTCGACGGCGCGCACGAGCGCGGCATCGGCGTCATCCTCGGCACCCCGACCTACGCCGTGCCGCCCTGGCTCGCCCGCCAGTACCCCGAGATCGCCGGCGAGCGGGGCTCGGGACGGCGCATCCCGTGGGGCGCCCGCCAGGAGATGGACTTCACCCATCCGGCCTACCGCTTCCACGCCGAGCGGATCATCCGGCGCGTCGTGGAGCGGTACGCCGGGCACCCGGCGGTGATCGGCTTCCAGGTGGACAACGAGCCCGGCCCGGAGCTGCTGCACAACCACGGCGTCTTCCAGCGCTTCGTCGATCATCTGCGCGACCGCTACGGCGACGTGGAGACGCTCAACGAGGAGTGGGGCCTGGTCTACTGGTCGCATCGGCTGTCGACCTGGGCTGACCTGTGGACGCCGGACGGCAACGCGCAACCGCAGTACGAGCAGGCCTGGCGCCGCTTCCAGGCCGAGCAGGTCACCGAGTTCATCGCCTGGCAGGCGGACATCGTGCGCGAATACGCCAGGCCGGACCAGTTCGTCACCACCTGCATCTCCTACGACCGGCCAGGGGTGGCCGACGACGAGTTGACCCGGCGTCTCGACGTCACCGCCGGCAACCCGTACTACGCCATGCAGGACGGTCTCGCTCTGCCTGCCGGGCAGAGCGGCCCGCAGCAGTGGGCCACCCACGACACCTGGGCGTTCTACCTCAGCGCCGACCGGATGTTCGCCTCACGTCAGGAGCCCTTCCTGGTCACCGAGACCAACGCGCAGGCCATCGGTCCGTCGTGGATGAACCACCCCGCGTACGACGGTCAGTGGCGGCAGGCCGCCTGGGCGCTCGTCTCGCGGGGCGCGAACATGATCGAGTACTGGCAGTGGCGCACCCTGGTCTTCGGCACCGAGACCTACTGGGGCGGCGTCCTGCCGCACAGCGGCCGCCCGGGCCGCGTCTATCGGGAGATCGCCCGGATCGGCGCGGAGCTGGAGACGGCCGGCGAGCTGGTCGCGGGCCTGATCCCGGACGCCGACGTCGCGATGCTCTACTCCATTCCGAGCAATTGGGCGCTGACCGCCCAGCCGGCTCTGGCGCTGCCGGACGGCGGCCCGGACCGGCGTTCCTACCAGGGCATCTTCGACCCGTTCTACCGTGGCGCGTTCGAGGCGGGCCTCCAGGTACGGGTGCTGCACGCGGCTCAGGCGGTGGCGGCCGAGCCGGGCGAGCTGGCCGCACGGCACCCGGTCGTCGTCGCCGCCGGTCTGTACGCGGCCGACGACGCCACGCTGGACTGGCTGTCGGCCTACGCCTCGGCCGGCGGCCACCTGGTGCTCGGGCCGCGCACCGCGTACGCCGATCACGAGGCACGCGCGCGCCGCGAGGTCCAGCCGGCCCGGCTCGCCGAGCCCGCGGGCGTGTCGTACGACGAGTTCAGCAACCTGCCGGCCGACCTGCCCGTGCAGGCCACGCCCGGCTCACCGCTGAGGCTGCCGTCCGATGCCGCGGGCACCCGATGGGCGGACGGCGTGCACGCGGAGGACGCCGAGGTGCTCGCCGGCTACCGGCACCCGCACTTCGGCCGGTGGGCGGCCGTGACCACCCGCCCGTACGGCGCGGGCCGCATCACCTACGTCGGCACCATCCCCAACCCCGGCATGGCCACGGCGCTGTTCCGCTGGCTCGTCCCCGATGCCGGCTCGTGGGGCGGCATGCCGGCGGGCGTCACCTCGACCGGCGCCGTCACGGCGGACGGGCGGCGGCTGCGCTTCCTGCACAACTGGACCTGGCAGGAGGTCGCCGTCCCGGCGCCGACCGCGGTGCGCGACGTGCTCGCCGGCGCCGACCACGCGGCCGGTGCGGAACTACGTCTCGGTCCATGGGATGTACGCGTCCTGCTGGAGATGCCATAGCCGTCGCTGCGCCATGGCCCATCGGAACGGCGGCGTGCTGAAGGACCTCAGCCTCGGCGAGATCGCCGTCCGGCTCGTCATCACCCAGGTGCGAAGAAAGGCCGGCACCCCTCCCCGCCGGCGTCATGCGCATGCTGCGAGGGCTGCCAAGGCCTCACCAGGAAGAAACTTTCGTTTAACAACTTCTCTTGTGTTGCCCGAAACATGTCATTAGTCTCGCGGCAACATAGAAGCGCTTCGACGACTTCGAAGGGTAAACCCCCCATGAAACCCGAGTTGAACCGCAGAAGCTTCATCGGTGCCGCCGCGATGGCTCCTCTCCTCGCCGCCTGCGGCGGCGCACCTCAGCAGAAGCAGAAGGTCGGCACGAACACCAAGACCGGGCTCCAGGCGGCGCTCCCGTCCTACGTGCCGAGCACCTCCGTCAAGGCGGACATCGCCTCCGTCACCGGCTCCGGCGGAGCGGTGACCGAACCCGGCTTCCTGTCCTACCCCTCCGGCGGGATCGCCACGGTCCAGGGAGTGCCGGGCAAGGGCGGCAGCTACACCGCCGTCACCCCGCTCTGGGGCACGGTGCCGCCCCCGAACAACTCCTTCTACCAGGCCATGAACAAGGCCCTGGGCGCCACCCTCACCATGAAGCCGGCGGACGGCAACAACTACGACACCATCGTCACGCCGATGGCGGCGGCCAAGAAGCTGCCCGACTGGATCCAGCTGCCGAACTGGTGGAACGCCAAGTTCGGCACCGACCGGCTGGTCGGCACCCAGCTCGCCGACCTGACCCCGTACCTGGCCGGCGACAAGGTCAAGAAGTATCCCAACCTCGCCGCCATCCCCACCGGCGCCTGGCAGGCCTGCGTGTGGGGCGACAAGCTGTATGGCATCCCCTCCTTCTCCACCAACTTCAGCGTCCCCGGCTACATCGCCTACCGGCGGGACATCCTGGAGGCCAAGGGCATCACCCCTGACCAGGTGAAGTCCGTCGAGGACTACATGAACCTCGGCAAGGAACTGACCGACGCCAAGCGCGGCGTGTGGGCCTTCGACGACGTCTTCACCTACATGGGCTTCGCCTGGGACATCCCGCCCAACTGGAAGGTCGAGGGCGGCAAGCTGATCCACAAGTACGAGCTGCCGCAGCTGCTGGAGGCGCTCGACTGGCATTACAAGCTGGCCAAGTCGGGTTACCTCCACCCGGACGCGATCGCCGGACGGAACGCCGACGGCAACGCCCGCTTCTACGCGGGCAAGGTGCTGATCGCCGGTGGAGGCGCCGGCGGCTGGAACCTCTCCGACCACGAGTCGGGCGTCGCCGCCGACAAGAACTACCGGCGGGGCGGGTTCGACTACATCTCCCACGACGGCAAGAGCCCCGGGCACATGTTCATGGGCGAGGGGGCCCGCATCATCAGCTACCTCAACATCAACCTGAAGCCGGAGCAGATCGAGGAGTGCCTGGCGATCGCCAACTACCTGGCGGCGCCGTACGGCTCGGCCGAGTACACGCTGGTCAACTTCGGAGCGGAGGGCGTCCACCACACGATGAAGGACGGCGTGCCGACCGCGACCGAGGACGGCAAGAAGTTCGTCCAGGCCTCGACCTTTCCCTTCCTGGCCTCGCCACCCTTGGTCATCAGCAACCCCGGCGCCGACCAGGTCACCCAGGACTACGCGGCCTGGCAGGCCAAGAATGTTAACGCTCTCATCAAGCCGGTGTTCTGGAACATGAACATCAGCATGCCCCAGCAGATCTCCCTGCTGAACACCTCGCAGGCCATCGACGACGCCATCAAGGACTGCTACCACGGCAAGAAGACGGTCGCCGAGGTCCAGTCCGTCATCGACTCCTGGAAGAAGGGCGGCCTCGACCGGCTCAAGGGGTGGATGACCGAGAACGTGCTGAACAAGTACGGCACGGGCCAGTGAGCGAGGGTCTGACCAGGCGGGGCAGACTGCGGCGCGACCGATCCCTGCTGATCATGGTGGCGCCCGCGGTCATCCTGCTGCTGATCTTCAACTACGCGCCGATGGTCGGCGTCGTCACCGCCTTCCAGTACTACGACCCGCTGATCGGGATCTGGGACAGCGACTGGGCCGGCCTCGACCAGTTCCAGCAGCTCTTCGCCGACTCGCGCTTCTGGCACGCGTTGGGTAACACGCTCTATCTGAGCTTCGTCCAGCTCATCCTGTTCTTCCCGATCCCGATCGTGCTGGCGATGCTGCTCAACTCGGTGCTCAGCGAGCGGGTGCGCAACTTCATCCAGTCCGTCGTCTACCTGCCGCACTTCTTCTCGTGGGTGCTGGTCATCACGATCTTCCAGCAGATGCTGGGCGGCGCGGGCGCGCTCAACCAGTGGTTGCGCTCGCAGGATCTGGAGACCTGGGACGTGATGACCAATCCCGACACCTTCGCGCTGCTGGTCACCTTCCAGGGCGTGTGGAAGGAGGCGGGCTGGGGGATCATCGTCTTCCTGGCCGCGCTGGCCGCCATCAACCCCGGCCTGTACGAGGCGGCCGCGGCGGACGGCGCCGGGCCCTGGCGGCGGATGTGGCACATCACCCTGCCGGGCCTGCGCGGAGTGATCGTGCTGATGCTGGTGCTGCGGCTCGGCGGCGCGCTCTCCGTCGGCTTCGAGCAGTTCCTCATCCAGCGCGATGCGGTCGGCCACGAGGCCGCGGAGGTGCTCGACACCTACGCCTTCTACTACGGCATCGCCACGACGAACTACAGCTTCGGCGCGGCCGCGGGCCTGTTCAAGAGCGTGATCTCGCTCCTGCTCATCTGGGGCGCCAACAAGCTGGCGCATTCCCTCGGCGAGGACGGGTTGTACCGGAAATGAGTCAAAGACCAAGTTGGCAGGAGCCGCCAACCCTGGCCGGCCAGTCAGCCAAGGGCGTCACCCTCGGTGGGGTGCTGCTGATCGTGCTGGTTCCGCTGTGGATCGTGGTGCTGACCAGCCTGTCCACCAAGGGCGCCATCAACCGGGCCGGCGGCCTGGTGATCTGGCCCGACGGGATCACCTTCGAGGCGTACGAGGAGATGCTGAAGGGCTCGACCGTGCGCACCGCGCTGCTGGTGAGCCTCGGCATCACCATCATCGGCACGGCGATCTCGATGGTCGTTTCCGTCCTGTGCGCCTACGGCCTGTCGCGATCGGGCTCGTTCGGGCACCGCTTCATCCTGGTGCTGCTGATCGTGACGATGTTCGTCAGCGGCGGCCTCATCCCGACGTTCCTGGTGGTGACCGGGCTAGGTGGCTACGGACAGTGGTGGGCTCTGATCCTCCCGGGCGCGGTCTCGGTCTTCAACATCCTGATCCTCCGCTCCTTCTACTCGAGCACCGCCGCCGAACTGATGGACGCGGCCCGGATCGACGGAGCGAGTGACTGGCGGATCCTCTGGTCCGTCATCCTGCCCACCTCGCGGGCGGTGACCGCGGTGATCGCCCTCTTCTACGCCGTCGGCTACTGGAACTCCTTCTTCAACGTCATGCTCTACATGCCGACGGAGAGCGAGAAATGGCCGCTGCAATATGTGCTGCTGACCTACGTCAACCGCGGCGTCGGCATGCCCGGCTCGGTCAACGCCGGTTTCGGCATGGCGCACTCGCAGACCGCGCCGCTGTCTTTGCAGATGGCCGTGGTGGTTCTCACCCTGGTGCCGCTCGTGATCGTCTATCCGTTCGTTCAGAAGCACTTCCGGACCGGCGTCCTGACCGGCGCCATCAAGGGCTGAACCAATGGTGACCATCGCTGATGTGGCCAAGGCGGCGGGCGTCTCCCCGAGCACGGTCAGCTATGCGCTCAGCGGCAAGCGCCGGGTCTCCGCCGAGACCCGGCGGCGCGTCGAGCGTTCCGTCCTCGAGCTCGGATATCACCCGAACGCGGGCGCCCGGGCGCTGGCGGGCAAGCGCTCGCACATCCTGGCCCTGGCAGTGCCGCTCCGCACCGACGTGTACGTGCCGATCATGATGGAGATCGCCACCTCCGTCGCCGTGGCGGCCCGCAAGCACGGCTACGACGTGCTGCTGATCACCAACGACGAGGGCCCCGACGGTATCCGCCGCCTCGCGGCGAGCGGCCTGGCCGACGGCGTCATCCTCATGGACGTCGAGTTGGACGACAAGCGCATCCCGACGCTGGGAGACCTGCGGACCCAGGCGGCGCTCATCGGCCTGCCCGACGACCCCCGAGGACTGTCCTGCGTCGACCACGACTTCTCCGCCGCCGGCGCGCTGTGCGCGGATCATCTGGCCGACCTGGGCCACCGTGACATCGCCTTCATCGGTTACGGCTCCGGTATCTACCGGCGGCACGCGGGATACGCCGAGCGCACCCTCGCGGGGTTCCGCGCGCGTGCGAAGGAGCGCGGTCTGCGTTTCCTGCACCGTCCATGCGAGGGAACCTATGAGGGCATCGCAGGTACGCTCGGCCGCATCCTGTCCGACAGGCCTCACACGACCGGCTTCGTCGTGCAGAACGAGGGAGCCATCGGGCCGCTGCTCAGCCTCCTGCGCACCAGCGGGCGGACCGTTCCCGAGGACGCGTCGGTGATCGCCCTGTGCCCCGATCACCTGGCTGAGCAGCACGCACCTGCCCTCACAGCGGTGACCGGCCCGGCGAAGGAGCTCGGCCGCATCGCTGTCGAACAGGTCATGTCCCGGATCTCCGCATCCACGCGCGGCGAGCAGCCCACCGACGAACTCGTGCTGCTCACCCCCACTCTGACCGTCCGTGAGAGCACCGGACCGGTCCCGGAACACAGCCTCATCTAGGAGCACTTCGTATGTCCCCGCATTTCCGCGACCTCGGCGAGGCCCTGGAATGGCGTGCCAAGGGTGAGACCCTGCTCTTCCTCCGCGACGGAGCCCGGCTCCCGATCCGAAAGGACCAGGCATGGCGACCCGCCACCTGATCGACCGCCTCGGCGGCCTCGCCTTCGGCGGCGACTACAACCCCGAGCAATGGGACGAGCCGGTCTGGAAGGAAGACGACACGCTGATGCGCCGCGCCAGGGTCAACCTGGCCACCGTCGGCGTCTTCTCCTGGGCTCTGCTGGAGCCGGAGGAGGGCCGTTACGACTTCGCCTGGCTCGACGCCCATCTCGACCGGCTCCACGCCAACGGCGTGGCTGTGGACCTGGCCACCCCCACCGCCTCTCCGCCACCGTGGTTCACCCTGGCCCACCCGGACGCCCTGCCGGTCGCACCGGACGGCACCCGGCTCACCCACGGCAGCCGCGACACCTACTGCCTGGCCGCCCCCGCCTACCGCAACGCCGCGGTGCGCATCGCCACCGCCCTCGCCGAGCGGTACGGCGACCACCCGGCGGTCGCGATGTGGCACGTGCACAACGAGTACACCACGCTCTGCTGGTGCGACCACACCGCCGTCGCCTTCCGGGAATGGTTGCGTGCCCGCCACGACTCACTTGAGGCGCTCAACGAGGCGTGGGGCACGGCATTCTGGAGCCAGCGCTACAGCGGCTGGGATCAGGTGCTGCCTCCGCGGGTCACCCAGTGGCACCGCAATCCCGGCCAGGCCCTGGACTTCCGGCGCTTCTGGTCCGACACGGTCCTCGCCGCGTACCGGGAACAGCGCGACGCGATCCGCGCTCGCAGCGACCGGCCGGTGACGACCAACATGATGCTCCCCGGCTATCAGAACGTGGACCTGTGGGCCTTGGGCCGGGAGGTCGACCTGGTCGCCATCGATCACTACCCGAGCGCGCCGGGTCTGGACGCCGCCGCGGACACCGCCTTCGGCGCCGACCGCGCCCGCTCCCTCGCGGACGGCCGTCCCTGGCTGCTGATGGAGCAGGGCACCAGCACCGTCTATGACGGCGACCGCACGCTGGGCAAGGAGCCGGGCGAGATCCTGCGTCACACGCTCGGCCACATCGCCCGTGGCTCGGAGGGCGCCCTGTTCTTCCAGTGGCGGCAATCCCGTGCCGGGGCCGAGCAGTGGCACTCGGCGATGCTCCCGCACGCCGGCGCGGACAGCAGGATCTTCCGTGAGGTCCAGGCGGTCGGAGAGGCCGTCGCACGTCTTGGCGAGCTCGCGGGCTCGACGGTCACCGCGCAGGTGGCCGTGCTGCACGACTCGGACGCCTGGTGGGCGCTGGAGGTCGACGGCCTGCCGTCGGCGGACCTCGACTATCACGCGACCCTGCGCCGCGCCCACCGGGCACTGTGGGACGCCGGCGTCACGGTCGACTTCGCCCATCCCGAACACGACCTCAGCCGTTACCGGCTCGTCGTCGCTCCAGCCCTGTTCCTGCTCTCCGACGCCGGAGCGGCGAACCTGCGCCGCTACGTCGCCGACGGCGGGACGCTGCTCGTCCAGTACTTCAACGGGTTCGTCGACGACCGCCTCCACGCCCGCCTCGGCGGCTACCCCGCCCCGCCGCTGCGCGAGGCGCTGGGCATCCGCGTCGAGGAACACCGCGCGCTCCGGCGGGACGAAGGGATCGTCCTGTCGGACGGCACGCACGGCACCATCTGGAGCGAGTCCCTGCGCACCGAGGGCGCCGAGGCGCTCGTCACCTACACCCACGGAATGCTCGCGGGAAAGCCCGCACTGACCCGTCACCACTTCGGCGCGGGCCTGGGCTGGTACCTCTCGACACGTCTCGACGATCCGGGTTACGCCGCCCTCATCGGCAGGCTTCTCGACGAGACCGGGGTCAACCCCGAACTTCCCGGCCTCGAATCCGTCACCCGGCACGCTCCGGACGGCACCCGGTGGCAGTTCGTCCTCAACCACGGCGCCTACGCCGTCAGCCTGCCCGAGCCCGCCCACGACCTGCTGACGGACGCTCCCGTGGTCGAGCTGCCACCAGGCGGCTGCGCCGTACTGAAGCACGGGAAGACCCAGTGACCACCATCACTTGGGGCCACGACGCCTTACGACTCGAGATCAGTGACGCTCGCCTGACCTACCTCGGCCCGCCCGGCGGCGAGCGCCACCAAGCGACGCTGCCCCTGCTGGAGGTGACCGCGACCGGGCACGGCCACCACTGGTCCAGCCACCGGCTCATCGACACTGCCATCGGCGCGCGGATGCGCTACCGGCGGCACCACGCCACCGACGACGTGCTCACCGTCGAGCTGCACGACCCGGAGAGCGGTCTTGCCGCAGAGGTGATCTACCGGTCGCCGGACAGTCTGCCTGTGCTTCGCAGCGAGGTGATCCTTCGGAATGAGGGCGAGCACACGCTGATCCTGGAGTCAGTCACCTCGCTCGTGGTCGGTGGTCTCGCCGTGGACACCGCGGACCTGCTGTGGGCCGACAACGACTGGCTCGCCGAATACCGGTGGCAACGCAGGCCTCTGCGCCTCACCTCGCCCCAGCTCAACGGCCGGGTCCGGTACGCCAACGGCAAGGGCTGTTTCACCCTGGCCGGCCAGGGCGTCTGGTCGAGCTGCGGCCACGTCCCGATGGGCGGCCTGGCCGACCGCCAGACCGGGCGCACGTGGCTGTGGCAGATCGAGCACAACGGCGGCGGCTGGCGCTGGGAGTGCGGGGAGCGCGAGGACGTGGCCTACGTGGCGCTGTCCGGCCCCAGCGACGCCCACCACGGCTGGCGCCACCCGCTGGCGCCCGGAGAGGCCTTCCGCACCGTGCCCGTCGCGCTCGCCGTGGATGTCGGCGACGGAGCGTTCGCCGCGCTGACCCGCTACCGCCGGGCCATCCGCCGCCCGCACCCGGACCACCAGCGGCTGCCCGTCATCTTCAACGACTACATGAACTGCCTGATGGGCGACCCCACGACGGCCAAGCTACTCCCCTTGATCGACGCGGCATCAGAGGCAGGGGCGGAGTACTTCGTCATCGACGCGGGCTGGTACGCCGACGCGGACGATGACTGGTGGGGCGGCGTCGGCGCCTGGGAGCCGTCCACCTCCCGTTTCCCCGGCGAACGAGGCATCCACGCGGTCCTGGACCGGGTCCGGGAGCGCGGCATGGTCCCGGGTCTGTGGCTTGAGCCGGAAGTGATCGGCGTTCGCAGCCCGCTCGCCGAGTCCCTGCCTGACGAGGCATTCTTCCGCCGCGACGGCATCCGCGTCACCGACAACCTCCGGCACCATCTGGACCTGCGCCACCCCGCCGCCCGAGCCCACCTCGACCGTGTTGTGGACCGCCTGGTCGGCGAGCTCGGCATCGGCTACCTCAAGCTGGACCACAACATCGACCCCGGCTCCGGCACGAGCAGCCGTCCCGGCGAGACCCCCGCGGCCGGGCTGCTCGGCCACAATCGCGCCCATCTCGACTGGCTCGACGGCATTCTGGACCGGCACCCGCACCTGGTGGTGGAGAACTGTGCCTCCGGAGGCATGCGCTCGGACTACGCGCTGCTGTCCCGGCTGCAGGTGCAGTCCACCAGCGACCAGCAGAACCTCGAGCGCTACGCGCCCATCGCAGCCTCCGCGCCCACCGCCGTCCCTCCCGAGCAGGGCGCCGTCTGGGCCTATCCGCAGCCCGAGGACTCGCTGGATGAGGTGGCCTTCACCATGATCAGCGCGCTCCTCGGCCGGATCCACCTGTCCGGCCGCATCGCGGACCTCGATCCCGACGCCCGCGCCCTCGTCCACGAGGCCGTCGCCGTCTACAAGGCCATCCGGGCCGACCTGCCACAGGCCGTACCCTCCTGGCCGCTGGGTCTCCCGGGCTGGGACGACCCGTGGATCGCACTCGCCATACACGCTCCCGCGGCCACCTATCTCGCCGTCTGGCGGCGCGGCGGCGAAGACACCGCGCGCCTGCCGGACCTGCAGCGCGCGGAGCTGCTCTACCCCGCCAACAGCAAGGCCCGCCTGACAGAGCACACCTTGACCTTGCCCACCGCCCCATCAGCGGTGCTGCTCCGCCTCCGATGAAAGGACCACACGGGGTGTCAGACCAGCCCATCATCCCCGGGTTCCACCCCGACCCGAGCATCTGCCGGGTCGGTGACGACTACTACCTCGCCTGCTCCAGCTTCGAGTACTTCCCCGGCGTGCCCGTCTTCCACAGCCGCGACCTCGTGCGGTGGACGCAGATCGGCAACGCCCTGGAGCAGCCGAGCCAGCTGGCCCTGTCGGTCGAAATCCCCTCATCCGCCGGCGTCTACGCGCCCACGGTCCGCCACCACGACGGCCGGTTCTGGCTGATCGTCACCGTCATGACCGTCGAGGGCCCCGTCAACGTGCTCTACACCGCCGCAGACGCCGCCGGACCGTGGTCCGACCCGATCCGGCTGCCCGGCGTCCCTGGCATCGATCCCGACCTGGCCTGGGACGAGGACGGCACCTGCTGGTGCACCTTCGCCGGAATCGGGCAGGTGCGCATCGATCCACGGACGGGACAGACCTTCGGAGAGCCGCACAAGCTCTGGTCCGGCTCCCCGGGCGCCCTCGCCCCGGAGGCGCCCCATCTCTACCGGATCGGCGAGCACTGGTACCTGCTCATCGCCGAGGGCGGCACCGAGCGCGGCCACGCCGTGTCGATCGCCCGTGGGCCCGCGCCCGACGGGCCGTTCGAGCCGTGCCCGGCCAACCCGATCCTGACGCATCGCGGCACCCACCACCCGATCCAGAACACCGGCCACGCCGATCTCGTCCAGGCCCCCGACGGATCCTGGTGGATGGTCTTCCTCGGGGTACGGCCCGGCGGAGGCACTCCCGGCTGGCACGTCCTGGGCCGCGAGACCTTCCTCGCCCCGGTGACTTGGGAGGACGGCTGGCCCGTCGTCGGCGAGATCGTCTCCGGCACACCGGCGGGATCGGCTAAGGACGACTTCGATCTGGCCGAGCTCCAGGCCTCATGGATCTCGGTGCGGAGCCGCCCGGCGGACCTGTGCACCACGAAGGAACGGCCCGGCTGGCTGACGCTCCGCGCCCGCGGCGCCTCCCTGGACGAGCGCGACGTGACCTTCCTCGGCCGCCGCGCGCAACACCTGAAGTGGCGCGCTCGCACCCTGATCGACCCCACGCACGGGCGTGGCGGCCTGGCAGTCCGGCTGGACGAGCGGCACCACTACGAGATCGAGGCAGGTGACGGGCGGGTGCAGGTCATCGCCCGTATCGGCTCGCTGCGAACCGTGGTCGCCGAGCATCCGGTCCCCGCCGGTCCGCTGGTGCTCACCGTCCAGACCGGCGGACCGCGGGTGCCTGGCGACGCGTGCGCGGAGCCCGACACGCTGTCGTTCGGCATCGAGGGCTTGCCCGCGCTCGCCGCCCTCGATGGCCGCTACCTCTCCACCGAGGTGGCGGGCGGCTTCACCGGCCGGGTGATCGGCATGTACTCCGCGACCGGCACCGTCCACTTCGACTGGTTCGACTACGAGGCCAGGTCATGAATGGGCGGCGCCGAACCAGGGCTCACCCACCGCATCCACCCCACGGCGCAGCAGGCGCAGTGGCGACTCACGGAAGGGAAAAAATGAGAACCACCCCCCTCTCACGCGCGGCGAGCCTCCTCATCGCGCTGATCACCGCATTAGGGCTGGCCGGCAGCCCCACCGCGGCCTCGACCGACAAGCGCACCGACAGCGCGATGGACGTCGTGGCGGCGATGCAGCCCGGCTGGAACCTGGGCAACACGCTGGACGCGTTCCCCGACGAGACCTCGTGGGGCAACCCCCTGACCACCAAGCCCCTGTTCGAGGCCATCCGCGCCCAGGGCTTCCGCAGCGTCCGCATCCCCATCACCTGGACCGACCACCAGTCCGCCACCGCGCCGTACACCATCGACGCGAAGTGGATGAACCGGGTGAAGGAGGTCGTCGACCTGGCGCTGGCCTCCGACCTCTACGTCCTCATCAACGTCCACCACGACTCGTGGCAGTGGATCTCCAAGATGCCCACCAACCGCGACGAGGTGGTGGCCCGCTTCAACGCCTCGTGGACCCAGATCGCCGGCGCGTTCCGTGACGCGCCGAGCAAGGTGCTCTTCGAGAGCGTCAACGAGCCGCAGTTCGACAACGCCACCGACGAGGAGAAGATGAGGCTCCTCGCCGAGCTCAACCGCTCCTTCCACGCCATCGTCCGCGGCTCGGGCGGCGGCAACGCCGATCGGATCCTGGTCCTGCCCACCGTTCACACCAGCGCGGACCAGAAGTACCTGGACGGACTCTCCAACGAGATCACCGCGCTGAACGACAAGAACCTGGCCGCGACCGTCCACTTCTACGGCTACTGGCCGTTCAGCGTGAACATCGCCGGAGTCACCACCCTCAACGAGGAGACCCAGCAGGACCTGATCGGCTACTTCGACAGGTCGGCCAAGACCTTCGTCGACCGCGGCATCCCGGTGATCGTCGGTGAGTACGGCCTGCTCAGCTTCGACGTTGACTGGAACGCCGTCCAGCAGGGCGAGAAGCTGAAGTTCTTCGAGCTGCTGGGTTACCAGGCACGGATCAAGAAGCTCACCACGATGTGGTGGGACAACGGCCAGCACTTCAACCGGCAGACCCTGCAGGAGTGGAAGGACCCCGGCCTGTTCGCCCAGATCAAGTCGAGCTTCACCACCCGTTCCGGCACCACTTCCAGTGACTCGATCTTCTTGCCGAAGTCGGGCGCGATCGAGGCCAGGACGCTCACCCTGAACCTGAACGGGACCTCGTTCCGCGGGCTCTGGCACGGCTCCGCCAGGCTTTACCCGGGCCGGGACTACACGGTCTCCGGCGACAAGCTCACCCTCACGGCGGCGGCCCTCAGCCGGCTGGCCGGCGACCGGTCCCACGGCGTCAACGCGACGATCCAGGCCCGGTTCTCCTCGGGAATCCCGTGGAACATCTATGTGATCAGCTACGACACACCGGTCTTGTCGAACACGACCGGCACCACGGAGTCGCTGACGATCCCCACCCAGTTCAACGGTGACCGGCTCGCCACGATGGAGGCCAAGTATGCCGACGGCACCAACGCCGCACCCCACGACTGGACGTCCTACAAGGAGTACGGCAGGTCCTACTCTCCCGCCTACGCCGACAACTCGATCCGCCTGCTCAAGGAGCTCGTCAGCCAGATGCGGGAGAACACGCCGCTGACGCTGACCTTCCACTTCTGGAGCGGCGCCAAGGTCACCTACCAGGTCACCAGGTCCGGCGACACGGTCACCGGCACGGCCTCCTGACCCTTCTCACCGAGAGCCGCCCCGCACATGCGGGGCGGCTCCTTCTTTGGGTCCAGGCCGTCGTCGACAGGATGAAGGCGAAGTCGGCGGCCCTGACGTCGAGCCGGTACTGGGGGAGGACGCCGGGACCGACCGCCCCGGACCCGACGCCGTGCACGACATGGTCGGTGTACAGGTAGATCAGCGGCTCGGGGGCCAAATCGGTCTGGTGTCGGGCCGCCGCGAGGTGCCGGTCGCTCCAGCGCCGGGCGAGGCTGAACAGAGGCTCGCCCTCGATGCGGATTCCCGCGCCCGTCCGGTCGGTGATCTCGGCCCACCGCACGTCGGCGCGAGATCCGTTGTCCTGCGGGCGGACGTACGGGGTCTGCAGCTCGTCGACCGTGGCGTGGAAGCGACCGATCCGCGCCGCCTGCCGCGAGTCGGGGTAGGCTTCGCCGGGTCCGGCGCCGAACCACTGGATCTGCGACCATTCCTCGGGAAGTTGCCGGAGGAGGCCGATTCGCGCCAGGGATGGCGCCTTGTCACGGCGGAGAAGTTCCTTGCGCTCCTCGTCCGGCAGGTCGGGGTCCACCATCGCCTCGGCGAAGGTATCCGCCCGTTCGGGCCAGTAGCCGAACGGCTCGGTGTGCACCCGCACCCGCAGGCGCCGCCCATCCGTGTCCCAGCGGTACGTGCTGAGATAGCCGGAGTCGGAGTTGGCCGCCGAGCTGCGCACCACGACGGTCAGCCCCGCATCGCGCGGATCGACGGACACGGTGCGGTGGCGCAGCCGGTCCAGGCCGCGGTCCTTCCAGTACCGGGCGTCGCCCTGTGCGCAGGCGAGGTCGTTGTCCGTGGGCGCGCGCCACAGTGCCAGCTGCGGGCCGTCAAAACGGTGGTCGCCGAGGCCGACCAGCCTCCCCGTACGTCGGTCGAAGCGGGCCGGCCCGAGGGAGATATGCTCGCCGGCCGACTGGGCGGGTGCCCGTGTATCGGTCAGGGCCGTCGGGGCACTGGTCGCGGTGGGCGGAATCTGGCCCCATGCCACCACATGACCCTCGGGCGCCCACGCGGTGGGCTCCGCCAGCTCGGCCTGCACGGTCAACCAGCGTTCGCCTTCCCCATACGCCTCCGGGACAGGGATGTCGACGCACTCCCCGGCGGCAACGTGCGGCACCGAAAGCCGCCCGTCGGCGATCGGGTCTCCGTCCTGCGAAACCGACCAGGTGAACCGCAGGTGGGACAGGTCCAGGAAGGCGTAGCGATTGCGGATCGAGATGCGTCCCGAACTGCTCGGCTCGATGACGACGGGCTCGATGACCTTCTGGTACTCCAGCATGCCCGGTGACGGCGTCCGGTCCGGGAACATGAGGCCGTCGCAGATGTAGTTCGCGTCGTGCAGGTCCTCCCCGAAGTCGCCGCCATACGCGAAGAGCTCCCGGCCCAGCGCGTCGCTGGAGCGCAAGCCCTGGTCTATCCACTCCCACACGAATCCGCCCTGGACCCGCGGGTACTGCTCGCAAAGCCGCATGTACTCCGCCAGGCCACCGGGGCCGTTGCCCATCGCGTGCGCGAACTCGGTGTAGACGAAGGGCATGCCGTTGCGCCGGTCGTCCGCCGGATCGCCCGCGCCGTCGACGGCCGGACAGAACGTCTCCCCGGGCCGCAGCCGTCCCTGACCGATGCGGTGGACGACGGCCGGGGTGCGATACATCTCGCCGTAGATGTCGACGTAGCGGGCCAGCCGGTCGGCTTCGTAGTGGACCGGCCGGGACGGGTCGCGTTCGTGGATCCACGCGGCCATCGCCGCAAGGTTCTGCCCGTCGCCGGCCTCGTTGCCGAGCGACCACGCGATGACGCTGGGGTGGTTCTTGTCGCGCTCCACGGTCCGCTGGATGCGATCCAGATAGGCGTCACGCCACTGCGGATCGTCCAGGGATTCCGCTGCCAGGGTTCGGGCCGCGTCTGGTCGAAGCCGTGCGTCTCCAGGTCGCACTCCAGCATGACCCACAGGCCGAGTTGACGCCGCGCAGCACCACTCGCCGCCCGTTCACCGTCAGCACACCGGACTCGTCGATTGCGACAGTGCGGAAGCCGAAGCGTACGCGCACCTGTTCGGCCGGGGTGGCAAGAGTGGCCTCGTACAGGAACGGGTCCTCCGCGCTCCACGGACGCGCCTGGCCGAACGTGAACGTCTCCGTAGCGGGGGCGGCACCCACCCCGAGCAGCGGAATGCTGACCTCGACGGGCGCCCCGGCCTCCACGTCGAATCGCACCCGCCCGCCTCCGCCGGAGACGTCAAAGTCGGCGTGCACGAACACGTCCCGGATCCCGCCGACGGGCCGGGCCGGCAGCGCGACGTCACGGAAGATCCCGGACAACCGCCAGGTGTCCTGGTCCTCCAGGTACGTGCCCGAGGAGTACTGGTGAACCCTGACAGCCAAGACATTGCGGCCCGGACGCAGCGCCTCCGAGGCGTCGAACTCCACCGGCAGGCGGCTGCCCCGGCTCACCCCCAGTTCCACCCCGTTGAGCCAGACTCGCGCGCACGAGTCCACGCCCTCGAAGCGCACCACGGCAGGCGTGCCGTCCCATGAGTCGGGCAGATCAAAGACGCGGCGATAGTCACCGGTCTGGTTCTCGTCCGGAACGAACGGGGGATCCAGGGGAATCGGGTAAGGGATGTTCAGATAGGCGGGCTTGCCGTACCCATGGAGCTGCCAGTGCGAGGGAACGGGGAGCCGATCCCATTCCTGGTCGTCGTAGGTGGGCAGCTCGAAGCCGTCCGGCTCGTCGAGGCCCGTCTGGGAGAAGCGGAACGCCCAGTACCGTTCAGGTCGAGTCGCGGGGCGTCTGAAGCGAGAACGGCGCGCGGCGCCAGCTTGCCGTAGCCGGGCGAGAAGTCTTCGAAGTAGCGAGGGGACATGATTATCCTCAGGGCGGCGCGAAAGTTTCTCGCGAAACCTACTATCGAACATCTCTTGCGGGAAGCCGTGCCGTACCGGCGATGACAGGCACGCCAACAGCCATACCGCGACTGTGCAAGCCGGCCGTGCCCCGCTCGCCTGTATCGGTGCACGAGGCGAAACCACGGTTTGTCGTCAGAGACGGACCTCAAGCAGCGGTGACCGGCAGAAAATTTTTTGGCTGGCTTGCTCTATAGTTTCCTCAGTGTGAGTGATGATGCGTGGCCTGCCGCCCTGCGCCTGACAGGGCGCATTGCTTACGGCCGGCTGCCCTGGTGCCCGGTGCGAGAATGGCTGGGGAGACCACCCGTGGCGGACCCGCCGCTGATGAGGAAAGGGTGAACGTGACGGATAACCGACCGGGCGAACCAGCGGCCGACGAGCAGAACGCGCGAGGTGGTGGAATTCCGTCGGTCACCATCGCGTACATCGCCGAGTCCGCAGGCGTCTCGATCCCCACCGTGTCGAAAGTGCTCAACGGACGTTCGGGGGTCTCGGATCAGACTCGTGCCCGCGTCGAAGAACTGATCAATCGGCACGGATACCGCAGGCCCTCGGGCAGCCGGAACAATATCGTGGAACTCGTGTTCCGCGAGCTCGAGAACATGTGGGCCGTGGAGATCATCCGCGGTGTCGAGCAGGTGGCCCGCAAGAACCGCGTCGGGGTCATGGTTTCGGAGTTCGGCCTCCACGACACGCCTGCGATGTCCATCGACGACACGGTCGGCCGGCGCCCTCGCTGCGTCTTGTCAGTGGCGCAGCTCTCGCCGTCCGAGCGTGAGAAGTTGAAGGCGAAAGGCATCCCGTACGTCGTCTACGACCCGATCGACGAGTTGCCGGACGGCGTCCCCTTCGTGGGCGCCACCAACTGGAGAGGTGGCCAAGCGGCGACCCGGCACCTGCTCCAACTGGGACACCGCCGCATCGCCATGATCAGTGGCCCGGATCATACATTCTGCCGCGCCAGAGTGGCCGGCTACCTCTCCGCACTGGCTGAAGCCGACGTCCCCGCGGATCCCGGACTCCTGGTCCGCACCCTTCTCACCCGCGAGGACGGCTGCGCCGCGGCGCACGAGCTGCTGTCCAGGCCTGACCGGCCGACCGCGATCTTCACCGCGAACGACCTGCAAGCGCTCGGCGTCTACCAGGCCGCTCGCGACCTGGGGCTGTCCATCCCCGGGGACCTGAGCGTCGTGGGCTACGACGATCTTCCGGTCGTGGCCTGGGTCGACCCGCCTTTGACCACGGTTCACCAGCCGCTGACGGAGATGGCGGTCGCCGCCACGGAACTGGCGCTGGCCATCGGCCGTGGGGAGTCGGTTCCCCAGGTGGGACTGGAGATCGCGACGACCCTCACGGTCCGCGAGAGCACAGCACCGCCGAGGGCCGGCACGCGTCAGTAGAAGCGGTCCTTGACCTTGTAGTAGGCGCCGGCGAAGGGCAGGAACCAGGCGGTGCCGTTGTAGAACGGCACGGGCACCTTGGGGAAGCCGAGCCCGCGCCACGGGTTGGCTTCGGGGCGGCCGTCCATCATCTCGGCGAGCGCGCGTCCCATGTACGTGGCCATCTGCACGCCGTGGCCGCAGTAGCCCCCCGAGTAGTACAGGCCGTCGTTCTCTCCGGCGTGCGGGATGCGGTCGTAGCTGAAGCCGACGCTGCCGCCCCACACGTAGTCGATCCGGACATTGGCGAGCTGGGGGAAGATCTCGGCCATCTCCCGCTTGAGCACCGCCCCGCTCTTGCGGTCGGAGGCCGGGTCGGACGGGGCGAAGCGGGCCCGGCCGCCGAAGGCGAGCCGGTTGTCCGGGGTGAGCCGGATGTAGTGGCCGATGTTCTTGGAGTCGACCACCAGACGCGCGTTCGGGATGATCTCGCGGGCCAGCTCCTCGCCCAGGGGCTCGGTGACGATGATGAAGCTGCCCACGCAGATGAGCCGCTTACGCAACCACGACAGCGCGCCGTCGCTGTAGGCGTCGGTCGCCGCGACGACCTGCCTGGCGCGGATGAGACCGTTCAGCGTCTCCACCTCGAAACCGCCCGCCGACGTGCGCCGCAGCGCGGTGGCGGCGTTGCGCTCGTGGATCTCGGCGCCGGCGCGTTCGGCGGCCTCGGCCAGGCCGTGCACGAACTTGCCGATGTGCAGGCCCGCGCTGAGCGGGTCGAGCAGCGCGCCGTGGTAGTAGTCCGAGCCCAGCTCGGTGCGCAGCTCGCCGGGGCCGATGAGGGTGGTCTCGTGGCCGAAGTTCTCGGCGAGATCGCGTTGCTTGGCACGCATCCGCTCGAAGTGGGCCGGTTTGAAGGCGACACCCAAGCGGCCGGAGCGGCGGAAATCGCAGTCGATGCCTTCCTTGAGCGTCAGCTCCTCCACGAGGTCGACGGCGTGGCGGAAGGAGTCGTACAGCTCGCGGGCACGTTCCTGGCCGTAGCGTTCGCGTGCCTGGCCGGTGGTGATCGTGATGCCCTGGGTGCACATGCTGCCGTTGCGCCCGGAGGCGCCCGAGCCGACCTTGTCCTTCTCGACGAGGACGACCCGGGCGCCCTTGCGGGCGGTGTGCAGGGCGGTGGACAGGCCGGTCAGCCCGCCGCCGATGACCACCACGTCCGCCTGGTCCGGCAGCGGCCTGCCGGACCGGTCGGGCAGCGGGGGAGCGGTGTCGAGCCAGTACGGGATCTGTTTCATCGTGGGTTCCGTTCTCAGCAGCCGAGCAGTGCGGGCAGGCCCGACAGGTCGTTCAGCTCGTCGTAGGGCTGGTAGTCGGAGCTGCCGGGGCGGCGGTAGCGGTTGATCCACACGCGCCGCTCGAGGCCGAGGTCGCGGGTGGGGATGTGGTCGTACTCCCAGCCCTGGGCGGTGTGGATCACCTGGGAGGGCTCGATGTCCATGACCTTGAAGGCGTGCTCGAAGGCCTGCCGGTCCGGCTTGTACGCCCTGGCCTGCTCGGCGGTGATGACGTGGTCGAACTCGACGCCGATGTTGGCGACGTTGTGCTTGATGAGGTCGTCGTCGGAGTTGGAGATGATCGCGATCTCGTACTTGCTCTTGAGCGCGCGCAGCGCGTCGGGCACCTCAGGGAACGGGCCGAACGTGGGCACCGCTTCGACGAGGGCATCCCCGTCGGAGGTGCGGTACTCGAGGCCGTGCAGGCGCATGGCGTTGCGCAGGCTGGAGTGCAGCACCTCGTGGTAGGGGCGGTAGGCCTCCAGCACGGCCTGGAAGCGCATGACGCGGAAGTCGTCGAGGAACTCCTCCACGTTGAGCCCGTCGAGGTCCAGCCGGTCGGCGAGGACCTTCAGCGTGGTGGGCCCGAGCTGGAAGTCGATCAGGGTTCCGTAAGCGTCGAAGGTGACTACCTGTCGCATGTCATCCAACCTCATGGTGTTCAGACCACCCGTTCGCCGGGCGGCACGATGTGATCGAGCGCGGCCAGGTCGGCCGCGTCCGGGGTCCAGCCGGCCGCCGCCGCGTTGGCGGTGACCTGTTCCGGGGTCATCGCCCCGCAGATGACGGAGCCCACCTGGGGCAGTGCGGCCAGGCCGCCGACGGCGACCTGCAGCAGGGTCAGGCCGCGTTCGGCGGCGTAGGCGGTGAGGGTCTCGACCCGGTCGAGCGCCTGCTCGGTGAGCCAGCCGTGCCGCCACGACAGCCTGCTGCCGGGCGGTGGCGGCTCGCCGCGCCGGTACTTGCCGCTGAGCAGGCCGTTGGCGATGGGGTAGTACGGCAGCAGCCCGACGCCGAACGCGGCGCAGGCCGGGATCAGCTCCTGCTCGGCGCCCCGGTCGAGCAGGTGGTAGCGGGCCTGGGTGCTGACGAACGGGGCGCGCCGGTCCCAGCGGGCCTGCCAGGCCGCGTCGGCCAGCATCCAGGCGGGCATGTTGGAGCACCCGACGTAACGCACCTTGCCCTCGGCGACCAGCTCGCTCAGCGCTTCGAGGGTGTCGGCGAGCGGGGTGACGCCGTCGGGCTCGTGGTACTGGTACAAGTCGATGCGGTCGGTGCCGAGCCGGCGCAGCGACTCCTCCACAGCGTGGCGGAGGTAGCGGCGGGCGCCGCGCGGGCCGAGCTCTCCGTAGGCGGCGCCCATGCTCATGCCGAACTTGGTGGCCAGCACCACCTCGTCCCTGTGCCCCTTGAGCGCGGCTCCGAGCAGGCGCTCGCTGTCGCCGGCGTCGCCGCCGCCGTACGCGCCGTAGGTGTCGGCGGTGTCGAACAGGGTGATGCCCGCGTCGAGAGCGGCGTGGACGACCGCCTTGGTGCCGTCCTCGTCCAGGCGGGAGCCGAAATTGTTGCCGCCGACGCCCACCACGGACACCAGCGGGCCGTCGCGGCCTAGCCTGCGGTAACGCATGCCGCTCATCGGGGCGTCCCGAAGCCGAGGCAGACGTTCTTGAGCTGGGTGTAGCCGTTCAGCGCCTCCAGGCCCTTCTCGCGGCCCCAGCCGCTGTGCTTGTAGCCGCCGAACGGCAGCTCGACGCCGGTGCCGACGCCGGTGGCGTTGACGTACACCTGGCCGGCCCTGATGCCTTCGGCCAGCCGCATCGCGGTGGTCATGTCGCGGGTCCACACGTACGACGACAATCCGTACGGGCTGTCGTTGGCGATGGCGAGGGCCTCATCCGCGTCGCCGAACTCGATGACCGTGAGGACGGGCCCGAAGATCTCCTCCCGCGCACACCGCGCGGCGTTGGTCAGCCCGGTCAGGACGGTCGGCTCGATGAAGTAGCCGTCCGCGAGCGCCGGGTCCGCCGGCCGTCCGCCGCCCGTGCGGATCGTGGCGGCCTCCTGACGGGCCAGCTCCAGATACGACTCGACGCGGTCGCGCTGCCGCGCCGACACCAGCGGCCCCATGTCCGGGTCGTCCAGCCCCGGCCCGAGCCGCAGCGAGGCTGCGTGCGCGACGAGCCGGTCGAGGAACTCCTCGGCGCCACGCTGCAGCAGCAGCCGGGTGCCGGCGGAGCACGTCTGCCCGGCGTTGCCGAACGCCGAGGCCGCCACACCGGCGAGCGCCTGGTCGAAGTCCGCGTCGGCGAAGACGATGGCGGGGGACTTGCCGCCCAGCTCCACCACCGACGGCACCACGTTCGCGGCGGCGGCCTGCGCGACCTTGATCCCGGTCGGCACCGAGCCGGTGAACGTCACCTGGTCGATGCCGGGATGGCCGGCCAGGGCCGCGCCGGTCACGCCGTCCCCTGGCACCACGTTGAGCACCCCGGGCGGCAGCCCGCACTCCAGCGCGATCCGCCCGATCTCCAGCGGCGTCAGCGGCGCCTCCGGCGACGGCTTGAGCACGACGGTGCAGCCGGCGGCGAGGGCGGGGGCCGCACCGCGGGCGGTGTTCTGCAATGGGTAGTTGAACGGGATGATCTGCCCCGACACGCCGATCGGCTCGCGGACGGTGTAGTCGAGCAGGCCCCGGCCGAGCGGAATCGTGGCGCCGCCGAGCTTGTCGGCGATGCCGGCGTAGAACTCGAAGTAGCGGGCCGCCGCCTCGACGTCGGCATGGGCCTGGCGCAGCGGCTTGCCCACGTCCAGGCTCTCCAGCTCGGCCAGGTCGCCGGCCTGGTGGCGGATCTCCTGGGCGATGCGGGTGAGCAGCCGGCCCCGCTCGGCGGGCCGCAGACACGCCCAGCGGGGGGAGGCGAGCGCGGCGCCCGAGGCGGCGACCGCGCTGTCGATGTCGGCGGAGCCGCCGTGGGACACCTGGGCGATGGGGGTGCCGCGAGCCGGGTCGACGACGGTGAAGGTCGCCCCGTCACAGGCGGGGACGGTCTTGCCGTCGATCAGCAGCTCACGCACGGAACCGCTGGTCACGGCCGGATCTCCCCTTCGATCGCGCCGAAGATGACGACCTCGTCGCCGGGGCGGACGGTGCGGATGCGGCGCACCCACAGCACGATGCCGTCCTGCGGGGCGCGGACCTCCTCCAGGGGGGCGCCGTAGTGGTCGACGATCCGGGCGATGAGGTCGCCCTGCTTGCACTCCTCGCCGGGCTCGGCATGGGCGAGGAAGAAGCCGCCGGCGGCCGAGCGGGCGAAGGTGCCGCTGACCTCCGTGTACGTACCGAGCAGCTCCGCCTCGCCGTCGATCATGCCGAGGTGCCGCATGACGTTGCGGACCGAGCGCACGTGCTGGGTGACCGTCTCCTCGCGGTAGGTGCCGCCGCCGGCCTCGATGGTGACGGCGGGCTTGCCGGCCGCGAGAGCGGGGTGGCGGACGGTGCCGCCCCACTTGCCGCCCTTCCAGACCAGCTCGTGCCCGGCGGCGAGGGCGAGGTCCGTCGCCAGGTCCTCGTAACCGCCCTGGAGGATGACGAGCGGGGCGATCTCGCCGTAGGCACCGCCGGTGTGCAGGTCGACCAGAGCGTCCACGGCCGGGATGACCTGCTCGACGAAGGTGGCGGCCAGGCGCTGGGAGTACGAGCCGTCGGCGTCGCCGGGGAAGATGCGGTTGAGGTTGAGGTGGTCGATGCCGCTGGCGCGGGCGGCCGCCTCGAAGGCCGGCGTGTTCATGCAGGGGATGCCGACGAGCGTGCCGCGCAGTGTGGCCGGGTCGGTCTCGGCGAGGACGCGACGGACGGCCTCCTGGCCGTCGTACTCGTCGCCGTGCACGCCCGCGTCCACACACAGGACCGGGCCGTCCTGTGCGCCGTTGACGACGATCAGCGGGATGCCGAGCTCGACGCCGTACGTGCTGACGCCGACCTGGATCAGCCCCTGGGCCCGCTCGCCGGGCGCGCAGCTGAGGGTGCCGATGGTGTAGGTCATGGGGTTCTACCTTTCGGGGGAGACGAGCCGCTCCGACGCCTCGTCGAGCGTGGCGGCGATGATGTCGGCGATCCGGTCGAGCAGGTCGCCGTCGGCGATCAGGGGCGGAGCGATCTGCAGCAGGGGGGCGGCCCTGTCGTAGACGCGGGCCAGCAGGCCGGCCTCGCGCAGCCGGCGCGGGATGAGGTCGCGGACGAGCGCGGCCCGCGCGGCCTCGCTGAATGCGCCGTTCTCCCCGTCGCCGGCCAGCTCGACGGCGTAGAAATAGCCCGCGCCGCGTACGTCGGCCACGATCGGCAGGGCGCCCAGCGCGACCATCCGCTTGCCCAGGTGCACCTGGTGGGCGCGGACGTTGCCCAGGACGTCGTCGCGTTCCATGATCTCGATGGTGCGCAGCGCGATGGCCGCGCACAGCGGGTGCCCGGAGAAGGTGTAGCCGTGGTTGAGCACCTCGCCGGGCTGGTTCAGCACTTCGGCGACGCGGGCGCCGACCATGGTGGCGCCCATCGGGGCGTATCCGGCGGTGAGGCCCTTGGCCAGGGTGACGAGGTCGGGCCGGGCGCCGTAGCGGTCGCCGCCGAACCACTCGCCGAGCCGGCCGAACCCGGTGATCACCTCGTCGGCGACGAGCAGGAACCCGTACCGGTCGGCCAGGCGGCGCAGCCCCTCCCAGTAGCCCTCGGGCGGGGTGATGCAGCCGCCGCGGTTCTGCACCGGCTCGGCGATGAGCATCGCGACGGTCTCCGGGCCCTCCGCCAGCACCGCGGCCTCCATGTCGGCCAGCAGGTGGGCGGTGAACGCGGCGTCGTCGAGCGGCTCGGGCAGCAGGGACCGGTTGGTGTTGGCGACGAACCTGGTCGGCACGGCGGGCGTGCCGTACGGCTCCTTCAGGCCGGGGTCGTCGGTGAACGACAGGGCGCCCAGGGTGAGCCCGTGGTAGGCGCCGCGCCTGGCCAGCGCCTTGGTCCGGCCGGGCTCGCCGCGCAGTACGTGGTAGCGGCGCACGATCTTCCAGGCGGTTTCGACGGCTTCGGCGCCGCCGCTGCTGAAGAACGTGTGCTCCATCCCGCCGGGGGCGAGGCCGGCGAGCCGCCGGGCCAGTTTCAGGGCGGCCGGGTGCGTGGAAGCCGACCACAGGGGGCTGTAGGACAGCTCGCGCAGCTGCTGCCGGGCCGCTTCGGCGATCTCCTCGGCGTAGCCGTAGCCGAGCTGGGCGCAGTAGAGCCCGGACAGGCCGTCGATGTAGCAGTGGCCGGCCGAGTCGTGCACGTACGGTCCGTCGCCGTGGGTCACCACGAACAACTCCTCGCCGGCCGCGCCGAGTGAGCCGTTCGCGGTCATGCTGAGCAGCAGGTGCCGCTCGGCTGTCCGCGTGGCGTTCACGGCGTCTCCTTGCCTGGAGCGCCGAGGGCCGTGGCGGTCTCGACCGACAGCAGCGCGTTCTGGCGGCCGGAGCCGAGCCAGCGCACCAGCCCGACCAGCACGAGGGCGAGGATCGCGAAAGCGATCAGCAGCGCGCTGATCGCGGTCACGCTGGGATCGATGTCGAACATCAAGGAGTTGTAGATCTGCACCGGCAGCGTCAGGGTGCCGACGGAGGACAGGAACTGTGAGACGTAGAAATCATCGAAACTGGTGATGAAGGAGAAGATCGCCGCCGCCACCATCCCTGGCGCGGCCAGGGGGAAGGTGATCCGCCGAGCGATCGTCAGGCGGCCCGCTCCCATGCTCGCCGCGGCGTCCTCCAGGCGTTCATCGATCCCACGCAGCGTCGCGACGAGGATCATCACCGCGATCGGCGAGGCCATCACGGTGTGCCCCAGGGCGATCGCGAGCGGGCTGCCCAGCATCGAGGCGGGCTCGAAGAGCAGGAACAGGCCCAGGGCGGTGACGATGTGCGGGATGATCAGCGGCCCCAGGACCAGGGCGTAGACCGCGGAGCGCAGGGGCAGTTCGCTGCGGGTCAGCGCGGTCGCTGCGGTCACGCCGATGATCAGTGAGAACACGGTGCTGAGCGAGGCGATGAGAGCGCTCAGCGACAGCGCGCCCGGCCATTTGCTGCCGTCGGCGAACAGCGTTTCGTACCAGCCGAGCGACCAGGAGTCCGGCGGGAACGATGCGAAGGCGCTCTTGCTGAACGAGGTGACGACGATCACGACGATCGGCAGCGCCAGGAACAGCAGGACCACGGTGGCGAACGCGGTCAGCGCGATCCGCCCGGCCAGGGTGCTGCGCAGCTCCATCATGACGCGCTCCTCTTCTTCGCCTCGCCGAGGGAGCTGACGAGCTTGACCAGAAGCAGGCCCGCGAAGGTCAGCAGCAGCAGGATGACGCCCTCGGCGGCCGCGCCGTTCCACTGGTTCTGCTTCATCACCTGCTGGTTGATGAGGGAGGCGATCATCGTCTGGTTGGGGCCGCCCATCAGGGCCGGGGTGATGTAGTAGCCGAGCGCGAGGATGAAGCTGAGCAGCCCGGCGGTGGCCAGTCCGGGAGCGACCAGCGGAAGGTAGATCCGGCGGAAGATCGTCACGCGGCCGGCGCCCATGCTGGCCGCGGCGGCGAGCAGTCTGCGGTCCACCCCGCGCATCACGCCGTACAGCAACAGCACGGTGTAGGGCAGCATCATCGCGGTGGTGCCGATGACCACGCCGATCTCGTTGTAGAGCAGCTGGTACGGCGCCCCGGCCGCCCCCAGGCTGATGAGCAGCTGGTTCACCAGGCCCTTGTCGCCGAGCATGATGATCCATCCGTAGGTGCGCACCAGGGCGCTGATGAAGTGCGGGACGACGACGATCAGCATGGCCAGGGCGGCCACCAGGGGCCGCAGCCGGGAGATCGCGTTGGCCAGGAGGAACCCGATGACCAGGCTGAACAGCGCCGTCTCGGCGGCGATCCGCAGCGTGGTGAACAGCACGGACAGGTTCACGCCCGTCAGCGCGTCGGCGTACCAGTGCAGCGTCAGGGCTCCGTCGAGGTCCTTCACGCTCAGCAGCAGCGTGCTGAAGATCGGGTAGACGAACAGCGCCAGCAGGTAGATTACGGCCGGCAGGGCGTAGAGGATGCCGGCCCGGGTCCTGCGGGAGGCCAGCAGCCGGCGGGGGCGGGCGGGGGCGCCGGCGAGGGTGGCGGCCATCGTTCACCTGCCCTGTTCGTCGGGGAAGAGGTTGACGTCGTCGGCATCCGCGCAGATCCCGACCCGCTCGCCGATGACGGGTCCGCTCTTGGCCGGTGCTTCCATGCGCAGCAGCGGGGCGTCACCGCGGTCGACCCGCACACCGGCACGCACCACACTGCCCACGTACGTCGCCGTCTCCACCGTGCCGGTGCAGAAGCCGTCATCGGGCGCGCACACCCGGAGCCGGCCCGGCTGGACGGCGACCTTGACCGGGACACCGGCGGCCAGGTCGTGGCGCCGTGCCTTCAGCAGGCCCCCGCTCCGGTCCAGGCGGACCAGGGTGTGCGCGTCGGTCTGCTGTTCCACGCGGCCCGGCAGGAAGTTGGCCGCGCCGAGGAAGTCCGCGACGAAGGCGGTCTTCGGCCGCTCGAACAGCTCCCGGGGGGTGTCGAACTGCTCGATCCTGCCGTTGCGCATCACCGCGATGCGGTCGGACAGGACCAGCGCCTCCTCCTGATCGTGCGTGACGTAGATGACGGTCAGGCCCAGCTCCTGCTGGATGGCCTTGATCTCGACCTGGAGCTGGTCGCGCAGCTTCTTGTCCAACGCGCCCAGCGGCTCGTCCATGAGGATGACCGGCGGCCGGTAGACCAGCGCACGACACAGGGCCACCCGCTGCTGCTGCCCGCCGGACAGCTCGCGCGGCCGGCGGCCCGCCAAGCCCGACAGGCCCGCCATCTCCAGCGTCTCTCCAACTCGCCGCCGGATCTCGTCCTTCGGCACGCCACGCAGCTGCAGCGGGAACGCGACGTTCTCGCCGACGGTCATGTGTGGAAACAGCAGGTACTGCTGGAAGACGAAACCGAGGTTGCGCTTCTGCGGGGCCAGCCGGGTCACGTCGCGGCCCCCGACGGTGATGGTGCCGGAATCCGGCTCGCAGAAACCGGCGATCATCATCAGGGTCGTGGTCTTGCCCGACCCCGAGGCGCCGAGGAAGGTGACGAACTCCCCGGCGGCGATCTCCATGGACGCCTCGTCGACGGCGACGGCGTCCCCGTACGTCTTGCGCAGGGCCACTACCGACAGCGGTTTGCCGGTCGAGGTGGCCGGCTTGGCGCCGGCCACTCCGACGGACGGCGTGGACACACCGAACTCAGCCACGAGCCCACCCCAGCCAGCGCTTGGTGACCGCCTCTTCGTTCTTGATCCACCACTCGGTGTCCACGTCGAAGCCCTTGTCGTAGTTCTGCGGCGCACCGGCGAGGCCGTTGCGCACCTCCTCGGTGAGCTTCTCGTAGGCAAGGGGGGACGACGGGTTCGACGGGTATGCCATGGCCAGGCGGGCCTGGACGTCGGGATTCACCGCGTAGTCGAAGAGCTGGTAGGCGGCGTCCAGATTGGCCGCGCCCTTGGAGATGGAGTAGCCCTGGAACTGGCGGCGGGCGCCGTTCAGCTGGGCCGCGACCGGGACGCCCTGCTTGGTCAGATCGGCGAGGCGGCCGTGCCAGACGGTGGCCATCGTCACCTCCTGGCGGGTGAGCAGCATGCCGGGGAGCGGGCCGCTGTCCCAGTACTTCTTGACCTCGGACTTGATCCGATCCAGCGCCTTGAAGGCGCGGTCCACGTCGAGCGGGTACAGCTTGTCCATCGGGACGCCGTCGGCCAGCAACGCGAACTCCAGCTCTGGCAGGTCGGCGTCCGGGTTGCACATCGAGCGGCCGCCCTGGAAAGCCTTGGCGTCCCAGAAGTCGGCCCAGGACTCCGGCTTACGCCCGCCGAAGGCGTCGGTGCGGTACGCCATGCACTGGGCGTAGAAGCTGTCGGCGACGGCGTACTCGGTGATCTGGCTGTCGGGCAGCTTGGCGATCTTGAGGTTCTTGATCCGGTCGAGGTCCAGCTTCTCCAGGGCGTTCTCGTGGACGAACTTGGCGTGGTCCATCATCGAGTTGTAGATGAGGTCGACCTGAGGGCGACCCTGCTTGATCTGGGCCACGACCTGGGCGCCGTCGAGGTTGGCGACCTGGACGGTGATGCCGGTCTCCTTGGTGAACGGGTCGTAGATCGCCTTCTTGAGGGCCTCGCCGTAGGCCCCGCCACTGTTGCGGACGGCCACCGTCTTGGCGCTGGAGCCGCTGGAGCCGCTGGAGCCGCTGGAGCCGGTGGCGCGGCTGGTGCCGGTGCCGCAGGCGGCGAGCGCCGGCAGGGCGGCCAGCGCGGCGGCGCCGCGCAACAGCGCCCGCCTTCCGATCGGTGCATGTGTCATGGCGGTACCTCCGGGGGGATGGTCGCGGTTCGGGGAGTGGTCAGGCGGGAGCGGCGGTGGCGGCCAGATGCGCACCGCGGACGACGGTGAGGCCGTTCATGCCATAGATGATCGTTCCGGTGGCCGTGGCGGTGACCTTGTGCTCTGCGCCGTCGACGGGGTCGACGATCCGGCCGATGGCCTGTCCTTCGGTGACCTCGTCGCCGGTGACGGCGTCGGGATACCACAGGCCGGCCGCGGGTGATTCGACGTCACCCGTCCACACCCATTCGCGTGGCGTGGCCGTCGGCGCCGGGGCAGGTCCCTCGATGGCCCCGAGGTGGTTCAGCAGCCGGTGCAGGGCGTCCAGCAGGGTCCGCACGGTGGCCGGGTCGCGGTCGCCGCGCTGGCCGGTCTCGATGAGGACGGCGGGGATGCCGAGGCGGTTGGCGGCGGCGTGGCTGTTGCCGCCCTCGGCGGAGCGGCCGAACACGACATGCTCGTAGCCGACGGCGTGGGCCATCGCGCGGTTCCTGGCATCGAGGGCGTCGTCCCCGGTGAGGCGGTAGCCGACGAAGTCGAGCAGGGTCTCGTCGATGCCGCCGCTGTGCAGGTCGGCGTAGGCGTCGGCGCCGGGGATGAGGTGCTCGAACAGCCATGCGGCCATCCGCTCGGTCGGTCCGCCGGCGGGGTCGCCGGGGAAGACCCGGTTGATGTTGACGCCGTCGAGCGGCGAGACGTTGAGGCGACCGCCGTAGACGGCGGGCGGGTTGGCGACGGGGCAGATCGCGATCCGGCCCACCACGTCGTCGGGCTGGAGCCGGGCCGCGAGCTGAGCGGCGGCGGCGATCCCGGCGAACTCGCCGCCGTGGACCCCGCCGGTGATGACCACGGTGGGGCCGGGACGGGAGCCGTGGATGAGGATCAGCGGGACGTCGGCGGTGGTCGTGCCGAGATCCACGGTGACGGTGCCGCTGGTCTTGGCGCCGGGTTCGGCGGTCAGGGTGGCGATGGTCCAGGTCATCTCATACCTCGTTCAGGCGGCCGTGCGGCCGAGGGTCGTCATGAACTCGATGGGCTGGGAGGAGGTGCCGTCCAGCGCCAGGTCGGCGGCGATGTCGCCGAAGGCGGGCGAGAGCTTGAAGCCGTGGCCGGAGAACCCGGCGAGCAGGATCACGTTCTCGTCGCCGGCGCCGGGCAGCGGGCCGACCAGCGGCCGGCTGCTCTCGGTGTAGCCCTCCATGTAGACGGACAGGCGGGTCGGGTCCGGGTGCAGGTCCGGCAGGTGGCGGCGGAGCAGTTCGGTGAAGATCTCCAGTTCCTCCGGCTGGACGGTGCGGTCCAGCGCATTCGGGTCGCCGGCCGGGCGGTGCAGGTCGCGCGAGAGCCCCACCTTGACGGAGACGCCGTCCGGGGAGGGCAGGCCGTAGCAGTGCGTGGGCGCCGTACGGATGAAGGCGGGGCGCTCCTCGCCGAACCAGGCGTCGGTGGTGGGCACGTACCAGGCGCTGATGAGGCGGCGGATGTCCACCTCCCACGGCAGGTGGGGGAGCAGGTCGTTGACCCAGGGGCCGACCGTGACGACGACCGCGTCGAAGCGCTCGCTGCCGGAGTCGGTGCTGACCTCGACCCCGCCGGCAACCCGGGTGATCTCCCGCACCGGTGTGTAGCGGTGGATGCGGGCGCCCAGCTGCTCGGCGCGGCGGGCCGCGGTCTGCACCGTCAGCTCGGGCCGGATGAAGCCGGCGCGGCGGTCGAGCACGGCGGCGTCGCCGTCCTCGAGGTGGTACTGCGGGAAGCGCTTGGCCAGCGTCTCGGCGTCCAGCACCTCGTGGTCGAGGTCGTGCTCGGCGATGGACTGCAGGACGGTGGCCATCTGCTGATGCTCGGTCGGCCCCATCAGCAGGCATCCGGTCAGACGGCGCAGCTCGCGGCCGGTCTCCTGCTGCAGCTGCTCCCACAGGGCGTCGGCGTGCTTGAGGAGCGGGACGTACCGGGAGTCCTCGAAGTGCGCGCTGCGGAAGATCCGGGTCTCGCCACCGGCGGCGCTGCGGTCGTGGCCGGGGGCGAACCGGTCGTATCCGACGACCTCGGCGCCGCGGGCCGCCAGCCGCCAGGCGGCCTGGCTGCCCATCGTTCCGACGCCGACGACCGCGACACGCTTCGTGGCTGCCACAGGGGATTCCTTTCAACGGATGGACACCGGGCGTTGACCGGCGCTCCGGGGCTGGATTTTGATTCGGGAAGGGCCCGCTTCGTGTGGCGAGCCTCGCATCTGCCGTGCCACATTGTGGAACGCCGTGCTACTATTCGGCATTATTAAGAACCGACGGTTTCCCCGTCAAGAGGGTGTGTACGTGTGGTTACCTGCTATTTACCTTGGGAGATCTTGTGGAGATGAAGAGCGTGACGCGCAGTCTCCGGGTCCTGGAGGCCGTGGCGCAGATGCAGCCGGTCACCGTGGGGGAGCTGGCCAAACACTTCGATCTCCCCAAGTCGACGGTGCAGCGCACACTGGTGACGCTGCACGAGGCCGGATGGCTGCGCGCCAGCCGCGGCGACACGACGCGGTGGGAGATCGGCGCGCGGGTGCTGGCCGTCCGACCGGCCGCGCTCCAGGGCTCCACCCTGTTCGCCGCCGCGCGCGAGCCCATGATGCGGCTGCGTGACGTGGTCAACGAGACGATCCACCTCGCGGTGCCGGACGGGCTGCAGTGCATGGTCGTGGTGGACCGGGTCGACAGCGACCGGGCGGTGCGCACCTTTCACCAGATCGGCGACACCTCTCCGCTGCATGCCACCGCGGCCGGCCGTGCAGTGCTCGCTCATCTGAGCGCGGGCGAGGTCAACGAATTGGTCGCGCGCGGACTGGAGAGCTACAGCCCGACGACCGTGACCGATCCCGACGAGCTGCGCGCCGAGCTCGGGCAGGTGCGGCGTGACGGGTACGCGGTGAACCGCAACCAGTACCGGGCGGACGTCTGCGCGATCGCGGCGCCCATTCTGGAGGCGGACGGCACGCCGCTCGCCGCGGTGGCGGTGTCCATGCCGGACTCGCGCTTCGACCCGGACCGGCTGCCCGAGCTGGGCCGCCTGGTCTCCGAGACGGCAGCGGAGATCACGGCCCGCCGGCTCGGCCACTGACGTACCCCCGTTCCTTGTCCACGACGTTGCGCAGCGGCCGGCCGGCGAGGTAACGGCGCAGGTTGTCGAGAAACAGCTCGGCCTGCGCCGCCCGCCAGCCGTGCACGTCGCCCGCCATGTGCGGCGAGACGATCACTCCGGGCAGGTCCCAGAGCGGCGAATCGTCCGGCAGCGGTTCCTCCTCGAAGACGTCCAGCGCCGCCCCGGCGAGCCGCCCGCGACGCAGCGCGTCCACGAGCGCGTCCTGGACGACCAGCCCGCCGCGGCCCACGTTGACGAGCCGGGCGGTGGGCTTCATCGCCCGCAGCGCCCGCTCGTCGATCATCCCGCGCGTCTGCGGGGTGAGCGGAGCGGCCAGCACGATGTAGTCGGCCTCTCCGAGCGCGGCGAGCAGCTCGCCGCCGCCGTACACGGTCCCGAAGTCGGGATCGCCGGAGCGCCCGGTACGGCCCGCGCCACTGACCCGCAGGCCGGCGGCGCGCAACTGGCGGGCGATGGCACGGCCGATCGGCCCCGTGCCGGCTACGAGGACGGCCCGGCCGCCGATCCGCTCGCTCTCCCGCCATCGCCACTCGCGCCGCCGCTGGTGGGCGAGGGTGCCCGGTAGGTCCTTGGCGAGGGCGAGGATCAGGCCGAGGACGTACTCGGCGATCGCCTCGTCGTAGATGCCGCGCGAGTTGGTCAGGGTGAGCCCGGAATCGCGTACCAGCGCGTCGAACAGCACGTGCTCCACGCCGGTGGCGGCCACATGGACCCAGCGCGGTGCGAGCGCCGGGTCCGCCGGCCAGGCCCGCACGATGCCGGTGAACCCGGCACCGCCCACAAGCAGCACGTCCGCGCCCGGCAGGGCGCCGGCCAGACCGTCCTCGCCGACGTGGCGGACGTCGGCGAGCGCCTCGACGCGTTCCGGGTGCGGCAGCGGCGTGCCGTCGTGCAGGGCGACAAGGAGAGGACGGCCCATGGCGCTCATACCGGCACGGCCAGGTACTTGTAATCGAGGAACTCCTCGATGCCGACCCGGCCGCCCTCCCGGCCCAGCCCCGACTGCTTGACACCGCCGAAGGGCGCCGCCGGATTGGACACCAGGCCGGTGTTGAGTCCGACCATGCCCACCTCCAGCCGATCTCCGACGCGCAACGCACGGCTCAGGTCCCGGGTGAACACGTAAGCGACCAGCCCCCACTCGGTGTCGTTGGCGGCCCGTACGACCTCGTCCTCGTCGTCGAACGTCAGTACGGCCGCCACCGGCCCGAAGATCTCCGTGCTCGTGAGCCTGGAGCCCGGGTCGACGCCGGTGAGGACGGTGGGTGGGTAGAAGCAGCCGGGACCGGCCGGGGTCTCGCCGCCGATCAGCACCTTCGCGCCGCGTTCGACGGCGTCGGCGACCAGGTCGGCGACCTTGGCCCGGCCCGCCTGGTCGATGAGCGGGCCGACGTCGACACCGGGCTCCGTGCCCGGCCCCACGACCAAGGACCCCATGCGCTCGGCGAGCCGTGCCGCGAACTCGTCCGCGACGGAGGTGTGCACGAAGAAGCGGTTGGCGGCGGTGCACGCCTCGCCCATGTTGCGCATCTTCGCCACCATCGCGCTGTTCACGGCGGTGTCCAGGTCGGCGTCGTCGAAGACGATGAACGGCGCGTTGCCGCCCAGTTCCATGGAGGTGCGCACGACGGTGTCGGCGCACTGGGCCAGCAGCGTGCGTCCCACCTGTGTGGATCCGGTGAAGGACAACTTGCGGATGTGCCCGCGGCGCAGCATCGGCTTGATCAGCTCGCCGGCGTGGGAGGTGGTGACGACGTTCAGCACGCCGTCGGGCAGGCCGGCCTCCCGCAGGATGGCGGCCAGCGCCAGGCTCGACAGCGGCGTCTGCGGTGCCGGCTTGAGCACCATCGTGCAGCCTGCGGCGATGGCCGGGCCGATCTTGCGCGTGCCCATGGCGAGCGGGAAGTTCCACGGGGTGATCAGCAGGCAGGGCCCGACCGGGCGGCGTGAGAGCAGCATCCGGTTGCGGCCGTCGGGCAGCGTGCCGTACGCCCCCTCGATCCGTACCGCTTCCTCGGAGAACCAGCGGAAGAACTCGGCCGCGTAGGCCACCTCGACGCGCGCCTCCGCGAGCGGCTTGCCCATCTCGGAGGTCATGAGCATGGCCAGCTCGTCGGTGCGAGAGATGATGATCTCGTACGCCCGGCGCAAGATCTCGCTGCGGGTGCGCGGTGCGGTGCGCGCCCATTCTTCTTGCGCGGCGACCGCCGCCTCCTCGGCGCGCCGCCCGTCCTCGGGGCCGGCGTCGGCCACGTGGCACAGGATCTGGCCGGTGGCGGGGTCGTCGACGGGCATGGTGGCGCCGGAGGCGGCATCGGCCCACTGGCCGGCGATGAACAGCCGCTTCGGCACCCGTTCGATGGGTGAGGACATTATGAGCCTGCCTTTCGTTCAGTTGTTGTGTCTGTCTGCGTCTCCGGGCCCGGGTCGAGCAGTTCCGCCAGGTGCAGGGCGGCGATGCCCCGGTCCGCGCCTAGGTGCTCGACCTGGGTGGCGCAGCCGAATCCGTCGGCCACCACCACCCCGTCGCGCAATTCGTCCAGCTTGGGGCGCAGGGCCAGGTCGGCGACGGCCATGGAGGTGTCGTAGTGCTGGGCCTCGAAGCCGAAGTTGCCCGCCAGGCCGCAGCAGCCCTCCGCCTCGGCGACCTCCCGTACCCCGAAGCGGCGCAGCAGGTCACGCGGCCGGTGCCCGGGGAACTGGGCGTATTCGTGGCAGTGGGTCTGCAGGACGACCCGGCCGGGCAGCGGGGGCGGCTCCCATCCGGCCGCGGCGAGTTCGTCCAGGGCAGCGGTGAGTGTGTGGACCCGGCGCGCCACCCGCTCGGCGGCCTCGGTGCCGAGCAGCCTGGGGAGATCGTGGGCGAGTGCGGCTGCGCAGCTGGGCTCGGGTACCACGATCGGCAGCGTTGCGTGCGGACCGCTGGAGCTCGCGTCGAGACGCGCGACCGTGCGCTCCATGACGCGGCGCGCCACGGCCAGCTGGCCGGTGCTGATCCAGGTCAGCCCGCAGCACAGTCCTGCTTGTGGCGCGGCCGGCACGCCGGCGGCGGCGAGAACCCGGGAGGTGGCCGCCGCCACGCCTGGCCGGAACGCCGCGGTGAAACTGTCGATGAACAACACCGCCTCGGGCTCCCGCGCGCCTGGGGGAGTAGCGGCGAGGGCGGCGCGCAGGGCCTTCCGGGGGGCGAACGCGGGCAGCCGTCGCTGCGGCGCGATGCCGCCCAGCCGGGTCAGCAGCCGCCCGGCCGGGCCGCGTAGCAGCGCGTTGACCGGCCCGGCCGCCAGGGTGGCCACACGCGCGGCCGCGGGCAGCCAGCCCAGGGAGTAGTGAGCACGGGGCCGCGGCCGGCCGCGGTAGTGCCGGTGCAGGAACTCCGCCTTGTAAGTGGCCATGTCAACGCCCGTGGGGCAGTCGGTCGAGCAGGCCTTGCACGACAGGCACAGGTCGAGCGCGTCACGCACCTCCCGCGAACGCCAGCCGTCCGTGACGGTCTCGCCACGCAGCATCTCCTGCAGCACGCGCGCCCTGCCACGCGTTGAGTCGCGTTCGTCCCGGGTGGCGCGGTAGCTGGGGCACATGACGCCGCCCGCACTGGAACGGCAGCGGCCGACGCCCACGCAGCGGCGCACCGCCCCGGCGAAACCGTCGCTGTCCTGCGGGAAGAGCGTCAGGGTCGGCCACGCCCGCGCGCCGGACGGCGTGTCGAGCGCCAGGTCGGCGTCCAGCGGCGCCGGGGCGACGATCACGCCGGGGTTGAGCAGCCCCTCCGGATCGAAGACCCGCTTGACGGCCGCGAACAGCTCCAGCATGCGCCGCCCGTACATCACTTCCAGCAGCTCGCCGCGGGCGCGGCCGTCGCCGTGCTCTCCCGACAGAGTGCCGCCGTGCCCGGTGACCAGCGTCGCCGCCTCGCGCAGGAACCGCCGCGCCGCCGCCCTGCCGCCGTCCGTGGACCAGTCGAAGTCGATGCGCACGTGGACGCAGCCGGCTCCGAAGTGCCCGTACAGCACGCCGCCCAGCCTGTGCGCCGCCAGCAGGGCGCGGAAGTCTCGCAGGTAGGCGGCGAGGTTCGCCGGCTCGACGGCCGCATCCTCCCAGCCCGGCCACGACTCGCCACCGTCCACCAGGCGGGCGGCCAGACCGGCGCCGTCCTCGCGAACCCGCCATAGTGACCTGCGTTCGGCGTCGCTCTCCACCACCCGACCGGCCACCAGCCGCCCGCGCGAACGCAGTACGTCGAGCAGGTCGCGGGCCCGCGCCGCGACCGCCGCCGTCACATCGGGCGCACCGCCGTCACCGCCGTCGCCGTCTAGTTCGACGTACAGCCAGGCACGCCCGTCCGGCAGGCCGGTGACCGAGCCCGGGCCACGACGGGCCCGCATGGTGCCGACGATGGCCTCGTCCATGCCTTCGACAGCGGTGGGAGACCAGTTCAGGATCTCCGGCACGTCCTCGGCGGCGGCGACCACGTCGTCGTAGCCGAGCACGAGCAGGGCGGTGGCCGAAGGCTGCGGCACCAGGCCCACGGTGGCCCCCGTGACCAGCACGCAGGTGCCCTCGGTGCCGACGAGAGCACGGGGGACGTCGAAACCGCGTTCGGGCAGCAGGTGCTGGAGCTGGTAGCCGGAGACCTGCCGCGGGATGCGGCCGAGCTCGGTGCGGATCGGCGCGAGATTCTCCTCCACGAGCCGCCGCAGGTCCTTCTCCAGCCGCGCGATCCGCTCGCCGTCGGCAGGGTCGGCGGCACGCAGCCCGCCGCGCTCGGCGTACGCAAGGACGCCGTCGGCCGTCACGATCTCCAGGGACTCCACGTGCGCGCTCGTGCGTCCGTGCCGGACCGACCGGTTGCCGCACGCGTCGTTGCCGATCATGCCGCCGAGGGTGCAGCGGCTGTGCGAGGACGGGTCGGGGCCGAATGTCAGCCCTTCGCGTGCGGCCAGCGCGCGCAGGTCGTCCAGGACGACACCGGCCTCCACACGGGCGGTGCGCGTGCGGGGGTCGAGGTCCAGGACGCGGCGCATGTGGCGGGAGAAGTCCAGTACGACGCCCGGTCCGACGGCGTTGCCGGCCATGCTGGTCCCGCCGCCGCGTGCGGTGACGGGTATTCCGAGTTCGTGGCAGGCCCGGACGACGGCGCGCACGTCGCCGGCCGACCGGGGGAAGGAGACGGCCAGCGGCGGCACCCGATAGTTGGAGGCGTCGTAGGCGTACTGCGCGCGCCGGCCCACGTCCGTCTCCACATCCAGCCCGGGAGCGGTCCGCCCGAGCACATCCAGCAGCTCTCGGGCGGATGCGGGCCGGTGGGACACGCGCGAGGCGTCGCCGGGCCTGCCGGTCATCTGCCGGACACTCCGGCCCGCACCGCCGCGCTCCAGGCGCGGAGGCCCTCGTCCACTCCCGCCTCGTCGATGACCAGCGCCGGGATCATGCGCACGACGTTGTTCCAGGCGCCGCACAGGAGCAGCAAGAGTCCTTCCTCGATGGCGGCCTGCTGGACGCGGGCGGCGATCTCGGGAGCGGGCCGGCCGTCCTCGGTGACGAATTCGCTGGCCAGCATCAGGCCCAGCCCGCGCACGTCGCCGATGCAGGAGTGCTCGGCGGCCACCTCCTCCAGCCCGGCGCGCAGTCGCTTGCCCATGGCCTCGGCGTTCTCCACGAGGCGTTCCTCGCCGACCGTGCGCAGGGTGGCGACGGCGGCCGCGCAGGCGACGGCGTTGGCGCCGTACGTGCCGCCCTGCGACCCCGGCCAGGCACGGCTCATGAGCTCTTCGGAGGCCGCGATGCCGGACAGCGGGAAGCCGCTGGCCAGGCCCTTGGCTGTGACCAGGATGTCCGGGGCGACACCGAAGTGCTCGTGCCCCCAGAACCGGCCGGTGCGGCCCACACCCGTCTGCACCTCGTCCATGACGAGCAGGAACCCGTGCCGGTCCGCCCGTTCCCGCAGCCCTTCCATGAAGGCGCGCGTCGCCGGGACGTATCCACCCTCGCCGAGCACCGGCTCCACGACGACCGCCGCCGTGTCGGCAGGCGAGGAGATCGTCTGCAACACGTAGTCGAGCTCCTGGAGGGCGAAGCGGGTCGCCGTGTCCTCGTCCCAGCCATACCGGTAGGCGGCCGGGAACGGCGTGACCACCACGCCCGGCATCAGCGGCGCGAACCCGGAACGGAAACGGGTGCCCGACGTCGTCATGGACGCCGCTGCCACGGTCCGGCCGTGGAAGCCGCCATGACAGACCACGATGTTGGGCCGGCCGGTCGCCTGGCGGGCCAGCCGCAGCGCGGCCTCCACCGCCTCGCTGCCGGAGTTGGTGAAGAACAGACTGTCCAGCCCCGCCGGGAGCACTTCGCCCAGCTCGGCGACCAGCTGCTGGAGCGGCCGGTGCATGACGGTCGTGTACTGGCCGTGGATGAGTGTCGCCACCTGCTCCTGGGCAGCGGCGACCACCCTGGGGTGGCAGTGGCCGGTGCTGGTGACCCCGATGCCGGCGGTGAAGTCCAGGTAGCGACGGCCGTCCTCACCGTACAGGTGAACTCCCTCACCACGGACCGCCACCACGGGGGTCGCCTGGCGGAGGTGCGGCGACAGATTGGTCATACTCGTCTCCCAGACTGCTGGTCGTCGGTCGCGTTGGCATCCGAGCATCGCCGAGCCGCAATGGCCGGACAACGGATGATGTGTCCGCCCCGCGACCCCTCTCTGGACGAAGTGTCAACCTGCCGTTTCAGCACGTCACCCGGGTCACGTACCGTGAGGAGCCATGACAGGAGCACCGCATCAGGTCCCATCGCCGGCCGCGGCGCCGGTGCGCGGCCGCGTGCTCACCGTCGCCGATGTGCTTGCCCTTCCCGTCTTGGCGGCCGGCCGGCCCCAGGTGGTCGCGGGCGAGTCACAGCTCGGGCGCTCGGTCCGCTGGGTGCACATCACCGAGCTGACCGACCCGGCCTCCTTCCTCAAGGGGGGCGAGCTGGTCCTGACCACGGGCATGCCGCTGCCCCGCGAACCGGCGCTGGTGCGGCGCTACGTCGACGAGCTGGCCACGGTCGGCGCCGCCGGTCTCGTTCTGGAACTCGTCCGGCGCTACCACCGCCCGCCCGAGGAACTGGTGCGCGCATGCAGCGCACATGATCTGCCGCTGGTGCTGCTGTCCAGGGACGTCAACTTCCTGGAGGTCACCCAGGTCGTCCACGAGCTCCTGCTCGGCAACCAGGTGGAGACGCTGCGCCGGACACAGGAGATTCACGAGACGTTCACCGGCCTGACCTTGAGGGGCGCCGGGGCCGCAGAGGTGATGCGCGCCGCGGCCGAGATGAGCGGCCGGGCGGTCGTGCTGGAGAACCAGGCACACCAGGCGCTGATCTGCGAGCCGTCCGCCCGCACCGTGGAGGAAGTCCTCACGGATTGGGAGCGGCGCTCCCGCGCGACGCCGCCGACCGACTCCGCGGCGGTGAGCGGTCCCGAAGGATGGCTGGTGTGCCCGGTGGAGTACCGAGGGGAGCGCTGCGGGCGCGTGGTCATGCTGCCCGACCGCACCGCCGTGGAGCCCGCCTTCGCCGAGGTGGACACGTCGGTGCTGGAACGGGCGGCGATGTCCCTGGCGATCTCCCGCCTCATCCACCCGGCGGCCTGGGAGCGCGGAGCGCACCGCGGGGCCCTGCTGGATCTGGCCGAGCAGCGTTACCGGACCGCGGGCGAGGCAGCGGTCCGCACGGCGGCGCTCGGCCTGCCCGCCCGCGACTGCCGGTACGTCGCGGTCCTCGTGGACCTGCCCGGCGACGAGTTCCGCGTGAGCGTCGCGGAACTCGAGGAAAGCCTGGTGAAGGAGGTCACGGCGGCCGGCGTCCCCGCGCTCGTGGGCGAGCTGGGCGCCGGACGGATCGGTGTGCTGGTCGGGCTGCGGCACACCAAGCAGTGGAGGCCCGCGGTCGAGCTGATCGGCCGCGCCGCCCTGGAACTGGCCCCGCAAGCGGTTGTGAGCGTCGGCTCGGAAGTGGCCGACCTCTCCCAGGCCGCGCGGTCCTTCCGGGACGCCTCTCATGTCGCGGAATCGGCCCTGCCCGGCACGTCCTCCCGCAGGCCTTACCACGAGCTGTCGGACATCGGGCTGCGGCAGCTGCTGTACGCGCTGCGCTCGGACGTGCGCCTCCAGGGCTACGTGGAGCGCCAGGTGGGCCGGCTCATCGACTACGATCACCGGCACAACACCGACCTGGTGTCCACGCTGCGCCACTACCTGGACGCCGCAGGCAACAAGACGGTCGCCGCCCAGGCGGCGGATCTGTCGCGGCAGACGCTCTACCAGCGGCTGCACATCATCGAACGGCTGCTCGGCTCCGACTTGGAGTCCGGGCAGCGGCGCACTGAGCTGCACGTGGCCCTGACGGCCCTCGACGTCCTTCGCCTCGGCTCCCGCTGAATGGCAGGGGTCGGTTGAAAGCCAAACAGTTAAGTTAGGCTAACCTTATTTCGATCAATTCGGACCAGGCACCACAGGACTACTCTTATGCGCACAATCCCCCTCCGCCTCGCCGCGGCGCTCCTCCTCACCCCGCTACTCGCCGGCTGCTTCTCGGATGGCTCCGCCGGCAGGGGCGGCGCCCGGTCCGAGCAGCGCATCAGAGTCGCCCTGGCCGTGCCGCCGGCCCAGGCCCTCTCCCCATACAGCAACGACGCCACGGTACTGAGCAAGCTCTCCGTCGTCGAGGGCCTGACCAGGCTCGACGCTGACGGCACCGCGAAGCCCGCACTCGCCGCTTCCTGGAAACAGACCGACGGCACCACCTGGACCTTCCAGCTACGCGACGCCCGATTTCAGGACGGGACGAAGGTCACCGCCGAAGCCGTCGCGAACGCCCTCGCACACGCCTCCGACGCCGAGCCGGCACCGCGCGTGCTGAGCGACATCCAGCTGACCGCCAAGGCGCAGGACGCCCACACCGTGGTCCTCACCACCGGCACCGTCGACCCCGTCCTGCCGCTGCGCCTGGCCTCTCCCGCCCTGGGCATCCTCTCCCCGAAGGCGTATGGATCCAACGGTGCCGTCAGCCCGATCGGTGCCGGCACCGGCCCCTTCAAGATCACCAAGCTCGGCGGCAAGACCCAAGCCACCCTTGACCGCTTCGACGGCTACTGGGGCGGCAAGGCCAAGGCCGCCGGCATCGACGTCTCGTGGATCGCCGACGGCACCGCTCGCGCCAACGCCCTGCGCGGCGGATCGGTCGACATCGCCGAGTGGATCCCCACCTCCCAGGCCAAGCTCCTGGCACCCGGAACCCTCCACGAGGTACCGTCCACCCGAACCGACAGCCTGCTGCTCAACACCGGCAGCGGCGTCTTCCGGGACGCCGCGATGCGCGCCGCCGCCCGCGAGGCCGTCGAGCCCACCGCGCTCGTGGACAGCGTCTTCGGCGGCTACGCCGACGCCGCCCAGGGACTGTTCGGCCCCGCCATCTCCTGGACCCGGGACAAGCACGTCACCGTCCAGCACGTCGTGAAGGCCGCCACCGCCGAGCAGGTCAAGCAGCAGACCGGCGGCACAGCCATCACACTGGCCACCTACACCAATCGCACCGAACTGCCCGAGGTCGCCAGCGTGCTCCAGCAGCAACTGGAGAAGGCCGGATTCACCGTGAAGCAGGACGTCCGTGAATATTCGCAGATGGAGGCCGATCTGCTCGCAGGGAAGTACGACGCGCTGGTCTTCTCCCGGGTGACGCTCCTCGACACCGGCGACCCCGTCGCCTACCTGGCCAGCGACTACACCAGCAAGGGCTCCTACAACATCACCCGGCTCGCCGAACCGGCCGTCGACCGGGCCATTTCGGCCGCGGCCGCATCCAGCGCCGGCACGCGCCAGGACAAGGTGATGGCCGCCGAAGCCGCCGTCCTCTCCACCGGCGCCGTCGTACCGCTCGTCCACGAAAAGGTCCTGCAGGGCGTCTCCACCGACGTCGAAGGCGTCGTCCTCGATCCGCGCGAGCGCTCCCTGGTAGGCCTCGACACCCGGCTGAAGTAGCCGAAGCGGTCACGAGAGCGCCCCCACGTGAGCGTCACCACATCCGACTCGCGGCTCCGCCCGCCGGCCCCGGGCCGGTCCCGCGGCTCCGGCGGCCGTTGGGCCGGGCTGTTCGGCGCGCTGTTCGCCGGCGCCGGGCTGCTGACCGTCATCGGCCTGCTGCCCTGGATATCCGGTACGGATGTGGCGCTCACCGTCCTGCGTGCCCGTTCCGGCGAGCAGGACCCATCCCCCGAGGCACTGGCCGCCGTACGTGAACAACTCGGTCTGGACGCCGGTCCGGTGGCGGCCCTCCGCCACTGGCTGGGAGCTCTGGTACGTGGCGACGCGGGGACCTCCTGGGTCTCCGGCGAGCCGGTGGCGCCCGCCCTCGGCACCGCGCTCGGCGTCTCACTCACCCTCACCTCGGCCGCACTCGTGGTCACCCTCGCCGTCGCCGCGATGGTCTGCGCCCGGACGCTGTGGTTGGGCGCCCATCGCCGGCTCACCCGCAACAGGGCCGGAATCGGCGCGGCGGTGGTGGCGGCACTGCCCAAGTTCCTGCTCGCGGCCGTGCTCTCCACCGTCCTGGGCGTGCACCTGGGCTGGTTTCCGCCGTACGGCTGGGAGGGGCCGTCGTCGATGGTGCTGCCCGCGCTCGCCCTCGGTGTGCCCTCCGGCGCGATGATCGGCGGACTGCTCGACCAGGCGCTGCCCGCCGCGTTCCGTGAGCCCTGGACCCGTGCGGCGACCGCCAGTGGAATGCCGACTGGCTGGATCATGCGTGCCGCGCTGCGCCGCACGGTGCCCGGCGTACTCCCGCAACTGCTGCCCACCGTGGTGAGCCTGGCCGGGGGCGCGGTCGCCGTCGAGAAGATCTACGCCATTCCCGGCCTCGGCATGCTCACCCTCGATGCCGCCATCGCGCAGGACCTGCCCGTTCTGCAGAGCGGAAGTCTCGCGCTCATTCTGCTCGGCACCGGCGCGGGACTGCTCGTACGCTCGGCACGACGCGCCATGCTCGGCCCCGCTCTACGCGAAGGGGCGCTGCCCTCGCTGCCCCTGCCTGGCATGGACACCGGCCGCGCGCTGGCGGCCGTGGCCGTCGGGTGCGCCCTGCTGCTCGCCACCGTCGTCGCGCTCGGGCTGTTGCGTGACCCCATCCAGGTCGACACTGCCGCGCGGCTGCTGGCGCCCTCGTACGAGCATCCGCTCGGCACCGACGCGCTCGGCCGTGACCTGCTCGCCCGGCTCGGGCACGGCGCACTCCGCACCACGGCGCTGGCCTTCGCCGTCACCGCCGTCAGCCTTGTCCTCGGTGTGCTCGCCGGACTGGCGCGCCAGGTCACGGCCGGGCTGACCGACATCGTGTCCACCTTGCCGGTGATACTGGCGGGCCTGCTGGTCACCGCCGTCACCGGACCGTCGGCGCTCGGCGCGGCGCTGGCCGTCTGCCTCGTCGGGTGGAGCCCGTACGCCGCCCAGACCGCCGCTCTGTTGGAGCAGGAACGCGCCGCAACGCACATGGCCGCCTCCGTCGCCCTGGGGGCGAGCCGCCGCCACCTGATCCGGCGTCATCTGTTGCCCGCCCTGGTCCCGCCACTGCTGCGCAACGCCCTGCTGCGGCTGCCGACCGTCGTCCTCGTCCTCGCCTCCCTCGGCTTCCTCGGGCTCGGCGAGCAGCCGCCCACACCCGAATGGGGGCGGCTGCTGTCGGAGAACCAGTCATACGCGGAGCTCGCGCCATGGACGGTTCTCGGCCCGGCCGTCGCACTCTCCCTTCTGGCAGTGCTCGCCGTCGCGGCGACCGCACTGCTGAGTCGCGCCGGCCGACGAGCCTGAACCCTCTTCTCCGACCTGTATCGCACGTCGGCTTCGCCTCAAGTCCGTCGGATTCTTCGACCGCAATCCCTCGCTGGACGTGCCACCGCCGGCAGGCCATGACACGGCGCCTGCACAACGCGCGCCGCGCACACAGCCGGGTCGTCAACGTCATGGGTGATCACGCGAGCCGGCGCCTGCCCTTCGACGCGAGGTCCTCACCCCCGGCATCGGTGATGGAGGGCGACTGGGCGGCCGGCTGGACCCACGGTGTTGCGCGGTACTGACCCTGTCCCGTGTCGCCTCAGGATATGTCGGCTTGGAAATCCTCGGGTACCAGCGAAACCATGGCGGAGGCGCCATCGCAGCGAGGATCGCTCCCCGCCGAGGTGGCACCCCCGACGACCTGTGCGTGGCCGACCCATTCTGATGCCGGCGGCAGCGAGACGATCCGCGCGCCGGTCGCGGTCAGAGCTGCGATGGTCCGCGGGGAGAGATCCATCTCCAGGCTGATCGTGTCCTCCGGCTGGCCCGCTTCCATACCGCCGACGACCCAGCGGGGCGCGGCCACCGCGTCGGCGGGTTGTTCCCCGTCGAGCAGCCGTAGCAGCACTTGGGTGAGGATCTGGGGTTGGGCCTTGCCTCCCATCGTGCCCATCGACCAGGCCAGCCGTTCTTCCTGGGTGACCATGACCGGCATCAGCGTGTGTGCCGGACGCTTGCCCGGCGCGATGACGTTGGGCGAGGCGGCGTCGAGGGAGAAGAACGCCCCGCGGTTGTGCATCACTATGCCGGTCGAGGGTTCGAGCAGCCCTGCGCCGAAGCTGTGGAAGAGGCTCTGGATCAGCGACACCGCGTACCCTTCGCTGTCCGCGGTCACGACCGCGACCGTGTCGCCACTCGCCCTGCCGGTGATGGCCGGCCCGGCCGCTTCGCGGGAGGGGCCCAGCAGCAGGGCGTCCACGTCGATCTGCGCGAACCGGGGATCGGCCAGATGGCGGTTCCTGTCGGCGATGCCTCCGTGGAAGATCGCGGCCAGTTGTCCGGCGTCCTCTCCGTGCGGGTCCGTCCTCTCCAGTGCGGCCAGCGCCTGCAGCAGCAGGAAGCCCTGTGTGTTGGGCGGGCTCGTGTACACGTCGAACCCCCGGAAGGCGCGGTGGAGCGGATCGGACTGCTCGACCTCGTAGGCGGCCAGGTCGTCCAAGGCGATGGGGACCGCCAGCGCCTGCAGGCCGGCGACCAGCCGCTTGCCCAACGGCCCGCCGTACAGCACCTCGGGGCCCTGAGCCGCGATCTCCGCGAGCGTCGTGGCCAAGGCCTCCTGGCGCAGGGTCTCGCCGACGCGTAGTGACCCGAAGACGGTCCGCATCCCAGGGTCGGCGGCGATCAGATCTCCGGCCTCGGCTATGGCCGCTGCCAGGCCCGGAACGACAGGAGTGCCTTCCGCATGGCGTATGGCGGCGGCGAAGTGGTCGGGCCACGTCAGCGCGGCACCGGAGGCGTGCAGCGCGGCATAGCCTGCGACCGCGCCGGGCACGGTGATCGTGTCAGGCCCGGACACGGGCATCTGGCCGCCGTGACGCGAGCTCAGCGCCGCCACGTCGGTGCCGGCCGGGGCGGGACCGCTGGCGTTGACGCAGGAGATCCTGCCGTCCGGGGATCTGATCAGAGCGATCAGATCGCCGCCGAGTCCGGTGTTGTGCGGATAGACGACGGTGAGCGTCACGGCGGCCGCGAGCGCGGCGTCTACGGCGTTGCCGCCGCGTGCGATCGCCTTCTTGGCTGCGGCGGTGGCGAGAACGTGCGGGCTGGCGATGGCGCAGTGATAGGTCATGGCACTTTCAGATGATCTTGGATAGGAACGATCGCGTACGTTCGTGGACGGGATCGGTGAAGACCTGGGCGGGTGGGCCGACCTCGACGATCTTTCCGGCGTCCATGACGACGACCCGGTCGGCCACCTCGCGGGCGAAGCCCATTTCGTGGGTCACGACCAGCATCGTCATGTGCTCGCGGGCCAGCTCCTTCATCACCTCGAGCACCTCGCCGATCATCTCGGGATCCAGCGCGCTCGTCGGCTCGTCGAAGAGCATCAGCGCCGGCCGCATCGCCAGCGCGCGGGCGATCGCGACCCGCTGCTGCTGCCCGCCGGACAGGTTGGCCGGGTAGGCGTCGGCCTTGTGTGCCATGCCGTGGCGGTAGCCGACGAGGCGACCGGTGACCGTGATGCTGCCGCTGTCGATCGTCTCCAGATGGTTCACCGTACGGAGGAACGTGGTCTTGCCGGCGCCAGACGGGCCGATGAGGACGACCACTTCGCCACGACTCACCTCGAGAGAGACGTCGTCGAGCACGACGTGGCCACCGAGCGCGCGAGTGACGTGCTCGGCTCGGACGATCACGCTCATGGCGCCTCCGCCCGGACCACGGCACGCCCGCCGCCGAAGAGCCGCTGCCGAATCGTCGGCGGTCGCGATACCCCGGCCGACGCGCTCAGCCGGCCCTCGATCCAAGCCTGGACGAACGACCACAAGGTGGTGAGCATCAGGTAGTACAGAGCCGCGACGATGAACACTTCGAACGTGCGGAAGGTCGTGGAACTGATCGCCTGGGTGTTGAGGAACAACTCGTCCACGCCGATCACACTCAAGATGGAGGTGGTCTTCATCATGGCGTTGAAGTTGTTGCCGAGCGGCGGGACGATGAAGCGCAGCGCCTGCGGCAGGATGATCCATCTCATCGCGGAGCGCGGTGTCATGCCGATGGCGAGCGCCGCCTCCGTCTGCCCCTTCCCGACAGAGTCGATTCCCGCACGGATGATCTCCGCCATGTAGGCGCTCTCGTTGACCGCCAGCGTGACGAGGGCGGCCTGGAACACGCCGGTGACGGTCACGCCGAGCAGGGTGACGTCGGAGAAGGAATAGATCTCGGCCGCGGCCATGCCGTTGTAGACGAGAACCAGTTGCACCAGTAGCGGGGTGCCGCGCAGGATCCAGATGTAGAACCCGGCCACCGCGGTGACCCAGCGACGCCTGGACCGGCGCATCAGCGCCACGCCAAGCCCGATGATCACTGCCAGGAACTGGGCGAGGACCGAGATGTAGACCGTACGCCAGAGCCCCTCGAGAAACGGCCCCGACGGGCGAAGGAGCGCGTCCCAGAAGAATGCCGGGTCGAAACTCATGGCTCCAGCCTGTTCATCTGGAGATTCCACTTCGCCAGGATCTTGTCGTACGTCCCGTCCGCCCGGATCTCGTGCAGGGCCTTGGCCAGCGCGCTCCGCAGCGGGGCGTTGCCCTTGCGCACGGCGATACCGGCCTTGATCTTGTCGAAGGACTCTCCAGCGAAGGCGAAGAGGCCGGGCTTCTGCCCATGTAGTAAGCGGCGGTCTCGCTCGTGGTCGCGTATGCCTGCGACCGGCCGAGCGCCAGTTCCTGCAGCGCGGCAATGTCCTGATCGAACCGGGTCAGCTTGATGGCCGGCTTGCCGGCCGCCTCGCACTTCTTCGACTGATCCTCGAGACGCGCGGCGGCCGTGGTGGAAATGAGGGTCGACGCGGTCAGCCCGCACAGGCTCTCGTCCAACCCGGTGACGCGTCGGGGATTGGCCTTGGCCACGAGGATCGACTGCCCGGAGTACATATAGGGGACGAAGTCGACGACCCTTTCCCGCTCCGGCTTGATGTAGAGCTGGGACAGGATCGCATCGCACTGCTTGGCCACCAAGGTGGGGATGATGGAGGCGAACTTGGTGTTGCGCCATACCGCCGCCACACCGAGCCTGGCCGCGAGCGCCTCGCCGATCTCCACGTCGGCGCCGCTGGGTTTTTTGTTCTTGTCGTAGAACTCCAGTGGCGGGGCGGAGATGTCGGAGCAGTAGACGATCTCCCCGTCCTTGATCACCGCAGGAGGCGCGACCATCGCCTTGCCGCCGGCTGGAGCAACCGTCTCCGTTTTCGCCGCCGTTCCGCATGCGGTCAACGACAGTGCGGCGGCCATCGCGAATATACGACCGTGCATTCCGTACCTCCACCCAGACGAGCTTGCGGGTGAGGGCCATTGAGGTTGATTAACGAATTAACCTCAACCCCGTACGGTAACAATCTCGTTGCATGGCCACAGAATGACGACCGAATCGGTCGCCATCTTTCTTGCTGGCAACGGTTTCCGTATGCTGCCTCGCATGCCAGCATTCGTTCACGTCCTCACGGACGGATACGCCGACGAGCGGGTCGCCAGCACCGTGACGTTGATCCGGGAAGGCGACCTGATCGCCGTGGTCGATCCGGGCATGGTCGCCCACCGCCGGCTCATCCTGGACCCTCTTGCCGAGTTGGGCCTGCAACCCGAGCAGGTCACCGACGTGGTGTTCTCTCACCATCACCCGGATCACACGTTGAACGCCGCCCTGTTCCCCGAGGCCCGCTTCCACGACCACTGGGCGATCTACTCCGGCGACGAGTGGGTGGAACGTGAGGCCGATGGTTTCGAACTGTCGCCCTCCGTCCGGCTGTTGCGAACCCCGGGGCACACGGCGCAGGACATCACCACGGTGGCGGAGACCGATGACGGGCTGGTCGTCGCCACGCATTTGTGGTGGAGTGCCGACGGGCCGGCCGACGACCCGCTGGCCGAGGACGGCCACGCGTTGAGACGATCGCGCGAGCGCGTGCTCGCGCTACGTCCGAGCCTGATCATCCCTGGTCACGGCGGGTCATTCGTCCCGGTGGAGACGGCCGAATGACAGCCGGCGGGTAACCTCCGCGAAACGCCACGAGCGTACGATTGTAAAGGTGCCCCGAAAGCCCTCACCCGACGTGACCATGGCGGATGTGGCGCGCGTGGCCGGAGTGTCGATCGCGACCGTCTCCAACGCGCTCAACTCGGCCGGCCGCATGTCCCAGAGCACGCGTGACAAGGTGCGGCGCGTAGCACGAGAGCTCGGCTACCTTCCTGCCAGGGCGCACACGAGAACGCTGGGCCTGGCGGTCACCACCGACCACCCCGCCTCATGGGGCTTCGCGGAAATCCCATACTTCTCCCAGGCCATCCAGTCCGCCACCGCTGTCGCACACGAGCACGGCTACGGGCTCGTCGTGCAGCCCACCGCTGTCGGTCTGGAGCGGTGGGCCGTTCTGGCCGTCGACGGCATGCTGCTGATCGACAGCCCGAAGGGCGATCGCGTTCGCGCCGATCTGCTGATGCGCGGCGTGCCCGTCGTCCACATAGGGAGACCGGTCAGCGCGGAGCCGGACGACATCTGGGTGGACAACGATGTCGAAGGCGCGGTGCGCGGCGTGCTGGACCACCTGTCGCAGGCCGGTGCACAGCGGGTCGCCCTGCTGGGCGGCGACACCACCGACTACTACATCCAGGCCTGCATGACAACGTACCGTCAGTGGTGTGCCGAGCGGGGAGAGCCCGTCCTGCTCGAACTCATGAGACGCAAGAATCCGGCCCCTGCCGTCGCCCGCCTCCTGTCCCGGGACGATCCTCCTGACGCCATCTTCGGTCCATACGACCGATGCGGGCACGCCGTGCTGTCGGCCGCCCGTGGCCATGGCCTGCGGATCCCCGAAGACCTCCTCGTGGCCTGTGCGAGCGAGTCCAGCGCCTACGAGACGACAACACCGCCGGTCACCACGCTGTCCCTCGATCCCGTCGGAGCGACCAGAATCGCCACGGAACTCCTCATCCAACTCGTCGAAGGAGGAACGCCTGCGGTGTCAGGAGGCGTGGTCCATCACACTCGCCTGCTGGCCCGAAAGTCGACCCTCCGCGTCGCAGCCGATCATCTGTCCACGGCCTGATGTCCCGGCCAGTGGCTGTCCCACAGGAATGCGGCCCTCCTGGCGAGCGACCGGCATCTCCGGAAGCGTCCTGAGATCGCTTAGAAGGTGTCTCCAGCCCCTCGTAAGCGATCTTTGATCACGGTGAGGCGGGAGCAGGGCTACCGCCACATGCGGAGTTTGGGTGTGGCCGGTGACGCCGTGCACTCCACAGTGGTTCGGGTGTGGTGGGGGGACGCATCGCAGCCAAAGACCTGGAGTCTATGCATAGACATGCACAAGATGGTATATATTTACAGCCATGGTCCGGCTGTATCGCCGACGGCCATGCCACCCCCTCACGGTCCTTCCGGCATACGGCACCGCCGTGGCCGCTGCCGATCCGTTGAACACACGTGATGGAGTGCCACATATGGCATCACTTGTTGACAAGGCCCGGTTGTTCCGCTCGTTCCACATCCCGGGGCGGCCGCTGGTCCTGCCCAACGCGTGGGATGCGGCAACCGCGCGGGTTGTGGTGCAGGCGGGTGCTCCCGCGGTGGCCACCACCAGCGCGGGTGTCGCTTGGTCACTGGGACACGGTGACGGTGATCACCTCACCCGTGACCAGGCGCTTGCCGCGCTCGCCCGCATCGCGGCGACCGTGAACGTCCCGGTCACCGCCGACATCGAACGCGGCTACGCCGCCGACGCCGCCGGTGTGGCCGAGACCGTGCGCGGTGTGCTGGACGCCGGGGCCGTCGGCATCAACCTCGAGGACGCCCTGCGCCCGGTCGGCGAGCAGGCCGAGCGCATCGCGGCGGCCCGCGCGGCGGCGGACGAGGCAGGGGTTCCTCTGTTCGTCAACGCCCGCATCGACACACACCGGCTGCCGCCCGGCGACCGTGCGGCGTGGTTGAAGGAGACCCTGATTCGCGCCCGCGCATACACCATGGCCGGCGCGGACGGGATCTTCGTCCTCGGCGTCCTGGACGCGGGAACCGTCCGGACCCTGGTGGATTCGGTTCCTGTGCCGGTGAACGTGTTGACGGGTCCCGGGGCACTGCCCGTGTCCGAGCTTGCCGCTGCAGGCGTGGCCCGTATCAGCGCCGGGTCCTCGATCGCGGAGGCGGCGTACGGGCTGGCCGCACGCGCCGCGCGCGAGCTGCTCACCCAGGGCACGGCGAGCGCTCTGGAAGGTGGACTCGACTACCCGGCCCTGAACACCTTGCTCCTGGCAGACACCATGCGTTGAGTGGGTGAGCGCGGCGTCGGCCCACGGGCGGGGCGCGGGGGCGTCTGTGACACAAACCGACACCGGGATGCCTGTTTTCCCACATCCCCTTCCCGGCGCCGGCGTGCCGCCCAGGCCACCGGCGACCGTGGTCGCACCGCCCCTCGAACCGTGACCTTGCGGCACCTTCCGAGCGCCGTCAGCAGGATAGGCTCGGCCTGTGCCCACCTACGTCGCCGTGGACCTCGGGGCCGAGAGCGGCCGGGTGCTCGCGGGGGAGTTCGACGGCGAGCGTCTCGTGGTGAGCGAGGCCCACCGCTTTCCCAACGTGCCGGTTCGCATTCTCGGCGGGCTCCACTGGGACGTTCTGCGCCTGCTGGCGGAGACGCGTGCCGGGATCGGGCGTGTCGTCGGCGAGCGTCGGGTCGTCAGCGTGGGCGTGGACGCGTGGGGCAACGACTTCGGGCTGCTCGACCGCGACCAGCGGCTCGTGGCAAACCCCCGGCACCATCGCGACCCCTACACCGCCGGCCTGACCGCCCTGGTCTCCTCTCAAGAGCACTACGAGGTGACGGGTGTGCAGGCGCTGCCCATCAACACCTCGTGCCAGCTGCTCGCGCACGCCGGGTCGCCGCTGCTGGACGCCGCCGATCGGCTGGTGATGTTACCGGACCTGTTCACCCTCTGGCTGAGCGGCGAGACGCTCACCGAGCGGACGATCGCGAGCACCAGCCAGCTCCTGGACGCCCGGACCGGCCGCTGGGCCGGCGACCTCATCGCCCGGCTCGGGCTGCCGTCACGTCTGTTCGGCGGGGAAATCGTCGAGCCCGGCACGATCGCCGGGCCGCTGCGGGACGAATCCGGTCGGCCAGGCAAGGCCGTCGTGGTCGCCGTGGCCGGTCATGACACCGCGTCGGCGGTTGCGGCGCTCCCCGCCGTCTCCGGTTCGAGCGGCTCCTCTGGCGCAGTCGGGTACGTCTCCTGCGGCACGTGGTCGCTCGTCGGTGTGGAGACGGCCGAGCCCATCACCACCCCAGAGTCCCGGCTAGCCGGGTTCACCAATGAGGGTGGCGTGCTCGGCACCGTGCGGTTCCTGCGCAATCTCAACGGTCTTTGGCTGCTCCAGGAGTGCCGCCGAGCTTGGGGGACCGGTGCCTCGTATGCCGACCTGGTCGCCGAGGCCGAGGCTGCGCCGGCCTTCGGCCCGCTGATCGATCCCACCCACCTGGGCTTCCTGAAGCCGGAGGACATGCCGGCACAAGTCGCGGCGTTCTGCCGCGCGACGGGCCAGCCGGTGCCCGAGGGCCGGGCCGCGATGGTGCGATGCATCCTGGAGAGCCTGGCGTGCTCCTACCGCCTGGTCCTGGAGCAGGCCGAGGAACTGACCGGCCGCCCGGTGGAGGCTGTACACCTCGTCGGCGGCGGTGCCGCCAGCGACATGCTCTGCCGGCTCACGGCGGACATCGGCGGGCGGCCCGTGCTCGCGGGGCCGGTCGAGGCGACCGGTATCGGCAACCTCCTCGTCCAGGTCATGGCCCACGGGGGCATCGGTTCTCTTGACGAGCTGCGCGAGGTGGTCCACCGGTCGTACCCGCCCCGGACATACCTGCCGGACAGTGAGCGCGAGCCGTACGATGCGACGTATGTCCGGTTCCACCAATTGACCGCCGTTGACAACTTCTGGAGTAAAGTAGCGTCCCAGAGGTGCCCGACCATAGATGAGTGAGCCCGGTCCCATGCTGATCGCAGAGCGGCGACGCCGCATCCTGGAGCACGTGCATGAGCACGGGTATGCCTCGTTCCGGGAGCTGGCCGGCGCGCTCGGCACCTCGGAGTCCACTGTCCGGCGGGACCTGCGGTCGCTCGTCGGCGAGGGCCTGCTGGACGCCACTCGGGGTGGCGTGACTCGGCCCGTCTTCCCCCCGGCGGCGCGTCCGGTCTCCGCGGACGCGGTGGCGGCCGAGCGCGAGGCCATCGCCGCCCACGCCGCGACGCTCGTGGAGCCCGGCACCGCCGTCCTGCTCGGTCCCGGGCGCACCACCGCGGCGCTGGCCCGCCGGCTCGCCGAGCTGCCGTCCCTCACCGTCGTCACCAACTCCACCATGGTGGTCGAGGCGCTCATGGACGCGCCCCACGTCGAAGTCGTCGCGGTGGGCGGCACGCTGCGCCGGTCCATCCACGCCTTCGTGGGGCCGATCACCGAGCAGCACCTGGCGGGCCTCCGTGGCGCGCAGACCTTCCTGTCGGGCGACGGCGTCACCCCCGAGAGGGGACTGACCACGCCCAACGTCTTCGCCGCCGCCACGGACCAGGCCCTCGCCGCGGCCGGCCGCGAGGTCGTCGTCCTCGCCGACCACTCCAAGATCGGTCACGACACGATGTGCCAGACCGTGTCCACCGAGCGCATGAGCGTCCTGGTCACAGACCCGAAGGCGGACTCCGTCATGGTGGACCGGCTTGTCGGCGCACAGGTCGACGTCCACATTGCTGACATGAACCGATGAGTTCTGACGCAAACTGACATCTTTTCGGGGCGCATAACGAGTCAGCAACGCCCATCCTCCGCCGTTGTCGCATATGACCAGCTTGCAGGCATCCAAGCGGCCTGCTGCCGCACGTTGTCCTGGCGACGCATATTGACACATCGGTGACCGCCGTGGCTATCATCCTCTCAACTTCCTGTCAAAACAATGCAAATCATGGCAGGTGGTGCCCGTTCCCTCGGAAGGAGGGTCACTTGATGCCCCGCAGAACAACGGCTGCGGCCGCTGCCGGCCTGCTGGCGCTCACGTTGAGCGCGTGCACCAGGTCCGTCGGCGACGGCCCGGCGGACGCCGGCGCGTCCGCCCAGCAGCAGGTGGAGGCCACCTCTGGAGATGCGTCGCTGTGCACCCCGGAGCGGTACAACGGCGGAGTGCCCAAGCTGGATCTGAAGAACGTCACCGTGGGGTTCGCGCAGTCGGAGAAGGAGGCGAACCCGTTCCGGATCACCGAGACGCAGTCGATCAAGGACGAGGCCGCTCGGCGAGGCATCAAGCTGATCACGACGAACGCGCAGTCGGACCTCAACAAGGAGATCGCCGACATCCAGGGCATGATCGCCCAGGGCGCCAAGGTCCTGATCATCTCCCCGCTCAACTCCGAAGGGCTCGACCCCGCGCTCAAGGCGGCCCAGGATGCGAAAGTCCCGATCATGACGATCGACCGGCTGCTCACCACCAAACGGGCCTGCGTCGACTACCTCGGCTGGATCGGCTCCGACTTCGTCAAGCAGGGTGCCCGAGCCGCCGATGCGATGATCACCGCGACGGGAGACAAGGGAGAGGTAGCGATCCTGCTCGGAGCCTCAGGGGTGAACGTCACCGTCGACCGGACCAAGGGGTTCAAGGATCAGCTCGCCGCCAAGGGCTCGGCGCTGAAGGTCGTGGCCGAGCAGACCGGCGACTTCACCCGTGAGAAGGGCCGCGCGGTCACCGAGCAGCTCATCTCCGCCAACCCCGGCATCAGCGCCATCTACGCGGAGAACGACGAGATGGCCCTCGGCGCCGTCGCCGCGCTCAAGGCGGCGGGCAAGAAGCCGGGAGACGTGAAGATCGTCACGATCGACGGCACTCGTGGCGCGGTCCAGGGCATCGTCGACGGCTGGATCGCCGCGGTCATCGAGTCGAACCCACGGTTCGGACCACTCGCCTTCCAGGCGCTCGAGGACTTCTACGCCGACAAGGGCGTACCGGCGAAGACGATCATCTCCGACAAGGAGTACACCCCTGAGAACGCCAAGGCCGAACTGGCGAACGCCTACTGAGGCCGGGGGGCGGCCTGGACCGCCCCCACGACGTCCGGGAGCGGGCACATGAATGAACCGGTGTGCGAGGCGCACGCCATCTCCAAGCGGTTCGGCGGGACCGTCGCCCTCGACCAGGTCTCGTTGCGGCTCGACGCCGGCGAGGCCCACGCGCTGGTGGGAGAGAACGGGGCGGGAAAGTCGACGCTGATCAAGGTGCTCACCGGGGTGCACAGACCCGAGGACGGCACGATCCGCTACCTCGGCCGGCCGGTGTCCTTCTCCGGGCCCGCCGACGCCCAGGACGCCGGGATCAGCACCATTTACCAGGAGGTCGAGCTCGCCCCGCTGCTGAGCGTGGCGGACAACCTCTTCCTCGGCAGGGAGCGGATCACTCGCTTGAGGCTGCTCGACCGGTCGCGGCTGCGGCGGGAGGCCACCGAGGTCCTCGCCCGCTACGGCGTGGCCGTAGACGTCCGCCGGCCGCTCGGGGAGCTCGGTCTCGGCATCCGGCAGATGGTGGCGATCGCCCGTGCGGTCAGTGCGCGCGCCCGATTGGTGATCATGGATGAGCCGACTTCCTCACTGGCCCCACGCGAGGTGGACCGGCTCGCGGACGTCATCGAGGTGCTGCGCGAGCAGGGCATCGCGATCCTCTACGTCACTCACAAGCTGGATGAGGTCTTCCGCGTGTGCCAGCGGGTGAGCGTCCTGCGCGACGGCCGTCTGGTCCACACCGGTCCCGTCCGGGAGATCTCCCGTATCGGCCTGGTCGCCGCGATGCTCGGCCGGCCGGTCGCCGAGGTGCGCCGCCACGGCGTGACGAGCTTCGGCGAGGCCCACGAGGTGGGCCGCGCCGCGCCGGTTCTACGGGCCGAGGCCCTCGTTCGCGCGCACGCGCTGCACGGCGTCTCCGTCGAGGTACGCCCGGGCGAGGTGGTGGGACTCGCGGGCCTGCTCGGCTCCGGCCGGTCGGAGACGGCCAGGGCGGTGTTCGGCGCCGACCCCCTCGACGCCGGGTCGGTGGAGGTGGCCGGGCACGCCCGCCGGCGCTGGAACCCCGCCATCGCGATCCGTTCGGGTGTCTGCATGGTGCCGGAGGACCGCAAGGCCGAGGGAGTCGTGCCAGGGCTGTCGGTCCGCGACAACATCACGCTCGCGGCGCTGCCCCGCCTCACCCGCGGCGGGCTGGTGTCCCGCCGGGCACGAGACCGCATCGTCGACGCATTCATCCGCCGCCTCGGGATCAAGGTGTCGTCGCCCGACCAGAAGGTGGGCGAACTGTCCGGAGGCAACCAGCAGAAGGTGCTGCTCGCCCGCATGCTCTGTCTCCATCCCGCGGTGCTGATCCTCGACGAGCCGACGCGGGGCATCGACATCGGCGCCAAGGCGGAGATTCAGGCGCTCATCGACGAGCTCGCTCAAGAGGGCCTCGGCGTGCTGCTGGTGGCGGAGCTGGAGGAGATCGTGGAAGGCGCCGACACCGTCGTGGTCCTGCGGGACGGGACGGCGGCCGGCGTCCTGCGCGGCGCGGAGATCGGTGAGCGGCGGATCATGGAGCTGATCGCCGCGGCCGACTCGGACGGATCTGCCGGTGGGCGGTTCGATGACTGAGCCGACCGTGGCCGGCCGCACGGGCGCGGCGGGGCGGGTGACCTGGCTGTCCGATTACGGGGTCTACCTCGCCCTCGGCGTCCTGCTGTCGTTCAACCTGGTGTTCACGCCGAACTTCGCCACGGTCGCGAACCTGCGGCTCCAGCTCGTCCAGGTAGCCCCGGTGGCCATCGTCGCCCTCGGCATGGCACTGGTGATCGGCACCGGAGGCATCGATCTGTCGGTCGGCTCCACGATGGCCATCGCGGCGGCGTTGCTGCCGCTCTACCTCGGCTACGGGCCCTGGCCCGCCATCGCCGTCGCGGTGCTCGCCGGTGCGGCCGTGGGACTCGTGAACGGCGGGCTGGTCGCCTACGGCATCCAGCCGATCGTCGCCACCCTCGGGCTGCTCGTCGCCGGACGGGGGATGGCGCTCGTGCTCGCGGACGGCCGGCTCGTCGAGATCTTCGACCCCACGCTGGCCGCCATCGGCGGCGGGCAGGTGCTTGAGGTCCCACTGCCCGTGCTCATGGCCCTCGCGGTCGCCGCCGCCGCCGCGTTCGTCCTGCGCTGCGCCGCGTTCGGCCGCAGGCTGCTGGCCGTGGGCGGCAACCGGCCCGCGGCGCTCCTGGCCGGCCTGCCCGTACGGCGGACGCTGGTCACGGTCTACGTGATCAGCGGGGTGCTCGCGGCGATGGCCGGAGTGCTCACGACCGGGCGGCAGAGCGCGAGCGACCCCTCGTTCACCGGGCTGCTGATCGAGCTGAGCGCCATCACCGCCGTGGTCGTGGGCGGCACGCCCCTTGCCGGAGGCCGCGTCCGGATCCTCGGCACGCTGATGGGGGCGCTGCTGATGCAGCTCATCATCGCCACGGTCATCCAGCACGACCTGCACGACTCGACCGCCCGGATGATCCAGGCGGCGATCATCGTGGCCGCCGTGTACGCGCAGCGGAACAGGAGCGGGACGTGACGACCGGACAGGCGGAGCGTGCCGCCCCCTTCTCTCCGGCCGCCGGCACCGGGCGGACGCGGTTGGCGGCACTCGCCCGGCGGCACGGGGCCGCCCTGGTGCTCGTCCTCGTCGTCCTCCTCGGGTCGCTGACCTTCGGCTCGAACTTCACCGGACCGGGGAACCTCGGCGCCATCGCGCTGGACGCCTCCTACCTGCTGCTGGTCGCGACAGGCATGACGTTCGTGATCCTCTCCGGCGGGATCGACCTGTCCGTCGGGTCCGTTCTCGCGCTGTCCGGTGTCCTGGCGGCGTACGGCTCCCGCTGGGGGACGGCGGGAGCGGTCCTGCTGCCCCTGGCGATCTGCGGGCTGATCGGCCTGGTGAACGGGCTGCTGGTCGGACGGGCCCGGCTGGCGCCGTTCGTCGTCACCCTGGCGACCCTGCTGTTCGCCCGAGGGCTGGCCTTCGCGGTCTCCCAGGAGGGTAACCAGGTCTACATCATCCCGGCCGACCTGGCCCTCACCCGGATCGGACAGGCCAGTGTTCTCGGCGTCGGGGTCCCGGTGCTGATCGCCCTCGCGGTCTTCGCCGCGGCCGGTGTGGTGCTCAACCGGACCCGATTCGGCCTGCGGGTCTTCGCCGCCGGGAACGGGGACGGGCACGCCGCCGAGCTCATGGGGCTCCCGGTGGCCGGCATCCGGGTCCGCGTCTACGTGCTGAGCTCCCTGCTGGCCGGCCTCGCGGGAGTCCTCATCGCCGCGCAGACCGCCTCGGGGCTGCCCACCCTCGGCGAGGGCAGGGAACTGGAGGCCATCGCGGCCGTCGTGATCGGCGGCACGCTGCTCACCGGCGGCGCCGGATCGCTCGGGGGGACCCTCGCGGGCGTGCTGCTGCTCAAGGTGATCCAGAACCTGATCAACCAGGTGGGCACGCTCAGCTCCGCCTACCAGCAGGTGGTCAGCGGCACCTTCCTCGTCCTGGTCGTACTCGTCCAGGCCGCCCTGGCAAGGAGGAGACGACAGTGAACGGCAATCGGACCAGGGTCGCGGTGGTCGGCACCGGCGACTGGTGGGGCTTCCACCACGCCCGCGTGTTCTCCGGCCGCGAGGACGCCGAGTTGTGCGCCGTCGTGGGCCGGACCGAGAAGCGAACCGTCGAGCGCGCCCGGCGGTTCGGCGTGCGGCCCTATCTCGACGTGGAGGAGATGATCGCCCGGGAGCGGCCCGACCTGATCTCCGTGTGCCTGCCGAACGAAGACCATTTCGCCACCACCCGGCTGCTGGTCGAGGCGGGGATCCCACTGCTGGTCGAGAAGCCGCTCGTCTTCTCGCTCGAGGAGGCGGACGTCCTGATCGCCGAGGCCGAGGCCCGCCGGCTCTTCTTCGCCATCAACTTCAACCACCGCTACGCCCGCCCCGTACGGCTGGCGGCGGCGGCGATCGAGCGCGGCGAGCTGGGCCGGCTGGTCTTCGCGACCTGGCGGTTCGGGGGAGAGGCCGGCACGAGCCGGCACCCCCACGCCAACCTCATCGAGACCCAGTGCCACGGCTTCGACATGGTCGAGCACCTGTGCGGCCCGATCGCGTCCGTGACGGCCCAGATGACCGGCGGGCCCCCGTACACGACGATGGCGATCGCCGTACGGTTCGCGAGCGGGGCGGTGGGGACGCTCCTCGGCACGTACGACTCGTCGTACGCCTACCCGGGAACCCACCTGCTGGAGATCAACGGCACCGGCGGCCGGATCCTCGTCGAGGACACCGTCCGCCGCTACACCTACACGCCGGCCGGCGACGAGACGAGCCGGGTGTGGCAGGCCGGCTACTTCAACGACGCCGACCGGGGCTTCCACGCCACCTTCGACCGGCACGTCGACGAGGTTCTCGCCGCCCTGCGCGCCGGCGATCCGCCGCCCGTCCACGCGCGCGCCGGTCGTCGCGCGCTCGCGCTCGCGCACGCCGTGATCCGCTCGTACGAGTCGGGGAAGCGGGTGGACACCGCCCCCGGCGAATCCCTGTCAGCCGGCAGCCTGGACACCCCCTCCAGCCGGGCGCGGACGACGTCGCCGGCCACTCACGACGACCCGTCCGGAGCGGTGACGTGACCGTCGAGGCCGGAGCCCTGCGCCGCCTGGGCAGCGATCCGCTGCGTCTCGCGCTGCTGGCCATCCGGCTCGGCCCGGTGCTGATCCTGCTGCTCCTCGTCGTGATCATGAGCATGTTGTCACCCGCGTTCCTCACCATGCTCAATCTGGGCAACGTGCTGGCACAGAGCGCGGTGATCGCGGTGCTCGCCATCGGGCAGCTCCTCGTGATCCTCACCCGGGGGATCGACCTGTCCGTGGGATCGACTCTGGCGCTCGCCTCCGTGACCGGGGCCCTGGTCTACTCCGCCGCACCGTCCGGACCGGTCGTCGTCCTCGCCATGCTCGCCACCGGCATGGCGGTCGGCGCGATCAACGGCATGGGCTACGTCCTGGGCCGGCTGCCCCACCCCTTCATCATCACGCTCGCCACCCTGAGCGCGGCACGGGGCCTGGCCCTGTGGCTGTCGGGCGGGCAACCGCAGCAGGGCATGCCGGAGATCGTGCAGATGATGGGCAGCGGCTCGGCAGGCTGGCTGCCGTATTCGGCCTTCCTGGTCGCCGCCGTGGCTCTGGCCGTCGTCCTGCTCACCACGCGGATGGTGTGGGGGCGCTGGATCTACGCCGTCGGCGGGAACCCGGAGGGAGCCCGGAGGACGGCGATCCCCGTCGACCGGGTGGTGATCTCGGTGTACGTCCTGAGCGGCCTGGCCGCCGGGATCGCCGCGATCGTCACCTCCGGCCGGCTGAACGCCGGTTCCCCCACCTTCGGCGACCTGGCCGAGCTCGACTCGATCGCCGCCGTGGTCATAGGGGGCGCGAGCTTCCTCGGCGGCCGGGGTGGCGTAGGCAACGCACTCGTGGGGGCACTCATGATCGGAATCATCCGGAACGGCATGAACCTGCTCGACGTCGATGCCTTTCTGCAGCCGATCGTCATCGGCGTCGTCATCGTCATGGCCGTCGAGTCCGACGTCGTCCGCGGGCGGCTGGAAAGCCGCTTCCGCATCACGCAGGCGGCGCGGTCATGACGCCCGCCCTGGCCGTTCGCGGCGCCACCAAGCGCTTCGGCGCCGTCCTCGCCCTCGACGGCGTGGACCTGGTGGTGTTCCCCGGCGAGGTGCTCGCCCTCCTCGGCGACAACGGGGCGGGCAAGTCCACGCTGATCAAGTGCATCAGCGGCGTGCACCGGCTGGACGCGGGATCCATCGAGATGGGCGGGGCCGCGGTGACGACGGGCTCGCCCGCCGCCGCCCGAGCCCTCGGGATCGAGACCGTCTACCAGGATCTCGCGCTGTTCGACAATCTGGATCCCGCCGCGAACTTCTACGCCGGGCGGGAGATCGCCGGGCCGCGCTGGCTTCCGCGCGGCCTGCGGCTGCTGCGCCGCCGGGACATGTCCCGGGTGACGGGTGAGCTGCTGACACGCCTCCAGGTCGGGATCGCCGACCCCCACGCCGCGGTCGGTCTGATGTCCGGAGGCCAGCGGCAGGCCATCGCCGTGGCCAGGGCCGCGGCGTTCGCGTCGAAGGTCGTGATCCTCGACGAGCCGACGGCGGCGCTCGGGCTGCGCGAGTCGCGGCGAGTGCTCGATCTCATCCTGCGCCTACGCGAGGAGGGCCACGCCGTCATCGTCGTCTCCCATGCCATGGATCACGTGATCGAGATCGCCGACCGAGCCGCAGTGCTGCGGCGCGGTCGCAAGGTCGGCGAGATGAGACCTACGCCGGACAACCGGCAGGCGATCGTCTCGCTCATCGTCGGAGGCGACTCGTGACCTCCCCCCGGCGTTCCGCGCCACCGCCCCTCCCGAAAGTGATGAGAACGATGGCACCACACCTCCGGTCAGCCTCGCTGGCCCTCGCACTGGCGCTCTGTCTCGGCGCCTGCTCCACCGGCTCCGGTACGTCCACGACTGGGGCGTCTCCCGGCGCCGCCGAACCGATCAAAGTTGGATTCATCACGAAATTCCCGGTCGACTTCTACGACACCATGGTCGACGCGGTGAAGACCTGGAACCGCGGCCACCCAGACGTCGAGGTCCTGTTCGGCCAGGGCAAGAGCGGCACGGACGACGAAGGCGAGACGGCCCAGATCGAGTCGATGCTCGCCAAGGGGGTCAAGGCCATCGCGATCACGCCGACCAGCCCCAACCTCCAGAACGTTCTGCAGAAGGCCGTGGACGCCGGAGTAAAGGTCGTCCTGGTGGACAACGACATCCCCGGCTGGGCAGGCAAGTCGTCGGTGGTGGCGACCGACAATCTCGCGGGCGGCAAGCTGGCGGGCGCCTGGCTCGCCGAGCGCGTCAAGCCCGGCTCGACGATCGCCGTGCTGCAGGGGCGGCTGGGCAACCCCTCGCTCGACGACCGCGTCACCGGCATGCTGTCCACGCTCGGTGACGGGGTCACCGTGGTCTCCAAACCCGCCACCGACTGCGACCAGACCAAGGGGCTCAACGCCGCCCAGGACATCCTGGCCGCTCATCCCGGCATCGCCGCCATCTATGGGGCCTGCGGGCCGCCGATCCTCGGCGCCCTCCAGGCCGTCAAATCCGCCGGCAAGAAGCCGGGCGAGCTCGTGCTGGTGGGCTTCGACGCCTCGCCGGGCGAGCTGAAGGCCATCGCCGCAGGTGAGGTCGCGGCGTCGGTCGCTCAGTTCCCCGCCAAGATGGGCTCGATCGGCATCGAGACCGCGGTCGCCGCGGCCCGGGGCCAGACGGTCCAGGCGATCATCGACACCGGCACCGAGATGGTGACGAAGGAGAACGTGGCCGGCTTCCAGTGAGGCCGCAGGAACGAGGCTTCGCGGAGGCTCTCGAGGCGACGGGCCGCAGCCCTGTGGAACGGCGACATCCACACCGCCCTCGCGCCTTCGTCCGGCCGTCCGGCGTCGGCCGGTCCGGGACTTATCGACGATGACGTAGCTCAGCGCATCTGAAGGGAGATCGTCCATGCCCCGTAGCACCCGCGTCCGCACCAGAATCGCCCACGCCGTCCGGGTCGTCGAGCCGGACAGCAGCCGGGTGCTGGAGGTCATCACCGACCAGCCGGGCCTGCAGTTCTACTCGGGCAAGTACGGCGCTCAGGACGCGTGCGCGCTGCTCGTCACCGAGTTTCAGTGGACCGGGTCGAAGGACTCGATCGTGGCCGAGATGGTCAACGCGACCAACGCCGCCTCCTCGGCCAAGGCCGACGGGCTGGGGGTGGCGGTCGTGGACAAGGCGGCCTTCAAAGAGCCCGTCAATGCGAGCGGCATCCCTTAGACCGTGATCAGCTGGGCCGGTTGCCCGTCGGAATCACGATCTTGGTTTGTGCCCCCTTGGTGAGGTAGTACGTGGTCCACTTCTTGACCATCTCGTCGAGGAGCCAGGCGGCGGCGGGCACCAGCGGCAGCCCGATCAGACCCTCCCGGAACCGCACCAGTAGCGGCCAAGCGGTCTTGACCACCGGGTCCCACAGCGGCTCGCGTCGGATGCCGTTCCAGTCGGCCACCTGGTCGCCGGTGAGGTACCTGGCGAACGCGTTGACGAGAGGCTTGTCGATGCCGCCGGGGCTGGTCAGCTCCGCGAGCATGTCCCGCAGGATGGCGTTGAGTTCCACCCCCTCCGGGGTCGGCCCCATGTTCCTGGGCAGGACCAGGTCCGACTGGGCGTAGGAGGAGTCCCAGGTGGCGGGGAGGAACTCGTCCCTGATGCCGAGCATGTGCCCCAGCATCTGCACCGAGTGCAGGTACCCCGCGGCCTCAGTGGAGGAGATACGCACCTTCCACTCCCGCATCCCGCGCATGGAGTAGGTCGCCAGGGTGTGCCACGTGACGAGCATGTCCTCCTGGCTGATCGGGATAGGGCCGGACCAGTGGGGAGACGACTTCAGCAGGTGCCGCACCGCCGCGTGCACCAGCCGGGTCTTCACAGCCTCGACCACGGCCGTGCCGCCGGCACCCCAGGCGTTTCGCGGTCTGACCGCGTACGCCAGGATGTTGGTCTTGGCGATCCGGTCTTTCAGATCCGCACCGCCCGCGGAGTAGTAGACAGCGCGTGCCTCCTTGGGGATGGCGGTGGCCAGCATCCCGGCGCCGACAATGGTGAGGACGACGATGTAGTTGCCCTTGAGCGCGTGGAACCGCGCCCCGGCATCCAGCATGGTGGGGTCGGCCCACGACGGCAGCTGACGCGCCTGCTCGATGAAGGCCCGCAGATCCTCCGGCAGTCCCGCGGGCAGGGGCTGGTCGTTGCGGTTCCAGTCGTACAGCAGCCGGTTGACCTCGGGTATGACACCGCGGTCGAACAGTGAGGCGAGGAGCGGATCGGCCACGTCGTCCCACACCCATCGGGGGTCGGCGCCGCTGCCGGAACCCGCGATCGAACCACTGGCCGGCCAGGTCCAGTCGCCGGACGGGGAGTCCGCCTGGGCCGGGGAGGCCATCCCTAACGCACCGAGCGCTCCCAAGGCGGTGCCCGAGATCAGCACCTCGCGCCTGCTCAACTCTGCCATGCTCTGCACTCCTTCGAGGTGGGGTCCCGCTCAGGGCATGCGAGAAAATGGATGATACTGAGAAACAAATCGTGAATCTGTGTATCATCAGAGCACAATGTGACGAGCATCACAAGACCGCGTTTGAGGCAGAATCCCTACAGGAGGTGATCGTGGAATCTGTGCTGTCCGGATTCATGGCGCCGTCGGACTCGGACTCGTTGCTGGAGCGCGCCTATTTCGATGCCGTCGAGCGCGTCGACGACAGCGACGAGCTGCGGACGCGCATCCTTGACGCGGCGTACGAGCAGTTCTGCCGGATGGGCATCAGGCGCTCCACCATGGAGGACGTCGCCCGACTGGCGAAGGTGTCGCGGATCACGGTCTACCGGCGGTTCGACACCAAGGACACGCTGATCGAACACGTGGTGCGCCGGGAGTTCCGCCGCTATTTCGACCAGTTCCTCATCGACATACAACAAGCCGGCACCGCTGCCGACAGGGTGGTGCTGGGCTTCGTGAGCTCATTGCGGGCCATTCGCGGCAACCCGCTGATCGGCGGACTCATCGCCACGGAACCGGACCTGCTAGTTCCCTCCATGACGGCTGACGGGGGTCAGACCCTCGCGACCGTGCGGCATTTCGTCGCCGGCCAGCTCCGCGGCGAGCAACGCGCGGGCAACGTGTCGAGCAGCCTTGACGTCGACCTCGTGGCCGAGATGATGGTGCGGATCTCCACCTCTTTCCTGACGATCCCCAGTGCCATCATCAACCTGGACGACGACGAGCAGCTGGCCGCGGTGGCCCGGCGGTTCCTCGTGCCCATGCTTGAGCCACCAGCCTGAGCTTCAGTCTCAGGGGCGGTCCGGTCTGGTGGACCCGGCTTGGCAAGGAGGGACGGCACCGACCACGCCAGCCGCAAGGAACAGGTCAGCATGATCCGCCGAGGCGTCATGTGGCGAATCGGGGCGGTCGCGCCGGATGGCCGCGCCCAGTTCCTTCACTAGCAAGGCATAGGCACTGCGCAGCTGGTCACGAAGGGCGGGGTCGCGCGTGGCCTCAGGGAAGAGTTCGTCGAAGGCGCGATCCTCGAGATCGTTCTCGGACACCCACTCCCGGCTGAACAAGTACCTGACGAACAAATATCCGGCCGCCTTATAAGGAAGCCTTATAAGGCCCCGCAGACGGCTCGCCTTCCTGCCGGCCGAGGCCGTGCACGCGTCCGGGGTGCCGGGCGTGGTGGCGTGCGGGCTGATCATGGCCAGGCCGGGACGCACGTGAAGGGCTGCGGAACGTCGGCCGGCTCATGGCGTCGCCGCAACCGGTGGCCTGTTGCGGCGAAGCGCGCGTTGGGTTGAGGTCTGCGAGGGTCGCCGGGTTTTCACACGCCCGTAACGGTCCATTGGTTGTTGGTGCTGTTGTTCGGCGTCCACATGGCCACGGTGGAGCCGACGGTGCTGTTGCCCATGCCGTCCAGGGCCGTGCCGGTGCCGCGGTTGATGATCTGGTAGCGGCCGTTGCCCATGTTGTTGAGGCGCCACTGCTGGTTGTTGCCGCCGTTCCACGCCGCCTGCCTGGCGTTGGCGCCGTTGGCGGTGTTGCCCCAGCTGTCGGCGACCATGCCGTTGGTGCGGTTGACGATGCGGTACCAGCCGCCGCCCAGGTCCACGAGCTGCCACTGCAGGTTGGTGCTGCCGTCCCAGTTCCACTGCTTGATGTTCGAGCCGGAGGCGACATTCCCGCCGCTGTCCAGCACCAGGCCGGTGGTGACATTGGCGATCCGCACGTAGCTCGCCGGCGCAGGGCCGGACCCGGTCATGCGGTACGTACGACCGGCTTGGCCGGTCAGTCTGATGACGTCGCTCTCGGGTTTGGCGACGCTGACGGTACCGCCCGTCGTGGTGTCGACCACCTCGTAGGTTCCGGCGAAGATCCGGCTGCGTACGTTGACCGTCCCGTCACGGTCGAACCTGATGAGGATCTCGGCGGTAGCCCCGCCGGAGCTCCACGTCGCGTCCACGGTGTAGCCGCCGCGCCCCCGAAGACCCTGCACCTTCCCGCTGGGCCAGGCCGCCGGCAGCGCCGGCAGCACGTGCAGCTCGCCGTTGTGGCTCTGCAGCAGCATCTCGGCGATGCCGGATGTCGCCCCGAAGTTGCCGTCGATCTGGAACGGCGGATGCAGGTCGAACATGTTCGGCGCGAGCCGGGCCGTCGTCACGAGGGCGCGGATCAGGTCGTGCGCCCGCGTGCCCTCCTCCATCCGCGCCCAGTAGTTGATCTTCCAGGCCAGCGACCAGCCCGTACCGTCGTCACCGCGCAGTTCGAGAGTCCGCCGGGCGGCGGTGTACAGCGCGGGGGTGCCGCGCTTGGTGATCTGGTTACTGGGGTGCAGGCCGTAGAGGTGGGAGATGTGCCGGTGGTTCTGCTCGGTCTCGACCCAGTCGTACAGCCACTCCTGGATGTTGCCGCGTGAGCCGACCTGCATCGGCGGGAGCCGGTCCCGGGCGGCCAGGACCTGCGCCCGGAAGCTCGCGTCCGTGCCGAGGAGCTCGCCGGCCTTGGCGCAGCCGTTGAACAGGTCCCGCAGGATCTGGTTGTCCATCGTGGGTCCGGCGCACACGCTGACGCCCGCGTGGTGGGTCAGTTCCGGCGAGTTCGACGGGTTCGTGACCAGATATCTGAGGTTCGGTTCCTCCACGAGGGTCTCGAGGAAGAACTGCGCGGCCCCCTTCATGGCCGGGTAGTACTGCCGGAGGAACTCGAGGTCGCCGGTGAAGAGGTAGTGGTCCCAGATCATGGTGGCCAGCCACGCGCCGCCGGTCTGCCACATGCCCCAGGTCGCGCCGTCGACGACCGAGCTGCCCCGCCACCCGTCGGTGTTGTGGTGGGTCACCCAGCCGCCGGCGTTGTACTGCACCCGGGCCGTCCGGGCGCCGCTGACCGTGAGGTCGTTGATCATCCTGAACACCGGCTCGTAGCACTCCGACAGGTTCGTCGTGTCGGTCGGCCAGTAGTTCATGGGCAGGTTGGCGTTAAGGGTGTACTTCGAGTCCCAGGCCGGGGTCAGCGAGTCGTTCCAGATGCCCTGCAGGTTGGCGGGCTGGGTGCCCGGACGCGAGGAGGAGATCAGCAGGTAACGGCCGTACTGGAACAGCAACGCCGAGAACTGCGGGTCGTTGCTGTTCGCGTGCTGCGCGATCCGTACGTCGGTCGGCTGGTCGGCCGCCGCGGTGCGGCCGAGGTCGAGCGCGGTGCGCCCGAAGAGCCGTTGGTAGTCGGTGACGTGCCGGCCGCGCAGGTCGTCGTAGGTCCTGGTGGCGGCGGCGTCGAGATGGCGCCGGGCGATGCCCTGGTAGTCGCCGCTGACGTCCTTGTAGTTCACGTAGCTGGAGCCGATGGAGATCAGCACCGTCACGCTGTTGGCGGACCTCACCTGCAGTGTGCCTCCGGAGCTGCTGACACTGCCGCCTTCGGCGACGGCCCGGGCCAGTGCCAGGAACCTGACCTTGCCGGCCAGGCCCCTCTGGTCGCCGGAAATGCCGTCGAGCCCCACCGTCGTGCCGTCCGGGCTCGACCGCGTCGTCCGCTGCGGGCTGTCGAACGTCGCGGAGAACGTGATCGAGCCCGGCCTGTCGGCGGTCAGGCGGAGGGCGATCACCTGATCCGGCGCGCTCGCGAGCACCTCGCGCCGATACCGCACGCCGTTCTGCAGGTACGTCACCGTCGTCGTGGCCGCGGTCAGGTCCAGCCAGCGGTTGTATTCCGAGACGCCGGTGGCGCTGCCGAAGGTCAGTCGCAGGTTGCCCACGGGCTGGTACGCCAGCTGAGCGGAAGGGTTGCCCAGCATGTTCTGGTCGATCAGGCTCTGGGCCTGGCTCCACTGGTTCTGGAAGACCAGCTGCCGGATCTGCGGCAGCGCCGCCGCACCCCTCGTGTTGCTCTGGTCGTACGGCCCCCCGGCCCAGATGGTGTCCTCGTTGAGCTGCAGCCGCTCGGCGTCGACGTTGCCGAACACCATGGCGCCCAGGCGGCCGTTGCCGATCGGGAGAGCGCGGAGCCAGTCCGTACCGGCGCTCCCGTCGTACCACAGCGCCAGATCGTTCGCGGCGCGCACCTCCGGAGGAGCCACCGACACGGCCCGGGCAGCCGCCGTCCACTGCCCCGGCAACAGCGCACTTCCAGCTCCAACCGCGCCGAATCTCAGCACTTGTCTTCGCGATAATTCCGCCATTTCGGTTCTCCCAGCCTATGGGGTTGCGGGTGGACGGCCTCCGTCGGGTACGACCGCGAGCGTGGAACCAACGAGGAGGTCTCAGGAACTACCGCCGTGCTCCTCAGGCAATGGCTGCGCGTCCTGCGCTCGCTTACTTCAAGGACCCTTTCTCCAGCGATGGTGCAGCTGTTCACCTCACTCATCGCCGGAGCGATGAGTCGCCCCGGCGATGGCGCGTCGTCAGCTGTCGCAGGCTGTCAGTATTAGACGCGGGTCCACTTCTGGTTTGTGCCGCCGTGGCACGTCCAGATCTGCACCTTGGTGCCGTTGGCAGTGCCGTACCCGGACACGTCCAGGCACTTGTTCGCCCCGACGGCGGTGACGGTGCCGTCGGCGTTGAGTCGCCACTTCTGGTTGTTCTGCCCGTTGCAGTCCCAGATGATCACGCTGGTGCCGTCCGCCGTCCCGGCCCCGTTCACGTCCAGGCACTTGCCGCCGTAGACCCGCAGCTCACCGGCGCTGGTGGAGGTCCACTGCTGGTTGGCCTGCCCGTTGCAGTCCCAGATCTGCGCCTGCGCGCCGTTGGCCTGCGAGGCGCCGCTGACGTCCAGGCACCGGCCCGACCCCACACCCTTGAGCGCGGTCCCCGGCGGGGGTGGGTTGACGCCTCCCAACTGCGTGAAGAACTCCCACACCACTGGTCTGGTCCAGGAGTTCTCGCCGGGTTCGAAGTCGCCGGGCCTCCCGTCCACGGGACCGGGAGTGTGACCGGCGTCGAACGCCGCCCATGCGACGGGATACCCGGCCCTGCACCCCGAGTAGTAGGTGACGATGTGCGTCAGGCTGCCCTGCGCCGGCTCCGGCGGGTTCTGGGGCGTGCAGCCGTTGTTCCTGACGAACCTGTCACGCAGCGACCGGCCCAGGGAGATGTTGAGCACCGAGTCCCTGAGGCCGTGCAGTCCGATGTACGCGACGGGCTCCGTGCCGCCGCTGCACCCGCTGAGCTGCGCGCCGGCGTAGACCGCCACCGCGCGGAAGACCGTCGCCCGGGCGCACGCCAGCGCGTAGCTCATGCCGCCGCCGTAGCTGAAGCCCAGGGCGAAGCGCTGGGAGGTGTCCACACAGAGGTCCGCCTCGATCCGCCGGATCATGTCGTCGACGAAGGTGATGTCCTCACCGCCCGAGTTGGCCCAGCCATTGTTGATGCCCTGAGGCGCGACGAAGATCGCGGTGTTGTTCGACAATGCCCTGAGCCCGTAATAGGACCAGGGATACCCGCTGGTTCCGCCCGAGTCGACATCGTTGGCGGTGCCGCCATTCCAATGGAACCCGAATATCAACCGGTAGGGGGTCGTGTTGTTGTAGTTGTCCGGAATTCTCAGGATATAGCTGCGATTCTTCCCGCTGGTGGTAATCGACTGCGTGCCGCTTCTCAGCGTCGGAGTCTGGCCGCATCCCGCGGTGGGCGCGAGGGCGCTCTGTTGTGCGCGCGACGGGGTCGCGCTGTCTCCCAGCGCCGTTTGAGCCGGGGTCAGGACGACGAGCAGTGCCGTGGACGCGATGGCGGTTAAGAGGGATCTAAGCCTCGACATCACGCACATTCCTTTGCCGTTCTCGTGGTGACACACGTAGATGGGAAAGCCACTTCCTCCACCTTTTCCGGGGATGAGGGCGTCGGCGACCGGCGTTTCTGGTCTCTGACTCCGTGAATACCGGGTCGACGCGCCGCGCCGTGTTCTGCCGATCGAAACTCACCGGCCCGGCGTACATCGACCGGCCGGGCGAGTTCCAAAGTGTTAGCGCTAACTCAGCGCCTCCGTAATCGGATCTCCTTTCTCCGGGGCGGCTGGAGGCGACGGTGCAGCGGAGCAAATATGACCGTGACAAGACCTGTCAAGGCCCGGCCTCATCGACGTCGGGGTTCCCTCGCCCGAGACGACCCGCCGCTCCTGCGTCTGGCCAGGGCAAGCGGCCGTGGTCACCGCTGAAGTGCCGCGATGAAACTTTCACGGTCGGCCAATCGGATCGTTCCGAGCGCCCGGACGCTGCGGCGGACGACGGCTACCGGCGGTCACCGGCAGCACTCATCGGCGATGCTCGACTCCCGCCGGGTCGGGCTCGATGAAACGTTCATCCGCCCCCGGCTTCCCTGGTCACTCCCGTCGGTCCCCTATCGCCGAACCGCTTCAGGATGGCCTATCGCCGGCCGGATCAGGGGATGAGGAGAAGAGGCGCTGCTGAATCTCCCTGCGGTAATCGTCGAGGGTGTTGTCGATGTGCGTGGCGGCGGCCTGGGCGGCCGCTTCCGGGTCGCCCGCGCGGATGGCCCGGTAAATGGCGTCGTGCTCCTCGACGGCCTTGGCGGCGTGCCCGCCCACCGAGCCGCGCAGCCCGATGAGGCTCGACTGCGCCTGCAACCTGCGGGCCTCCCGCACCGCGACCTGGAGGAAGATGTTGTGCGAGGCCGTGGCGATGGCGGTGTGAAAGGTGTCGTCGCCCTCGTTGAACAGGTCCTCGCGTCCTGTCTCGAATCCGTGGCGGCACACGCCGGCCGCCTCCTCGATGGCCCTCAGCTCCGCAGGGGTGGCGCGGCGGGCGGCCAGCCGGCTGGTCTCCATTTCCTGCGCCCGGCGGAACTCGAACAGCATGTAGACGTGGTCGAGGTCGGTCGGGAGGAAGAAGGACGCCCAGCGCCCGGTGCCGAGCATCCCCTCGTCGTCGGCCACATACAGGCCGCGGCCCTTCTGGGCGCGCACGCGGCCGAGCGCGGAAAGTATCTTCACCGCCTCGCGTACCACGGTGCGGCTGGTGCCCAGCTGCTGGGCCAGCTCGTTCTCGGTCGGCATGCGGTCGCCCGGACGCAGGCCGAGCCGGACGATCAATTCCAGTACCTGCTCGGCGGCCACCTCGTAGCCCGGCCGGTATCCGCTCTCACGCGGGGTGTCGGTCACCGTGCTTCCTCCTCGCCACTCCCTGCAAGAGTATGACTGATCGAGGTCGCCCGCCCGGGCCAGACGCTGGTCCGATTAGTACGACACATCTGAACGGTTCATTCGAAGATGATCCGCGCAGGAATACGCGGTGGCAGGCATTTGCGCTGGTAAAGAAGCAAAGCGGCTAACCATGGCCGGCCCCTCGGTGTGAAGAGGATGAAATAGGCGGGCTTAAGGTCTTGACGAGCATCGTGACTCCGAACGTAATTAGATAGCGAGGCTCCGGGGGACGCGCTCCTTCCGGAACCTCCGCGACAGGATCACATGGGCGCACTGCGGAGGCGTTTCGCAGCCCTCCGCATCGTGCCCGGCCACGTCGACGTCCACAGCCTCGCTTCACCATTCGTGCCCTGGTGGTGTCATCGGTGAGGCGCGCCATTTTGGGACCACCCCCTACCCCCCAAAAGGAACCACCGTGCAAGCATCCTCACCCGTCACGGCGCTGAGATCGATCCTTACCGGCACCGTGGCCGCGGTGCTGGCCGCGGCGTTCGCCCTCGTCCCGGCCACCCCGGCCCTCGCGGCCACCACGACCCTGTATGCGTCACCCACCGGCACCGGCACCGCCTGCACCTCCGCCCAGCCGTGCTCGCTGTCCGCGGCGCAGACGGCGGTGCGTTCCCTGAACGGCGCCATGTCCGGGGACATCGTCGTCGAGCTGGCCGACGGGGTGTACCGGCTCTCCGCGCCGCTCCGGCTGTCCGCCGCCGATTCCGGGAACAACGGCTACACCGTCAAATGGCAGGCCGCGGCGGGCGCCCATCCTGTCATCAGCGGAGCCAGGGCGGTCACCGGATGGACCGTGGCCGACTCGGGGAAGAACATCTGGCGCGCCAACGTCGGCGCCGGGATCGACACCCGGCAGCTGTACGTCGACGGCGCGCTCGCCACCCGGGCGCGCACCGCCGTCAACCGCTCCGACTTCACCGCGAGCAGCACCGGGATGAGGTTCACCAGCGGCGCCCTGAGCTATCTGAACAACCTGGCCGGCCAGAGCCGGATCGAGATGGAGAGCGTCGGCTCCTTCACCGACCGGTACGCGCCGGTGCAGAGCATCAGCGGCAACCTCATCACGATGCAGCAGCCCGCCTGGAACAACAACAACTTCGGGTACGACACCTTCACCAGCCCGCACCGGGCGGGTCCGCTCTACCTGGCCAACGCCTACGAGTTCCTCGACTCCCCAGGTGAGTGGTACATCAACCCTTCCACCGGCCTGCTCTCCTACATCCCGCTCGCGGGGCAGAACATGAGCAACGTCAGCGTGGAGCTGCCGGTGCTCCAGTCGCTGGTGCACGTCGGGGGCACGTACGACGCGCCCGCGCACCACATCACGTTCAGCGGGATCACCTTCACCGGCACGAGCTGGCTCGGCCCCAGCGGCAACCAGGGCTACGTGGACCAGCAGACCGGCGCCTACATAGCCGGCAACTGGAGCTGGCCCGCCTTCACCTCCTGCCACCAGGGCTGCCGGCAGTTCGAGGCGACCCGGCCGAACTGGTACCAGATGCCCGCCGCCGTGCAGGTCTCCGCGGCGAACACCATCACCTTCACCGACTCGCGCTTCGTCAACCTGGGACAGACGGCCATCGGCATCGGCAACGACGCCAACGCGCACGCCAGCGGTGTCGGCCTGGGCGCCGGCGACATCACGGTCACCCGGTCCGAGATCGCCCGCAGCTCGGCCGGCGGCATCGTGGTCGGCGGCGTGCGCGCCGACGCGCACCACCCGAGTGACCAGCGGATGGTCAACCGGAACATCACCATCAGCGACAACCGCATCCACGACCTCGGCCTGGACCACCGGGGCGTCGTCTCGGTCCTGACCACCTACGTCACCAACACCAACGTGTCCCACAACGAGGTCTACAACATGCCGTACACCGGCATGTCGATCGGGTACGGCTGGGGCGCCAACGAGCCTGGCGGCAGCACCCACTACGCCAACCGCGGCCTGTACGACTTCCAGCCGCGCTACACCACGCCCACCACCGCGTCGAACAACCGGCTCATCGGCAACTACGTGCACGACGTCATGCAGCAGATGACCGACGGCGGCTGCATCTACACGCTGTCGTGGAACCCGGGCGCGGTGATCAGCGACAACCACTGCCTGCGCACCAACGGCTGGTTCGGCATCTACTTCGACGAGGGCTCCAGGTACTACACCGTCAGGAACAACGTGCTCTCGAACACCGGCACCTGGGCCACCGCGAACTACTGGTACGGCGAGAACATGGGCAACTTCACCGTCACCGGCAACTGGTCGACCAACGGCAGCACCAACGTGACCAACGGCGACCGCGGCAATGTGGTGAACAACAATGTCACCGTCACCAACGGCGCCTGGCCGGCGGGCGCCCAGGCCGTGATGGCGTCCGCCGGACCCCAGGGCCAGCCCTCAGGGAACACGGGTGCGTTCAAGGGTGTCGGGTCTGGCCGGTGCCTGGACGTCACCGGCGCCTCCCAGACCAACGGCGCGCAGGCGCAGATCTGGGACTGCAACGGGCAGGCCAACCAGCAGTGGACCTCCACCAGCGCCGGTGAGCTGCGGGTCTACGGCAACAAGTGCCTGGACGTGAACGCGGCGGGTACGGCGGACGGCACCGCGGTGATCATCTGGGACTGCAACGGCCAGAACAACCAGAAGTGGCGACTCAACTCTGACGGCACCATCACGGCGGTCGGCGCGAACAAGTGCCTGGACGTCAGCGGCGCCGGCACTGCCAACGGCACCAAGATGCAGATCTGGACCTGCCACGGCGGCACCAACCAGAAGTGGACCCGCGTCTGACGACGCGCCCTCGCGACCGGCCGCCGCAATCGGCGGCCGGATGAGGAACCAGAGGCGGCACTCCTCTGGGCACGAACCGGAACTCTGGCAACAGCGCGGTGGCGCGCGCCTTGCCCTGACTGGTCTTCATGTGTCAGGAGAGAACACCCATGTCCCGACGTCCGTTGCTCACGTTACTGACCACGATGGTGCTGATCACTCCCGGAGCTCTGGCGCTCAACGCCTCCCCGGCGAACGCCCTGGTCATCCCGCCGTCCGACTACCAGCAGGTGTCTCTCGCGTCGGGCGGAGCGGAGCTGGGCGAGGCGATGTCGCTGGCCGTGATGCCGAATCGGTCGGTGGTGCACACGGCGCGCGACGGCACGGTGCGCGTCACCGATGTCAACGGCAACACGAAGGTGGCCGGCAGGCTCAACGTCTACACTCACGACGAGGAGGGCCTGCAGGGTGTGGCGGTCGACCCGAACTTCGCGTCGAACCGGTACCTCTGGCTCTACTACTCGCCGCGGCTCAGCACGCCGAACGGTGATGCGCCAAGCACCGGCACGCAGGCCCAGTTTGACCAGTGGAAGGGCGAGCTGTACCTGTCCCGGTTCACCCTCAAGTCGGACGACACTCTCGACATGACCAGCGAGAAGGTGGTCCTGCGGGTCCAGAACGACCGCGGCCAGTGCTGTCACGTGGGCGGGGACATCGACTTCGACGCCGCCGGAAACCTGTATCTGACCACCGGGGACGACACCAACCCCTTCGAGTCGAGCGGCTACTCCCCGCTGGACGAGCGGACCAACCGCAACCCGCAGTTCGACGCCCAGCGCTCGTCCGCCAACACCAACGACCTGCGCGGCAAGCTCCTGCGCATCAAACCGCAGCCCGACGGCACCTACACGATTCCCAGCGGCAACATGTTCCCGCCGGGGACGGCGAAGACCCGGCCGGAAATCTACGCGATGGGCTTCCGCAACCCGTTCCGGATGAGCGTGGACAAGGCGACCGGCATCGTCTACCTCGGCGACTACGGGCCGGACGCGGGTGTGACCAACCCCAACCGCGGGCCGAGCGGGCAGGTGGAGTTCGATCGCATCACCGCTCCCGGCAACTACGGCTGGCCGTACTGCACGGGCACGAACACCACCAGCGAGACCTACAACGAATGGAACTTCGCCACCAACAGCACCGGTCCGAAGTACAACTGCGCGGGTGGCCCCACCAACAACTCCTTCCGCAACACCGGCCTCGCCACGCTGCCTCCGGCGAAGCCGGCGTGGATCAGGTACGCGGGGGACGCCGGATCTCCGCCGGAGTTCGGCTCCGGGTCGGAGTCGCCGATGGGTGGTCCGGTCTACCGCTACGACCCGGACCTGAACTCGGCCGTCAAGTTCCCCCAGGCGCTCGACGGGCGGTATTTCGCCGGTGAGTACGGCCGGCGCTGGATCAAGGCGATCGAGGTCAAGTCGGACGGCGCCTACGGGGAGATCTCGGCGTTCCCCTGGTCAGGGACGCAGGTGATGGACATGGCCTTCGGTCCTGACGGTGCCCTGTACGTCCTCGACTACGGCACCGGGAACAACAACCAGGCGCTGTATCGCATCGAGCACATCGGCAGCGCCAACCGCAATCCGATCGCCAAGGCGTCCGCCGACAAGACCTCGGGGCCGGCCCCGCTGACGGTGAACTTCTCCTCGGCGGGCAGCTCCGATCCGGAGGGTGGCGCGCTGACCTACTCGTGGAACTTCGGCGACGGCACCACCTCCACGGCGGCGAATCCGAGCAAGACCTACACCACGAACGGCGCCTACACGGCGACGCTGACGGTCCGGGACCCGCAGGGTCTCACCGGCACGGCGAACGTGATCGTGAACGTCGGCAACACCGCGCCGACAGTCAGCCTCACCACCCCTGCCGACGGGCAACTGTTCTCCTTCGGTGACACCGTGCCCTTCCAGGTCGCCGTCAGCGACCCGGAGGACGGCACGATCGACTGCACCGGGGTCACCGTCGCCTACTTCCTCGGCCACGACAGCCACCGCCACAAGATCACCTCCACGACCGGCTGCTCGGGCTCCATCTCGGTGCCGGTCGACGGTGAGCACGACGCCGGGGCCAACATCTACGGCGTCTTCGAGGCCTCCTACACCGACAAGGGCGGTCTGACCTCCACCAGCGCCCGTACGCTCCAGCTGCGGCACCGGCAGGCCGAGCACTTCGGCGCCCAGCAGGGCATCCAGACGACCGACCACGCCACCGCGGAAGGCGGCAAGACGGTCGGCTTCACCGACGACGGCGACTGGATCTCCTTCCAGCCGTACAACCTGGGCAACGCGACGAGGATCACCGCTCGGGTGTCCTCGGCCGGCGCGGGCGGCCGGATCGAGGTGCGGGCCGGCTCGGCGACAGGCACACTGCTGGGGACGGTGAACGTCGCGAGCACCGGCAGCTGGGACACCTTCACCGACGTCTCGGCGAACCTCAGCGGCGCGCCGGCCGGCACGACGACGCTGTACCTGGTCTTCCGCGGCCCGACCGGACAGGGCTACCTGTTCGACGTGGACGCCTTCACCCTCGACACCGGCACATCGCCCTCCCCGTCGACGAGTGCGCTGCGGGGTGTGGGGTCAGGGCGGTGCCTGGACGTCAGCGGCGCCTCGCAGGCCAACGGCGCGCAGGTGCAGATCTGGGACTGCAACGGGCAAGCCAACCAGCAGTGGACCTCCACCAGCGCCGGTGAGCTGCGGGTCTACGGCGGCAAGTGCCTGGACGTGAACGGGGGAGGGACGGCGGACGGCACCGCGGTGATCATCTGGGACTGCAACGGGCAGAACAACCAGAAGTGGCGACTCAACGCCGACGGCACCGTCACCGCAGTCGGGGCCGACAAGTGCCTGGACGTCAGCGGCGCCGGCACCGCCAACGGCACCAAGGTGCACATCTGGACCTGCACCGGAGGAACCAACCAGCGCTGGACCCGCGTCTGAGGCCACCCGTCACACCGCCCGGCCTCAACCGCACCGCGATCACCCATTGACGCGACGCCCGGCAGCGGCCCACCTTCAGCGCCGAGAAGGGGCCGCGCCGGCCCCGCGACGAAAGGACACCCATGCTGCGACATCTGACCCCCGCCGCGTTCGGGCGCATCGCGGGGAGCAACCGAAAGACATCTGTGCGGCGACGCCTGTCGGTGACCATGGTGGCGATCATCGCCGCCGCCGGGACGGTGATCCCCGCCATCCCCGCCCAGGCCGCCGCCTTCAAAGTGCTGGTGTTCTCCAAGACGGCCGGGTTCCGGCACGACTCGATCCCCAGCGGGATCCAGGCCATCCGCGACCTGGGGGCCGCCAACGACTTCGCCGTCGACGCCACCGAGGACTCGAACGCCTTCAGCACGGCCAACCTGGCCCAGTACAAGGCGGTGGTGTTCCTCAACACCACCGGTGATGTGCTGAACGACAACCAGCAGGCCGCCTTCCAGACGTATGTGGACGGCGGGGGCGGTTACGTGGGGGTGCATTCGGCTGCGGACACCGAGCACAGCTGGCCGTACTACGGGCAACTGGTGGGGGCCTGGTTC